>NZ_SNYJ01000025.1 GCF_004363045.1 Aureibacillus halotolerans
TGTTGATTTAAGTAAAATCAACGGGATTTATTTTACATGTCTTTCAACATGGCACGTTTTTTGCATTTGACTTCTGTTCAGTTTTCAAAGGACAATATCGCTCAAAGGCGACTTGATTAATATAACATTTGGTTTTTGTTAAGTCAATACTTTTTTCAATCAATGTTATATTGTTTGTCGTTTGTGTTGCAGCGACGGATAATAATATACCATGGATCTTAGAAGATGTACAAGTGTTTTTTTAAAAAAACATAAAAAATCTTTTCAACCTTTATGAGCAACGGAATTCGGACGCTTTAATTCATATTAATGAGAGACGACCAAGACAGATGCCTGGCCGTCTTTCGCTCATTATTTATGTCGCATAAGCGGAAACAGAAGGACATCACGTATAGAAGGCGCATTGGCAAGCAACATAACAAGTCGATCAACACCGATTCCAAGTCCCCCAGTTGGAGGCATGCCATACTCTAACGCTTCAATAAAGTCCTCATCCATTTCATGCGCTTCATCATTCCCAGCCTCACGTTCTTTCAACTGAGCTTCAAAACGTTGCCTTTGATCAATTGGGTCATTCAGCTCTGTAAAGGCATTGGCGTATTCTCTTCCCACAATGAAGAGCTCAAAGCGGTCTGTAAATCGATCGTCCTCAGCATTCTTCTTTGCGAGTGGAGAGATATCAACTGGATGCCCGTAAATAAACGTTGGTTGAACAAGGAGGTGTTCCACCTTTTGTTCAAAAAACTCATTGACCACATGCCCAAAGTCCATCCGTGCTTCTATCTCCACGTTGTTCTCTTTTGCAAGAGCATGCGCTTCTTCCTTTGACATACGGGTCCAAAAGTTCACTCCCGTATGCTCTGCAATGGCATCCACCATATGCTGTCTTTTCCATTTAGGAGTCAATTGAACCGTATGCTCCCCATACTGAACTTCCTGTGTTCCTAAAACCTCTTGAGCCACATGCGCGATCAGGTTCTCTGTCAACTCCATGATGTCATTGTAGTCGGCATACGCCTCATACAACTCAATCATCGTAAATTCAGGGTTATGCCGTGTCGACAAACCTTCATTTCGAAACACCCTACCAATTTCATAAACCTTCTCAAGACCACCTACAATGAGGCGTTTCAGATGAAGTTCAATGGCAATCCTCATATAAAGCTGCATATCCAACGCATTATGATGGGTAATGAATGGCTTTGCGGACGCACCACCAGCAATGCTATGCATCATTGGTGTTTCAACTTCAAGATATCCTTTTTCATCTAGATAACGACGCATGGATCGAAGGATTTTACTGCGTGTAATAAAGGTTTGCTTGCTCTCATCATTTGTCATGAGATCCAAATACCGCTGACGATACCTTTGCTCTATATCTTTAAGGCCGTGGTATTTCTCTGGCAATGGGCGAAGGGATTTAGACAGCATGACAACATCGCTCGCCTTTATTGATAGCTCACCTACGTTGGTTTTGAACATCTGTCCTTTTACGCCCACAATATCCCCGATGTCAGCCACGGTGAAGATATCATAGTCTTCGTCTCCAACTGTGTCTTTTCGAACATACAATTGAATTTGACCAGACAAGTCCTGAATATGAGCAAAGCCTGCTTTCCCCTTGCCACGTTTGGTCATGATTCTTCCAGCAATAATGACCTGATCTGATTTCGATTCAAGCTCTTCTTTAGAAAACTCGTCATAGGCTGCAAACAAATCAGTAGCTAAATGCGTTCGCTCAAATTTTCCACCAAAGGGATCAATGCCTTTTGCCTGAAGAGCCGTTAATTTATCACGACGAACCTGTAACTGATCGCTTTGTTCTTCATTACTCAATTCCACCACTCCGATTCTTGGTCGTATTTACACCGCTTGCTGCCCTTCGTGATCAAACTGCTGAATAAACTCATTCAATACGTCTGCGATGTGATCTCTCGTTTCACAGTGATTGATTAGCTTACGTGCTTGCGCATTTCCTTTTAGCCCTTTTAAGTACCAAGCAGCATGTTTACGCATTTCTTTGACGGCGATATCTTCATTTTTCAAGGCAATTAAGCGATCCATATGCAACATGCATACATCGATTTTTTCTTGTGGGGACGGCTCACCAACAATTTCGCCAGTCTCCAAGTATTTCACAGTACGATAAATCATCCATGGATTTCCTAGCGCTGCACGTCCAATCATGACACCATCTGCACCAGTGGTATCCAGCAAACGTTGTGCATCCTGTGGCGTTTCGACATCTCCATTCCCAATGACAGGAATGGACACCGCCTGCTTTACTTCACGAATGATGTCCCAGTTGGCGTGTCCTTCATACATTTGCACACGGGTACGCCCATGCAAAGAAACAGCCTGACCACCCGCTCGTTCAATCGCTTGTGCATTTTCTACTGCATAAATATGATCAGAGTCCCAGCCCATTCTCATTTTGACGGTCACCGGTTTTTTCACTGCATCAACAACAGCAGAAACCATTTCATAAATTTTATTAGGGTCTAAAAGCCATTTCGCTCCAGCATCACATTTTGTGATTTTCGGCACAGGACACCCCATGTTAATGTCAATGATATCGGCAGTTGAATTTTCATCAACAAATTTGGCCGCTTCTACCAAGCTGTCCTTTTCCCCACCAAATATTTGCAAACTCATTGGTTTTTCACGTTCATCTATATACAACATGTTTAATGTCTTTTCATTTTTAAACATAATGCCTTTGTCGCTTACCATCTCAGCGCACACGAGACCTGCTCCAAATTCTTTGACGGTTAATCGGAAGGCTGAATTGCAGACTCCCGCCATTGGGGCTAAAACAACCTTATTCGGAATGGTGATGTCTCCGATTTTAAACATTGCATTCATCTCTCCTTATGTTTTGACGGGGTAAGCTCTTCAATCGTCACATCAAGACTCCTAGCGATATCAGCCACGAGGACATCGTCAGGCACTCGATTGCCGCGTTCAATATCTCCTAACACGGACACAGAAACCCCTACATGTCTTGCGAATTTTTGTTGCGTAAACCCTTTTAGCTTTCGAAAAGCGCGAATACGTCGTCCCCACTGGTCTGCTTCCATACATAGACTCCTTTTTTGTCAGGCAGGTGGTCAATTAACTCAGACAAGCTTTGCGCTTCACCAGGAATGACAAACGTGCCCGACAAAACGTCGGAAAGTGGTCGCAAAACGAAAAGGCGCTGCGCCATTCTAGGGTGGGGGATGTCCAAGTCATCTGTTTTTACATTCTCCATATTATATAACAGGATGTCAATGTCTAGCGTCCTCGGACCCCAATACACATCCCGTGTGCGGTGATGTTTTTTTTCAACACTCGATGTGTATTGAAACAGCTCATCAGGCGAAAGGGGGGATCGTAGTTCGACGACCATATTGAGAAATTGTGACTGCTCCTCGAAACCGACCGGATCCGTTTCATAAATCGATGACAGCTTGACGACCTCAATTGAAGGCAATGCCTGCAAATCGTACACCGCGAGCTTAAGGTAGTTTTCACGGTCACCAATATTTGAGCCTAGTGCTATGAAATATGAATTCACGACGTCGACCTCATTCGCTCAATTTCTATCGCTACATGCTCATAATGACCTGGTATAGGGGGATCTGGTTTAATAATACGTAGTGAAAGGCCGTCCACGATTTCAAACTTGCTAAAGATGTTCGCTGCAATTCGTTCCGCTAGAGCCTCAAGAAGCTTGACAGGCTCGCCCTCAATCACCTTCTGAACCGTCTCAAAAATCGCTGCGTAATTAACCGTTTGTTGCAAATCATCGTTCTCGCCCGCCGCACGCAAATCACAATACAGCTCTATATCAGCTAAAAAGCGTTGTCCTAACTTGTTTTCCTCAGAAAACACACCGTGATAGCCGTAAAACGACATGCCCTTCACAATAATCTTATCCACGTTGTTCACCCTTTCCGAGCAATGCGTCCATCATTTTTGTCATTCTTCCCATCGCCTGCACATCATGGACTCGCACCATAGCTACTCCTTGCATGACACCATAGCATACCGTCGCCCCAGTTCCCTCAAGACGTTGATCGACGGGGAGATCGAGCACTTGTCCAATAAACGATTTACGTGAGGTCCCCAATAAAACTGGATAAGGCCATGCACATATGGTGTGCAATTGTCGCATCATGTCCATGTTTTGCTGAGGGGTCTTCGCAAAACCTATGCCAGGATCGAGAATAAGGTGATCATCCTTTATGCCTGCCTTTAATGCGATCTCAATTTGCCGTTCTAAATCAGCCAACACATCCGTATTAAAATCAGCATAGTCGGTTGTCGTTCGGTTATGTGTGAGTACATAATGGGCGTCGGCATTTGCAGCCACAGTGAGAATATCCGGATCAATGATGCCGCCCCACACATCATTGATCACGGTGGCTCCAGCTTTCACAGCCGCTTCAGCCACACTCGCTTTATACGTATCAATGGAGATCGGCACGTCCGTTTCCGCTGCCAGCGACCGGATGACCGGAATGACACGGAGAATTTCTTCCTCTGCATCTACAAGTTCCGCTCCAGGCCGCGTCGATTCTCCGCCGACATCAAGCACATCTGCCCCCTCCTCCACAAGCTTGATTCCGTGCGCTGTGGCCGTTTCAACCGTATTGTATTTTCCTCCATCCGAGAAGGAGTCTGGTGTCGCGTTAACAATTCCCATCACATGCGTTTTGGTCGCCAATGCCGCACGCGTGAGTGTTGTACGTGGTTTTGATTCCATCCCATCTTCCCCTCTACAATCCTATTTCATTTCTGCCCATTAGGTGATGTGTATATTCTTGATAAGCCTTTTGCAGCTGCTGTGTGATCGTGCTGTCTTCAACAACCATTTCATTGTCACCCATCCCTATTAGAGGAACAATGCCTTGGACGCTGTTCGTCACGAACGCCTCACTAGCACTTAAAGCATGTTCGGGCGTATAGCAACCGATCTCCGCCTTGATGCCGAGAACATCACATAACCGGAGGACAAACTGCCTCGTGATCCCATCCAGTGCCCCTGTACAACAATCTGGTGTATAGACAACCCTCTCTTTAACCCAAAAAAGGTTGGATAAGATTCCTTCTGCCACATGACCGCCTTGTGATAAAAACAGTCCCTCTGTTTGAGTATCCTTAACCTCTTGTCGTGCGAGTATATTGTTTATATAGTGATGGGCTTTCATACGGAAGTCACCTTCGGGAGTGTTGCGGCGTGTACGCAAAAAGTGCCCCTTTTTCCTGACGGGGGCATTTTTGTCCAACGCTTTGCTATACATAATCACATTTGGTGCTTGATAGGGCCTACCAGAAAGGCCAATGCCCTCTTCGCCAGCCGTTACGGTTAAGCGAATGTATCGGTCTTGCTCTACTTCCTGTGCCAGTAGCAGCTGCAAAGCGTCTAAACATTCATCCTTTGTCATGGACCATTCAACTTGCAAAGCGTTCAAGCTCCGCTTCAACCGCTCCCAATGATCTTCAAAAAGAAAGGGATGGCCGTCATACGTTCGAAATGTTTCAAAACAAGCAGCGCCATAGAGAAAACCGTGGTCGAGCAATGAGACCGACCACTCGCTTTCTTTTAGAATGCGACCGTTCATATAGATGTGCATTCTTTTTCCTTTCCAGGCTCTTTTGTGTACATGGTCAAAAAGTTTTTCAGAAGCGTCTTTCCTGCATCTGTCATAATCGACTCGGGGTGAAATTGAACTGCTTCAAGGGGCAGCTCTTTGTGGCGAATCGCCATAATTTCACCTTCCGCCGTTTCTGCCGAGATGTCAAAGCACGCTGGAAGACTAGGACGCTCAACGATAAGTGAATGGTACCTTGTTGCAATAAAAGGATTGTCCAATCCATGAAAAATGGTTTTTCCATCGTGCATGATCGGAGAAGTTTTCCCATGCATTAGCCGTTCTGCACGAACGACCTTTCCGCCAAACGCCTGAGCGATTGATTGATGACCTAAGCACACACCTAGCACCGGTATATGATAAGGCACCTTTTCTGCCACTTCGAGACTAATGCCGGCTTCATCTGGGGAACATGGGCCTGGTGAAATCACAACTGCTTCAGGAGCCATTTGCAAAATCTCATCAACAGTAATCTCGTTGTTTCGCTTCACCACAATGGGCTTCCCAAGCTCTCCTATATATTGCACAAGGTTATACGTAAAGGAATCATAGTTATCAATCATTAAAATCATCGTCTCAACTCTCCTCTTCTCGTCTACTATTCACTCAACTCAGCTTCCGCTCGTTCAACAGCCTGCCATACTGCCGCTGCTTTTTTTAACGCCTCTTTAAATTCCCACTCTGGAACAGAATCACTGACAATGCCTGCCCCCGATTGCACATACGCCGTTTTCGCCTTCACAAGCATAGAACGAATAATGATATTCATTTCCATGTCCCCATGAAACCCAATCCAACCAACAGAGCCAGTATAAAATCCGCGGCGTACAGGCTCAAGCTCATCAATGATCTCCATTGTTCGTAGCTTTGGTGCACCTGTAATTGTGCCTCCAGGAAAGACGGCCTTTAAGGTGTCCACCGCGTCCACTCCAGGCTCAAGTGTTCCTGCCACTTCGGACACTAAGTGCATGACGTGTGAGTAGCGTTCAATGGAAAGCAATACGTCGGCACGGACAGATCCGAATGTGCAAATCTTCCCGAGGTCGTTTCTCTCCAAATCGACAAGCATAATATGCTCGGCCCGCTCCTTTTCGTGATGCAAAAGCTCGTTTGCCAACTCGGCGTCTTCCTCTGGTGTTGCTCCACGTGACCGTGTTCCAGCAATCGGCTTTGTCGTTACTTCACGTTGTCTCGTTTTCACGAGCAACTCGGGTGACCCACACACGAGCGAAAACTCGGGACTTTGCAGAAAGGCCATGTACGGCGATGGATTTAACTCTCTCAGCTGCCGATAGACAGCTAAAGGTGTAGCTGCAATTGGACGTTCCTGCCGAATGGACAAGTTCACTTGAAAGCTGTCGCCACTCGCAATATAGTCCTTTACCTTCTCTACCGCCTTGGAGAAACGCGTAGCATTTAGAGACAACTGTTTCGTATGTTCATCATACTGTATTTCGTCTGAAAAATCATCCGTCTTCTCGTTGGTAGGTGTTTCCCAAAGTGTCTCAAGCTCCTTGATTCGTTCTTCTCTTGCCTCCGTGTCATTGACAATAAACCACACCTCGTCCTTTGCATGGTCTATCGCCATTACTTCGTGCGTGACAAGTAGATAAACGTCGGGAAGCATCAGGTCATCTGTCGCCTGAAAGACCAATGGTTCAAAGTCCAGCACAGTATCATAGGAACACACACCGACAGCACCTCCGACAAATGGGGGGTATCCGCTAGGAACTGTCATTGAGAACTGCTGCATGTATTGCTTAAGGTCACCTGTAAGCGTGTCTGACATCGATGTCTCGGTTGTTTCTTCGGTCACATGATGAATTGAAAAGTGCTTTCCTTTTGCCTCGATAATGGCAAAGGGATGCACCGCCAAAAAACTCCAACGTCCCTCTTTACCACTCTCCAGCCACTGGCTATGTCGTGTCGATGAAAGGACCTGCTGTACATTCTGAAACCAATTTTGAGGCAATGGTTTTTTGACCCCATACGGTCTTAAAAACGATGAAGCTGTCATTTCCGTCCCTCTCAACATTGAATAGATTTGTATTAGTTGTATTAATAAAAACAAGCCCCGCACATATTGTCAAGCAGGGCATGAAAAAACCCTTGGGGGATGACCAACATCCCCCAAGGGTTTTGCTTATGTTTTGACGACCTATGGCGTTGTCGTCGTTTCTTCTTCTTCGAATTGGTAAAGAGCTGTGCTCAAGTAGCGTTCGCCGTTACTCGGCAATATGGCCACTACTTTTTTACCAGGGCCAAGCTCTCTGGCGACTTGCTTCGCAGCGTAGACAGCTGCACCAGATGAAATACCACCAAGAATGCCTTCTTTTCGAGCGGTTTCTCTTGCATGTTCAAACGCTTGCTCCGTAGACACATGGATAATTTCATCATACACATCTGTATCTAAAATCTCAGGAATAAAATTGGCACCTAATCCCTGCAGTTTGTGAGGACCAGGTTTACCTGTTTTTAAAATTGGTGAATCCTTTGGTTCAACAGCGACAATTTTTACGCCAGGGAACGTTTCTTTTAATAAGTTTCCTGCGCCCGTAATTGTTCCGCCCGTTCCAATACCAGCCACAAACGCGTCAATACCGTCCGGAAAATCATTAATAATCTCTTGACCAGTTGTGCGGCGATGCACTTCTGGGTTAGCAAGATTCTTAAATTGTTCAGCCACAAAGTATCCGTGCTCTGCAGCAAGAGCTTCCGCTTTTGCCACGGCACCGTTCATGCCTTCACTTCCAGGAGTTAAAACGAGCTCCGCTCCATAAGCTTTCAAAAGATTACGACGCTCCAAACTCATTGTTTCAGGCATAACGAGAACAGTGTTGTATCCTTTTGCTGTTGCAACAAGTGCAATTCCAATGCCTGTATTCCCGCTCGTCGCTTCAATAATCGTATCGCCTTCTTTTAAACGGCCATCCTTTTCAGCGGCTTCAACCATTGCCAAAGCAATACGATCTTTAACAGAGCTTCCTGGGTTTTGATATTCCAATTTCAGATAAATATCCGCAGATTGTTCATCCGCACTACGGTTTAACTTTACAACCGGCGTCTTTCCGATCAAATCAACAATGGAATGTGCTACAGTCATACGTCCCACTCCTTTTTAATTCCTAGTAACTATATAGGTTTATATATAAATCAATTTATCATTGTTCCATAAGTCTGTCAATTCATTATGTATAAAACGCCGAAATATTTTTCTGCGTCGGAATGTAAATGAAAGGATAACATTGAAAAACTTAGGCTGCCGCGCAAATTTTTTCGATGTTTCATTTTATGAGGCGTTTTATAGAATCGAACGTGTGGAATCTGAATTATAATGTAGAATCCAATGTCTGTTGCTTCATCTCTATCAAATCTTCTCGCGAAAAGAAGTAATGCTCATTGCAAAAATGACATTCTGCATTGGCTTGACCATCTTCTTCGATCATATTTGAAATTTCATCTACGCCCAGTGAAATGATGGCACTTTCAAGTCGTTCTCTTGAACATTGGCACTGAAAAGCAACAGGCTGTTTGTCCAACACCTGAACATTTTCCTCACCAAGCACGATCCCAAGCAACTCTTCTGGTGTTTTTCCTTGCTGAATGAGCTTCGACACAGGTGTCATTTCTGTGATCTGTTTTTCAAGAAAGGCAATGGTTTTTTCTGATGCACCCGGCATAAGCTGGACAACGAACCCGCCTGAAGCCAGTACTGTGTTGTCAGGGTTGACTAAAACACCGACACCTACAGCTGAAGGCACCTGCTCAGAAGTCGCAAAGTAGTAAGTGAAGTCATCGCCCAGCTCTCCAGATACGATCGGAACTTGACCAGTAAAAGGATCCTTTAGCCCCAAATCCTTCACGACGGTCAATGCACCTTCTGTTCCTACCGCTTGTCGAACATCCAACTTGCCTTGTGTGTTCAGATCAAAATGCACCTGTGGGTTTGATACGTATCCACGAACGCCTCCTTCAGGCGTTGCATCGACGACGATGGCGCCAATCGGACCGCCACCTTCGATTTTGATTGTTACTTTTTTGCCGTTTTTCATCATATAACCCATCATCACTCCAGCTGTCATGGCTCGGCCTAAAGCAGCCGTCGCCGTTGGCCAAGTTCCGTGGCGTTGCTGAGCTTCAGCAATGGTGTTTGTTGTTCGCGCTGCATACGCTCGAATTTCACCATTAAACGCTAGTGAGCGAATTAAATAATCTTCCATGTGATCAAACTCCTTTTGTTCAAATCGACTTCTTGCTGGCTTCGTAGGATTTCATACTGTTTAATTTAGTGTCACATCAGTCCGCTGGTCGTGCATTTATGTGCTAAATAATGATCTGAATTAAGACAACTTCTCATTCATGTAAAAAATATCAAGCAATCCTTTGAGAGTAAGATCGGGATCAATAACATCAGCAATAGTTAAATCTGGTCTTAGTAGCGTCGAGAGTCCGCCTGTGGCAATGACTTTCGGTTTTTTTCCTGTACCGGCATACGTCATCATTCGTTGCACAATCCCCTCTACTTGACCAATCCCGCCGTAATAAAGTCCTGATTGCAAGGAATCGTTTGTGTTCCTGCCAATGACTTGAGAAGGTTTAACTAACTCTGTTCTTGGCAGCTTGGACGCTTTGGCGAACAAGGCTTCTGCCGCAAGCTGGACGCCTGGAATAATAACGCCTCCAAGGTAGTGCTTTTTTTCATTGATATAGCAGAAAGTGGTCGCTGTCCCAAAATCGACAACAATGAGCGGAGTCCCATAACGGCATATGGCTGCTACTGCATTGACTACCCGGTCTGCGCCTACCTCTTTCGGATTGTCATATTTGACATTTAAACCTGTTTTCACGCCAGGACCCACAACGAGCGCCTTTTTCCCAAAAAGTTTTTCGGACATTGCCTGCATGACCGGGAGCATAGGAGGGACAACCGTTGCCAAAATGACACCGCGAATGGCATCCGTGGTGAGTGATTCTGCCTGAAAAAGAGAGCGAAGCAACGCACAATATTCATCCTCTGTACGATGAACATCTGTAGAAAGCCTCCAACGCGTAACGATATCCTTTCCTTTACAAACCCCGATGACGACATGGGTATTTCCTACATCAATGACAACAATCATCGCATTCCCTCCCATTTCACAGACACTCTCCGACCACTTAGTACATTATGAGAAAAGAAAAAAGCTGAAACAACGATATGCCCCCCTCCACCAGCGTATTGGCTAGTGGAAAAAAGCAACTCATTGTAACAGCCCCTATCTGAGCGAGCCAAACCGAATGGCCAGGCTCACCGATTATTTGTCTTTATTCGTTTGATCGTCGTCTTTTAAAGCCTCAGACGTAGGTCTTTCTTTGGCTTCATCGTCTACGGAAGTGTCTTTTTTGGATTGGATGTTCACTTTCACACCTTCCTCTTCTATCACTTCTGGCAATGTCCCATGATCAAACAAATGTTTAATTTGTTTTGCATCCAACGTTTCTACCTTTAACAAGGTCTGAGCAACAAGCTCAAGCTTGTCACGGTGCTCTGTTAAAATTTGACGAGCACGCTCGTAGCTTTCCTTCACAAATGCGCGCACTTCCATATCAATCTCATGCGCAATTGCATCACTATAATTTGGTTCATTTTGGATGTCACGGCCTAAGAAGACCTGCCCTTGTTGTTGACCAAATTGCAATGGCCCAAGCTTTTCACTCATCCCAAATTCAGTGACCATTCGTCTCGCGATGCCAGTCGAGCGTTGGAAGTCATTATGAGCGCCAGTGCTAGCTTCACCAAAAATGATTTCCTCAGCAACACGACCGCCTAACAAGCCCGTAATTTTATCCAAAAGCTCTGGCTTTGTCATGAGAAAGCGATCTTCTTTAGGCAGCATAACCGCATAACCGCCCGCTTGCCCACGTGGCACGATGGTCACCTTGTGCACAACATCCGCCTCGTCGAGTACCATCCCAATAATCGTATGACCCGCTTCGTGGTAAGCAACAATGTTGCGTTCCTTTTGCGAAATGACGCGACTTTTCTTTGAAGGTCCAGCAATGACGCGATCAATCGCTTCATCCACATCAAGCATATCTATTTTCTTCTTGTCATGTCGAGCCGCCACAAGCGCAGCCTCATTCAAGAGGTTTTCAAGATCTGCCCCAGAAAAACCTGGTGTCCGCATTGAAATCGTCTTAAGGTCTACCGATTCATCAAGCGGTTTATTGCGTGCATGTACTTTAAGTACCTCTTCGCGTCCTTTAACATCTGGACGATCGACGGTAATTTGACGGTCAAATCGACCTGGACGTAGCAATGCTGGGTCAAGAATATCCGCACGGTTCGTCGCAGCAATGATGATGATGCCTTCGTTCACGCCAAAGCCATCCATCTCTACGAGCAATTGGTTAAGTGTTTGTTCACGTTCATCATGACCGCCACCTAATCCAGCTCCACGCTGACGACCAACGGCATCAATTTCATCAATGAAAATAATACATGGAGCGTTTTTCTTGGCGTTCTCGAACAAATCACGTACCCTCGATGCACCAACACCCACAAACATTTCCACAAAATCAGAACCACTAATGGAGAAAAACGCTGTTCCTGCTTCCCCAGCAACGGCACGGGCAAGCAACGTTTTCCCTGTTCCCGGAGGACCAACAAGCAAGACCCCTTTAGGAATACGTGCACCAACTTCGGCAAATTTTCGTGGGTCCTTTAAGAATTCAACGACCTCAACGAGCTCTTGTTTTTCCTCATCTGCGCCCGCTACATCTTTAAAGCGCACTTTCTTTTTCTCTTCAGAATACATTTTGGCTTTGCTTTTGCCAAAGTTCATCACACGGCTTCCGCCACCTTGCGCCTGATTCAACAGGAAGAAGAAGAGAATAAAGATAATCACAAACGGAATTAAAGTCGTAAAGAATGTTACCCAAACGCTTGTTTCTTCAGCAGGAGAGACTTTCACTTCCAAATCTTGCTCCCTGGCTGCTGCTTCTATCGCGTCACTGTTTCCGTTCGTATCCAAGAAATGAGAAACAAAATACTGCTCTTCCTCATACCCTGCAAGTTTCCCTGTAGCCTCAATGACCCCTCTCACAGGTCTCACTTCTAATTCTGTCACACTACCCTGTTCAAGATTATTTATCAATTGAGTGTAATTCAGTTGTTCAGTCTTTTGGTTCCCACCTTGAATTAAGGTGAAACAATATATGAGCACTAAAAAAATAATCGAATATAAAAAAGTATTTTTGACAGCCCGGCTCATTCCTTACCTCCTCCCATGACAACACAAACTATAGTAAATAGTACCACAATCGTTTTTACGTATACAACAAAATACCCTCAATGGTTGAACCATCTTCAAAAAAGAAATGTCAATCCTGTGACAGCCCATTAAGATGAATAGATCTCTGGCTTTAAGATTCCAATATACGGGAGATTTCGATAACGCTCCGCATAATCTAAGCCATACCCAACCACAAATTCATCCGGCACTTCAAAACCAACATAATCGGCTTTAATGTTGATTTTTCTTCCTCCTGGCTTATCCAGAAGCGTGACAATCTTCACTGACTTTGCTTTGCGATGGTGAAACAAGTCTACGAGGTAGTGTAACGTTAAGCCACTGTCAATGATATCTTCAATAATTAATATGTCCCTACCCTCTACAGAAGTATCCAGATCTTTAATAATTTTTACTTCACCAGACGAAACAGTATTGTTTCCATAACTGGAAACATCCATAAAGTCCATCTCTAGGTGCGTATCTACGCGCTTTAACAGGTCAGACATAAATGGCATCGCGCCTTTTAATACACCAATAGCCAGCGGAAAAGTCCCCTGGTAGTCCGACGTTAATGTCGCTGAGAGCTCTCTAATTTTCTGCTGGATCTCTTCTTCTTCTAACAAGACGGATTGAATCTCATCTCTCATCATGAATCTCTGCCTCCTGTTTACCCATTCCATATGTAAAATAATATTGATCTTGACGTTCTTCTCGATCCTTTAGATCACCTTTTCCCGCTCCAATCACCCAAAGGATCTCTCCACGATTGGTGACGAGTAGCGGCCAGCTCGCTCTTAATGCTTTAGGAATTTTTTCGTCGACCATTACTCGTGTCACTTTTTTTGTGCCGACCCCCGAGATATACAATGTATCTCCCGGTCGCCTCTCCCTTATAACGAGTGGAAAATCATCCGCACTGAGACGAACCGAATACTGCTGTTTTTTAGGAACCGTTAAGCATGCGCTTTCGTTTTTCATTTGTAGTAGTGCGCCATTTCGCAGTACCCACGTTCCTGGCCTTGTGATCACTTGTCTATGAGACAGATTCTCTTGCATAAACTCGTCATGATGATATATCCGAACTGCCTCGTATTCACGAATCGCTATGATCCCTTGACCTAGCTGGAACATTCCAGAGCCGTGTTCGAGCCAATGGAGACACTTCATCACACGCTCAGTCGACAATCGATCCGTAAGCTTAAAGTGACTATGCAACGATTGTTTCAACGCGCGTTGTTGGATCGCATGCTCCTCATCAAGAAAGCTTTCCACAGACTTCAAGAATAGCATATGACCTTCTCCCGAAAAATATCGATCTACACAACGAGATGCCAAGCGGTCTAACACAAGGCCGTCATCCTGCAAAGCGTCACTAAACGCCTGGAATTGTTTTTGAAGCTGAGGGTTTTCCTGTTTTAATAGTGGTATCACATCGTGGCGGAGGCGATTACGCACATAATGCCGAGTATAGTTGCTTTGATCTTCTCGAAATGGAACATGCTCATTCAGGCAGTAAGCCAATACATCATCTTTCGACATATGCAACAATGGTCGGACCGTAAGCAAGCCATTCAGCGTTCTCTTTCTATGCAAGCCTGACACACTCTGTGGCGTAGCGCCATGCATCAAGCGAAGCAACATCGTTTCAATTTGATCATCACCGTGATGGGCGAGACAAAGGGCATGCGCCTCATACCGTGCTGCAAGTTCTGAAAAAAAGGAAAAGCGTTCCTCGCGAGCGGCCATTTGTGTAGACATATCTCGCGATTTGTTCCTCGACAATGCTATCTTTCTTCCCTCAAAAGTCACATTCCAATCGTCGCAAATGTGCTTCACAAAGGCACTGTCCTTTTCAGAGTCTTCTCCTCTTAGCGAGTAGTTCATATGCGCAGCAACAATAGTCAGGTTCATCGGGTCCTTTAATTGCGTCAACATGTGCAGCAACGCCATGGAGTCCGATCCACCGGAGACGCCAATAATCAAGGTATCCCCTTTTGAAAAAAGCGTATGCTTTTCTATTAATTGTCGGACAATTTCCAGCATTCCCGAACGTCCTTTCGAAAGCGTACAGTAAACAAACACTGTCTGCTTATCTTACCATTTTAAAAAAGCTCCGTACAACTATAGACACCCTTATGGCTGTAGTTTTTTATGATCCTCCTAATAGCAGCATACAGACATAAAACGCAACCAGTAAAACACCTATCCAAACGACTTCCTGTACGACCCGCTTAAACGGATGAATTCTCTTTTTCTTTGTCGCCTTCGCCTTCACTCGCGTACGCCCAGCTCTCGTTTGAGTGAGCGGCGGGGATTGAGGCTGCGACTTTGGAGACTGCCTTTTTTTCTCTTCCTGCGCATAAGTACTCATTAAAGTTGTTAACGCATACTGCATATCCATTGCTCTGACATATTTTCCGCTGAGTGCATGAATAATAATGGGTTCATAAGGAGAATTTAACCGTTGAACACGTGCCTTCAAGGTATTTAAATCATCCCCAGGCTGCCTGCGAAAGCGTCGACCATACAAGGCATGAAGCATAATCATGCCAACAGCAAATACATCGTAGGAGGGCTCTGCCTTCCTTGTACCAGCTGACCAAAACCCACGATCGTAAAATTCGGTGAACTCTTTAATCGCCCTGCCGATTTTTGTTGTGCCTCCCACATCTAATAAACGAACACGAGGCGGAGAGACCATCACTTTTAAATTATCTGGCTTTAAATCCCCAAACACCCACCCTGCATTATGCAGCTTGTCGAGATCGGACAACAGCTGAACGACGAGTACACCTAACCAAAAGGACTCTCTGCTTTGAAGAAAGCCTAGAAAGGGCTCCCCTGAGATATATTCCATCACATAAAAAGGAACAGGCTGCCCGCCTGCTCCTACGAGCCAATCATCCACGTCGATCAAGTCAGGACCAACCTTTGATCCGCCCATTCGTGAAAAGTGCTGAAGGACGTTGACTTCCGCCGTCACCGAATATCCTTGATCACTTATTTTTAAAGCGAGCTTTTTGCCACGCCGCTCAGCAAGATACACCGTTCCCGTTGCCCCTCGCCCAATTGTGCGTAAAACTTTGTAACGATGTCCATTCCATTTGCCTGTAATGGTTTCGCCTGGTCGCGGGCTTCTATTCTGCTTTTTCTCTGTAGTCATAGTCGTCCGCCACTTCTTCCCGACGTCGCTTCCGTTTCTGCGTCACAGGAAATGCGTTAAGGGCCAACTTGAGCGCGGGACCTGTTGGCGTAATGCCTCCAGAAGTCAGCTTTGGAAACACATTTGCCACAGAGGTCAAATCCGGTGTCCATGGCATCAGCTCATCAGCCGCTTGTTTTTTCCCGGGAAATACTTTTAAGCAAAATGAATTATTCCCACTTCTTGCGCTTAAACTCACGGACAAATCAAGCAAGGCCTCTTTAACCATCTGGAGCTTCGATTTCATACTAGCGCTCACATCAACGAGGACGACAATTTGAAGTTCTGACGTCTCTCCAAGTTCTTCAACGACCTCTACAATCTCGCCACGCTGCGCCGGTGGAAGCTCCTCAAGGGCATGCTCCTTACCAAGAATTGAGGTTAGCTCTTTATTAATCACCCCTTGCAACGTTTGTGTCATTGCTTGACGTGTGACCATTTGCACCGTTTGCGAAAGTTGCTCTGACTGAACGATCTGACTGACTCCACCCCCTGCTTCGGCAATCCCTTCCACCTCTTCGAGACCATCATCGCTTCTAGCATAATCATCTAAAATGCCAATGACATTCACAGTCACCCCATGCTCTCTGGCGAGCAAAGCAATCTCTTGAGGGTCCTCCCCTTCGTTTGAACATCCATCCGTAATCAGCAAAATTTGCTTTAACGTACCTCGTTTGTTCATTACGAGCACCTTCTTCGTTTTTACCACCATCTTTGACGATGGACAAACATTCTATACGTTGAAAGCTACTGCGCCTTTTTGTCGTGCGCTGAAAAGGTGGACCACCGTGGATGATTGTGAGCAATTTTTGTAACAGCCACCGTCATATCATCCTCGATCTGACCTTGACGAGTGCGAATCACTTCCTCCATTAGCAAGTCCGCGATGTCCTGCGGATCCTCTGTGTCAAGTTCTTTAATTTTCCTTCTCATCCAAATATCATAATTTTCAACATGCTTTGGTCCTTCAAAAATGCCGTCACTCATCATAATCAACAGATCACCCGCTTTTAGAGACTGATGGATGATATCGACATCAAATTCACGCAGAATGCCAATCGGCAAATTGCCTGATTCTATTTTAAATACCTGAGACCCCCGTTTTAGATAGCTTGGCGTTGAGCCAATTTTTATAAATTTCGCGCTTGCGTCCTGCAAATCAATCATCGCCAGATCAAGCGTTGAAAACATCTCTTCATTCGTTCGCAAAGCGAGTACAGAATTGACGGATTTGATTGCAATGCGCTCCTCAATCCCTGATTGAAGTATGCTTTGTAGCAGCTGTAAGGTTTCGGTGCTTTCTTGGTGTGCTCGCTCCCCGTTGCCCATGCCATCACTAATGGCAATGGCATATTTGCTTTTATTCAAGTGAACCGCTGAATAGCTGTCTCCTGATACCCATGCGCCTCCTTTGGCCGCATTCGCCATCCCTGTTTCAATTTTGTACCGCTGGTTTGAAGCGAATGTCATAAAACATGGGCCATTGGCTTGTACGGATTGCTCTTCCTTCCGCAACACAATCGTCTCCTGAAGAATATCAGATAAAATGGGCGCAATAATTTTGTCCGCCTCTCCATATTCAAAAGAAGCTGGGACAGTCATTTCAATGTCCACGTTGCCTTGCTCCAATGAGTAAATATCCACTTGATCAATTTCAATCCCTAGACCTTCTAGGGTTTCTAAAATAACTTCTTCATGACTTTGGTGATGGTCACGCTCGCGTTGGATTTCTTTCGCAAAATCTCCCATCACCTGAGACACGCCAAGAAGCTGTTCAGCCACAAGCTGACGGCTTTCCTGCATCTGTTTCTTCAAATGTAAGTTCGCATGGTGAAAGGCCATTTCCTTCTGCATCACCTCAAGCACACGGTCAGGCTTTATGCAGTGTTGATTCCACTCTCGTTTCAGGCGAGGGTCTTTAATCGTTTCACTAGTTTCCATTTCACGCATCGTGCCTTGCATAAGACCATAGGTTTGATCAAAGTTTTTTGCCCAGCACTGATTCTTTTTGAAGCAGGTTTGGCACGTCTTTTCTGTCACATGACTGAGAAAATAATCCACCTCTTCATCAGACTCTTCTTGAGCAGGCTTCTGCAGATGTGTGGAAAAGCTCGTTGAAAGGGTTTGGAACAATTGGGAGAACTGCTCGACACGCCCCGCCGTCACATCACGTACCTTACGCAAATATTGCTGCTGCACATGCGCATGCTCCTGAGTACCAGGTATAAATCGCGCCAGCCGGTCAGTAACGATTGACGGCGTAATCATGAGCAACCCGATGGCAACGACAGACTCCATGATTAACGGTGCTAAGCCAGAAATATCATGCATATACATGCCAATAAGCAATGTTGCCAAAATAAGACCAAGCCCAACACCGGGCCTCCTCCCTTCCCTTAATAGCCCACCTAAAAGACCCGATAAGGCAAGCAAACTAAGCTGATACATATTTCCTATTTGCGCAAGACTTAGAATGAGACCTGTGACGACCCCTACCGTTGTTCCGACCGTTGCCCCTGCACTAAGGGCGAGAAGCAGCACAAGATAACGGGATAGCATATGCTCTATAGATAACCCGTACAACGTCCAGCCAATCGTTCCTGTAAGAACAGATGCAGCCAGTATAATACAGCAGATAATCTCTTCATTTTTCAGGACGGTTCTGCGCCTACGCATACTAAGCAATGGGACGGTCTGCAAAAAGATCATCGTTAACACAAAGCTTAGCCCTGCCTCGACCATTGCCACCCAAATGGCTAAGGAATCTACCGTTTGAGTATACATAAATGTAATGCTAATTCGACCTGCAAACGTTGCCAACATGACGGCAAGCGGAAGCACTTTTCCTTGTCGTTTAACCAGTTTTCTTAGAATGCCTAAGAACAGTAGAAAGTAAAAAATCGACGCCCCTGCATACAACCCCTGCGACATAGAGGCCATCGTCGCTCCTAAAAGCAAACCTACGGTGGTGAGCGCGGTCTTTTCCTTTTTCATTACAAATACCGCTGCAAAAAAAGCCGCTGCAAAAGGCGCAACCGTAGAGAGAATTAATGCTCGTCCCAACAAAAAGCTAATTAAAAACAACAATCCCCCCGAATGGACGAACAAATGAATGAACCGTTTCTTTGCTTTATCCTTGAGCCCAAACACATGCTTTCGACGCTTCATGAACGATTCAGGCTTTTGTAAAGGCACACCGCTTTCCGCTTTTTGCATAGTCTACGTCCTCTCCCCCGTGTCATTTGCAGATCATTATACGCTCGCCTATCTGAAAGTTTTTGTCACAATGGGCGGCGCTTGCAAAAAACCGTTCGACGTTTTTTTGGACACTTCCACAAAGAAAATGACCAAACCAGCAAACCGTTCGTCATTAGTGCTCTTTTTCCTGCCAATGTTTTAAGGCGAATTACGTATTGTTTTGTAAAATGGAAACGTTCGATCTCGTTAATGATTATAGGGAACTACAGGAGTGGAAAACGAATGATGTGATTGATTTAAAAAAGGAGAGGGCACTGGCAGTCGTGTGCGACCAGATAGTTTGCGGATATCATACGTGCAAAAAAGCATACGGTTGTATTTTTGGAGACATGTGTCGTTGTTTCGAAGGAATAAAGAGTAGATAGCCATTTGACAAGACCTTTCAACACTACAAGTAGCGTATTTCGGGGTCTTTTGTCGCTACCAAGGGTCTGCGTCTTCTAATTGAATAGACCTTTTTCTCAGCATCCACACCATGAAAAAAAGACCTGCAATAGTTGCAGATCCTTTTTCTAGATGACCCGTACGGGATTCGAACCCGTGATACCGCCGTGAAAGGGCGGTGTCTTAACCACTTGACCAACGGGCCATATATGTAATGGTAGCGGCGGAGGGGATCGAACCCCCGACCTCACGGGTATGAACCGTACGCTCTAGCCAGCTGAGCTACACCGCCACATGGTCTGTTTCAAACAGCACAAGTTATATTGTATTCAATTCGTTTTCGAATGTCAATCATTATTTTTCGGCTGATGAGAAACGCTCGCTTTCACCCTGAAGTGCATAAGGGCAACATCGACTCGAAGTATGCTTCGTCGTGTTTTCTTTACACCTGAAGTCTCGCTAGTGGCAGCTTTCAATGATGCACTCATTTTTTATGATGTGATAAGAGCTAAAAAGAGCTCATCTAGTGCTTAACGTCTAGAAGTCAGCTTCATTACTGAAAGACGACCTTTTAGTAATACAGGATTGTGAGCACCGGCACCATTCCTATTTTCTAAATACAGCAGACGTTGTTTTGAAGAGGTCCATTAATCTTTTTCACCTTGCATCAATTCAAGTACAGCAAGCGTTGAAGTTGATTTTGCACTGCCCAAGTTGTCTAAATTACTGCACTAGGTGATATAACTTCGCATGAAACGATACGGTTACTTGTCTAGTTTGGTTACGACAAGTATTAACTCACTTTTCCATTTTCTCCATTATACGAGACCAATAAATAAAAAAACAGTTTACGCAGAAACAAGCATCAGCGCAGTCAAAATACGCTGACTCCTGCGGGAAAAGCGCGAGCTGAAGATCCCCATGGACAGCTTGCTTTCCATGGTAGCTGAAGCCGTGCCCGGCGGTAAAGAAAACACGACGAGAGGCTTTTCTGAGTCGATGTTGACCTTATACCATTTATGGTGCAAGCGAAGTATTTTGACGAAGCAGTCGTGTTTTCTTTACACCCTAAAGGGCACAAGTGCATCATCGATTCGAAAGTACCTCATCATGTTTCCAAAATACATAAGATGTCAATCAATCTATGTCGCCTTGCTTCCACCCAGGCACAATCAGCGATGAAAGTGATGTTTGCACTGCGAAAGTCGTCTTAGATAAGCGTTTTCATTCAACCTGATTCCTAGTGGTGACAAACTTTTTCTACGCTCAGAAATAAACACCCGCATCTGCGAGTGTTTATTTCTTTATACTATATTAATAAGCAGCAAGTTGTTACCCTCTTTTTGCGCCTCTGCCACCGCGCTTAGATTCGTTGTTTCGTTTAAGGGATGATAGACGGTCTTCACTGTCCTTTAAGAAACGGCTCATCTTGGATTCAAAATTATCGGGTGGTGCAGGTGCGCCACGTCGACCGCCGCCACCACGTGGACCACCGCCGCCTCTAGGTCCGCCACCGCCACTACTGCTTCTCGGACGGAACGGAGGACGATCACTTTTTTCCCGTTCTTCGTTCTCTTTTGCCTTCTTAATGGAGAGACCAATTTTGCCGTCCTTCTCCACGTTCAAGACCTTCACTTCTACTTTATCGCCGACCTTGAGTACATCTTTAATATCTTTTACATATGTGTCAGCAACTTCGCTGATATGCACAAGACCAGTGGTACCTCCAGGCAACTCAACGAAAGCACCAAAGTGGGTAATCCCTGTAACTGTTCCTTGCAACTTGCTGCCTACTTCGATTGACATAAAAAAAATGCTCCTCCTTAAACGCAGATAAGAAATGAAATGTGTCTTTATTATACTAATCGCTTTTAGAGGTGTCAATAAGAGGGATTTTCAGATGAGCGTTTAAAAATAATTTCGTCGTCCTTGGAATAGAAATAATCACGACGCGCAACATCTAATACGTAGTCCTCATTTTGCAGGTTCATTACTTCCTCAGAAAGCGTTTGTTTTTGAGTCTCTAATTGGTCGGTCTGTGCCTGTAATTCTTCAATATATGCGCTTTTCTCGGAAACGTTCCCTGCTTGATGGAACAATGCGTTCACCATAAACAAGAGCAGGCCTGCAGCCAGTACACTAAACACAACAAGGCGTCTCATTAACCCTTTTCGTCTCTTTACTAGACGTTGTTGCTTCTGTTTTTCTTGGTGTACATAGGCGGATTCTAAGTGGGTTATTTTCGGCTTTTTTAGTGCACTCACTTGCATTCCTCCTACTTTCGAAGTTTTTTAACTAGTTGTGTGATTGTATTCTTGAAGGACATGCATTTTCCTGCCACGACAACAAAATGCTGTCTAGTTTTTATCGGCAACAATCGCCATATCAACAGTAAACCCCAGCGAATCGGGAGAAAAAAAACGATTCTCAGGAGATGGTAGAGAATTTTGCCAATGCCTCCGACAATAAATGCAATGATTGCCCAGATCACACTTGCGACCCAAACAATGGGTCGGATGATTAGGAGCAAACAGGCTTGTCTCAAAATACGAACTAAAGTAAGTATACATGAAAGCAAGGCATTAAGCATGGTTAAATATGCTCTTTTTAACAGGGTTTGATACATCGATACGCCAAGCAGCATAGCCAGCAAAAGATAAAACCTTAGTTCCCCATAATTAACATGCCAAAGCAAAAAGAAAACAAGGACCCCTTGCAGGACCCAGAAGATAATATCGTGTAGCCCCTTCATCCACATATTGCGAATATAATGACGCCAAATACGCTTGTAGGTATCAACGGAAAGCCCTACCCAAATGCCTGCAGCGACCATAGCCAATAAGGAGGCCATTTGAAGTGTAATGGTCATTTGAATAGTTTTCCAAACAATCCTTTGGCTTTTTCTGACTGCTGCTCGTCCAAGTAGACTAAGTCGTAAATCTTTCCGCGGATCGATACATTTCCTTGCTCAACGTCGAGGTTTTTCATTTGCAGGTTTTGTCCTCGAATCGCTAAATACCCCATTGTCGTCACTAAGAGAAATTCTTCATTGTCAAAGCTATCCACTTGTTTCACACCGGTAATCTCTAAGTATTTTCTGTTTTTCATAATGATATTATGGTCCGGTGTGTCCCTATGCGCTGTGCCCATTTGTTGAGATTGACTCATGTCTTCATCCCTCTCTTTCATTCTTACGTTATTCCGAAAAGAGAGGGTTTAGAACAAGCTACTCTTCTTGCTTTTCTTCAAGGATGGTGTACATTTGTCCCGCTTCTTCCTTCCTTGATGTTTCAGTAAGCTTATCAATTCGCGCGACTACCGTCCGATTGCCATACCGAATGGACATGGTGTCGCCTTCCTTCAAAGTACTGCTAGCCTTTGCCGTTTGACCGTTGATGGCGATCCGCCCTTGATCCGCTACTTCTTTCGCCAATGTCCGGCGTTTGATCAACCGCGAAACCTTTAAAAATTTATCTAATCTCATTTGTTTTCCTCCTCTTTTTTTGCCTCTTCCCAATACACATCAAGCTCATCAAGCGTGTGCTCCTCAAAGGGCTTTGTCGCTCCTTCTACTTTCTGTTCAATGTAACGGAAGCGTCGGTTAAATTTTTGTACCGTCTTCATCAGCGCAGCTTCAGGTTGAATATTGTAATGACGGGCAATGTTAATAAAGGCAAATACCGTGTCGCCCCATTCCTCTTCTCGCCTAGACGGTTCGACGCCAGCAAACTCTTCCTCAAGCTCATGGATTTCTTCCTTCACTTTTTTCCATACATCTGCAGCATCGTCCCAATCAAAGCCTGATTTCGCCGCTTTTTTCTGTATCTCATAGGCTTGGAGAAGAGTCGAGGCTGCGGCAGGGATGCCATCCAAGCGAGACGTTTTGTGTTCTAATTCGCCCTTTTCTTCCTGTTTAATGCGCATCCAGTTTGAGTGAATTTCCTCTTCGGTAAGGTTTTGCTCGTTTCCAAACACATGGGGATGACGGCGTATCATTTTCGTCGCCAAGGCAGCAACAACATCTTCTAGAGAGAAACGCCCTTCGTCCTCTCCAATTTGGGCATGGAGCAGCACTTGCAAGAGGATATCTCCAAGCTCGTCCGCTAAATGCTCATCGTCCTCGTCATCAATCGCGTCCCAAACCTCATACGTCTCTTCCAGCAAAAACGGCTTCAGGGAGGCATGGGTCTGTTTCTTATCCCATGGACAGCCATCCGGGCCCCTTAGCGTCGCAATGATCTCACGCAAAGAAGCGAAATCACGAGACCGCTGCGTGCGTTCATTTAATGGTGGCAGATACAACGTTGTGACATCGGTGAAGCGGTCTTCATGGTCAAGCTCATGAAGCGGCACCCATGCTTTTACTTCTTCTGTAGATCCTGCAGCCGTGACCACACACACCTCTGCCTCTGGCGGCCATTTCTCTAGGAGCTGAAGCTTGACGTCTGAAGCCATAAACCGATTGAAGACTTGCATAATAAAGAGGTGGGTTTGAACATCGAGACTTTTCCAATCAAAGGACATACCATCCACTAACTGAAAGCCATCAATTGGATCGATCGCAAGCGTTGCAAACATACTATCGAGAAAGCTCTGACCACCAATGACTTCAATTTGCACATTGTGAAGTGGTCCTTGCTCGAGCAGTTGCTTCACACTCGCTTCTGCCACTAGTGGGTGGCCGGGCACAGCATAAACAATGTCATGCTTTTCTTTCACTTCGCTCAATAAACGTGCCGTAATTGCTTCATACACCTCTTCGAATTGATCCGCGCTTTCGTAAATCTCATCAAACGAATAGACAGTGTCTCGCTTCTCAGCAATCATCGTTGCCGATGGGTGCTGAAGCGTACGCATGTAGAGAGCTGGTGCATTCAGTAGTGTTTCATAGACGCCAATGGTCATTTGGGACGGATCATGCGCCCCTAACCCAGCGATTCGAATTTTCATTACGATGGTCACTCCTTATTTAAACAAACGAAATCCCTTTCGTTCGTCAGCATGTAGCAAGATAAAATACGTGCAGATGGCATATGTAAGTGCGCCAATAAAAACCCCACCAAACGCAACGAAGGCTGCACTGGCCCGATCATGCCAAGGGGACATCACACGTTCCCACACAGCAAGCGTTGCACACATCGCCGTTAAGCCTATGAGCACCCGGAAAAAGCGGAAAGATTGCCATTGTATCCATTGCCTCTTCCTTAAATAAACAAGCAGTATCACTGCCACGACACCGATACCAATCAATGTCGCAACGGATGCACCAAGGATCCCAATGCTTGGCACAAAAACGACATTGCCTATCGTTTTCACTAGCAACCCCGCGCCGACAATGGCTACAGCAATAGATCCTTTGCCAATTCCCTGCAAGAGGCTAACGGCAACAATAACGACAAGAAAAAATCCTGTTGAAACACAAAACACGGCAAGTGCCACTGAGCCATCATTGCTTCCGAAGAGCATGACGTTAATCGGCTCGATTAACCAGAAGAGCCCAGCCGCTGCAGCAGACCCAATCCAAAATACCCACTGGATAGCCTTTGTGGCCAACGTACGAAGCTCTATCCGCTTGTTGGTTGTTAAGAGCTCACCTACCTTTGTTATGAGAGCAACAGATAAAGCGACTCCTACTGTTGTACATAGTTGCAACAACGGCTGCCCACGGTCAAAGTAAGCTTTTTCCTGCTGAGCCTGAATAGGTTCTCCAAAAACCTCAAGCAATGACGGATAAAGTGTGAGGGCATCCACTGCCTGAAAAGCAATCGGAAGCATGCTGTTCAAACAGATAACAAGACCTGTACCAAATAAAGCAACGGCCGCTTTTTTGTAAGAAGATTGACGCGCAACGAGCCCACCATACGCGCCTCTATCGACTTGACCGTTGTTTATCTTTACAACAACTAGTGCAACCAACATCCCAATCAGCGAAGCGACAACTGCCCAATACCCTGCTTCATACACATCAATTGATGCAAACCAAAGGAGCGCAAGCAAAATTCCGCCGACACGAATGGCTTGTTCAATCATCTGTGATAAAGACAAGCGAACGGCTTCTTCTCTATAAACGAGCAACCCTCGATACATAGACAAAAATGGCACAAAAACAAAGACGAACGCACTTGCTTGAAACAGTGGAACGAGCTGACTATCTTTTAGCCATTCCCCCAATGGAGCAGCCAGTAACCAAGCAAGCACTGCTGTAAGCCAACTGCCAGCAAAAAGCAGCTGCCGAGCCGCTAAAAACAGCTCTGATCGTTGCATCGTAGTGGTCTCTTTGGCAAGCATTTGAGCCATAATCACCGGAAATCCATATGTACTGATTGTAACAGCCACTCCTAGAATCGGGTAAACCTGTTGATATACATAATAGCCAACATCACCAGCTATATTTTGATAGGCGACGCGGTAGAGCGCAGCCATCACTTTGACCACAAGTCCTGCGACGACAAGCCATATTGTGCCTTTGAACAACTTAGACAACGACGTTCCTCCAAAAAAACAGCATCCAATCTATGTGTAGTATACCAAACAACGGTCCTGCGGATGACATCAAGTGTAGACCCCAGATCCAACAGGCGGTTTCTGAACGAAATAGAAAAACTGCACATCCACGCGAGACTGGTGAACCACCAATATCCCACGTGCATGTGCAGCTTTAAAGGTCTTTCTATTCCATTTGACGAGCGAGGAAACTTGCTGCCGTTTCAGCAATTTTTTCTTCCGTATGGCCGATCGTCTCATCTTCTTTCGATAAAATCATCACAGCACCAATCGGGTCTCCGTTCGCAATGATAGGGCTGATAATGTACGAGGCAAGCTCTTCATCAATGCCATCGATAATTTGTATCGACCCTTTTTGTCCACGGACAGAGCTACGCCCATCCATCGATTTTTCCACTTCACTGCCAACATTTTTATTCAGATAATCCTTTTTTGACCCACTGGATACCGCAATAAAAGTGTCACGATCTGCAATGATGACGATATGGCCTGTGCTGTCGTGGATCGCGTCTGCGTATTCCTTTGCAAAATCACCAAGCTCTGAGATTGGAGAATATTTCTTTAAAATGACTTCCCCGTCTCTGTCTACAAAAATTTCGAGAGGATCTCCTTCACGAATTCGCAGAGTTCTACGAATTTCCTTCGGGATGACCACTCGGCCAAGATCATCAATTCGTCGGACAATTCCAGTCGCTTTCATAGATCATTGCCTCTCTTTCAAGAAGATGGTTATGTTAGGTGCTTAGCTCTTCACTTGTGCCACTCACCACTATCTTGACCTTATTATCCAACACTGCCAGCGTTCTATACATCATTCTGTAAAAAATCCATTTTTCACGATGATTTCCTGTTCGGCATTGCGCGGTATGCAGGTGGTTCTCGTTATGTTTACTGAACAACTTCTTCTCTACGCACCTCGGACAGATGAGCAATGAGACGCTCAAGCAGATCAAAAGCAGAGGAAGCTGTCACATTAGATGGATCGACGATCAACTTGATTTTTTGTCCCTCTGTGCCTACACGTGCAGCTCGACCAAAACTGCTTACAAAATCAAACAGCTTGCTTGCATTCGTCCCTTGCGTGCCCTCCGTCGTAAGCAAGGCAATGAGCTGTCCGTTCTCTTCTGCAATTTTTTCCACTTGCTGCTGACTCGCGAGTAAACGCAGTCGTGTAACAGTGAACAAGTCGGTGACTTCTTTAGGGAACTCACCAAAGCGATCAATCATCTCATCTTGCAAGTCACGAATTTCTTCCAGAGAAGACACACCTTTAAATCGTTTGTACATATCAATCTTTTGACGTTCGTCAGCAATATAAGCTGCTGGAATATAGGCATCTATATCGAGCTGCACTTCTGCTTCGACTTCCTTTTCAACAGGCTGCGCTTGATGCTTCCGCTCTTCAATGGCGTCCTGAAGCATCTGAGAATAAAGGTCGAAGCCAACAGAATCAATAAATCCATGCTGCTCAGCACCGAGCAAATTGCCCGCGCCTCGTATCGACAAATCACGCATAGCGATCTTAAAACCTGATCCAAGCTCGGTGAATTCTTTAATCGCATGAAGTCTCTTCTCAGCAACTTCAGAAA
Source organism: Aureibacillus halotolerans (assembly GCF_004363045.1). Lineage (NCBI taxonomy): Bacteria > Bacillati > Bacillota > Bacilli > Caryophanales > Bacillaceae > Aureibacillus > Aureibacillus halotolerans. The sequence continues at coordinate 27,851 of NZ_SNYJ01000025.1, forward strand.
GAATTTTATCTTGATGATACGTAAAGTACGCATACGCCACCCGATTGGAACGTCCGACCCGTCCACGAAGTTGATACAGCTGGGAAAGACCCATTTTGTCCCCGTTGTACACGATCAATGTATTCACATTTGGAATATCGACTCCCGTCTCAATAATCGTCGTTGACACGAGAACATCGTATTCGCCCTCAAGAAAATCAAACATCGTGGTCTCGAGCTGGCTTTCGGTCAATTTTCCATGGGCATGAGCGACGCGTGCCTCAGGAACAAGCATCGAGATCTCCTCAGCTTTCCGTTCGATGTCCTCCACACGGTTGTAGAGGAAATACACCTGCCCGCCCCTTGCCAACTCCCTTTCAATGGATTCCTTGACGAACACTGTATTGTACTCCAATACATAGGTTTGCACAGGAAACCTGTTTTCAGGTGGGGTTTCAATGACAGACAAGTCACGAACACCTAGCATAGACATATGCAACGTTCTTGGAATTGGCGTTGCTGTCAAGGTCAAGACATCCACATTTGCTTTTAGTTTTTTGATCTTTTCCTTGTGAGTAACGCCGAAACGCTGCTCCTCATCGACGATAAGCAAGCCCAAGTCATGGTAGATCACGTCTTTTGAAAGCAAACGGTGCGTTCCAATCACTAAATCAATACTGCCTTGTTTCAACCCTTTAATTGTCTCATTCTGCTGCTTTTTCGTACGGAACCGACTGAGCAAGCCAATATTGATTGGATAGTCCTGAAAACGCTCCTTGATCGTCTCATAGTGCTGCTGTGCTAGAATCGTTGTTGGAACGAGAATGGCAACCTGCTTCTCACTCATAATAGCTTTAAATGCAGCCCGAATCGCTACTTCCGTTTTGCCATATCCAACATCACCACAAAGCAGTCTGTCCATTGGTCGCTCTTTTTCCATGTCTATCTTAATCTCTTCAATCGCACGTAGCTGATCTTCTGTTTCCTGATAGAGAAATTTTGCCTCAAACGACTGTTGCTCTTCTCCATCAATGGGAAACGCAAAACCTTTGCTTGCTTCCCTCGCTGCATAAATCTTAATGAGATCATCAGCGATGTCCTGCACAGACGAACGTACGCGCGTTTTTACTTTCTTCCAATCGTTTCCTCCGAGCTTATATACCTTTGGCTCTTTGCCTTCTGAGCCGACAAATTTCTGTACTTGATCAATTTGGTCAACAGGCACGTAAAGCTTGTCATCGCCAGAGTATCGTAATAGCAAATAATCTTTATGATTGCCCTTCATTTCAAGTGTTTCAATCCCGAGATATTTTCCGATCCCGTGATTCACGTGGACAACGTAATCGCCCACCTTTAGTTCTTGATAACTTTTGATACGTTCAGCGTTTGAAATTTTTTGCGGTCGCTTCATTTTTTTCGTTTGCTTTTTAAACAGCTCTTTTTCAGTGAGTACGGCTATTTTATTCGTACTGAGCTCGAACCCTGCGTTTAGATCACCTTTTACCACCTGGCATTGACCGGACAGCAAGGCGTCAATGTCACTGCGAGCAGACACATCAATTTGATAATCTTCCATAATTCGTTGCAAACGTTCTATGCGCTCATCATCAGCACCTAGGAAAACAACGGCATAGCCATTTTCCTTCCACCGATCCGTTTCTGTTTTTAATAAATTCATTTGCCCATGAAAATCCTGCATCGGCTTTGATAGCATGTTCACGACGTTTTGGGGATTGGTATGAGGAACATGCCGCAAAAACATCGAATAATAAATACATGGTGTGGTCGAAGATGATAGAAGATCTTGAAAGGTATGTGAAAAGGATAATTCCGAAACAGCTTTTCCTTGCTGCAGAAGGGATGTGTGCCATTCCCCTTCCTCTTGCTCTAAATTAGAGGACACTTCTTGAATTCGACCGATTTCGTCCATAAAAAGAACATGAGAATCGGACAAATAGTCAAAAAAGCTATGGGACGCAGGGTAAAGAAGAGACATGTATTTATACAGCTCAGGGAAGCGTGTTTTTTGTTTTAATAAATCAATATCGCGTCTTGTGTTTTCAGAAATATCTTTTTTTAATTCTTGGTTCTTCATTTTTCCCAAGGACGTGGTAAGTAGCTGTTCTAGACGTTGTGCTCCTAAGGCGTAATGCTCTTCCTGCAAGAGGATTTCTGTCGCCGGGCCAATCGAAAGCGATTCCACTTGCTCTTTAGAGCGCTGATCCTCCGCTTGGAAATAACGAATGGAATCTATTTCTGTATCAAAAAGCTCCACTCGAAAAGGAAATTCCTCTGTTAATGGGTAGACATCAAGTATGCCCCCACGCAAGCTGAATTCCCCAGGTGCAGACACCATGCCTACGCGGTCATATCCCATGTCAACAAGCTGCGAGAGCGCCTTCCCCAGATCAATGTCTTCTCCCGTTTTCAGATGTAATTGTGAAGCTTTCCACAATTGAGGTGGTGGCAATAGTCTGCGAAGACCTGCAACAGGTACGACATAAATCCCAGGCGTGCCTTGACTTAAATGGTTTAATGTTTCAATTCGTTGAGCCTTTAGCTCAGGACTGGCAACCGCTATTTCTGCGGCCATCAGTTCATTGACAGGGTAAAGATACACGTCCTCCGGCGCGATTAATTCTTGCAGGTCTTCGTACACCTTTTGTGCCTGAAACAAATTATGCGTAATGACAAGCTGAGATCGCTTCGTATCCGAATACAATGAAGCCATCATGACACTGCGTGAAGAGCCGGACAAACCTGCTACCATTTGCTCACGCAATCCTTTATCTAACCCATCTATCACAGACCGTACTTCTTTGTTTTCTAGCATGGCATGTCGCAGTCCTATCATTGCAGGACCTCCTTGCTGCCCATTTTCATAAACCAAAATCCTCTCTTCTTAAAGTCGCTTTGTTCTCAATGTTTAAACAGAAAAATGCTTTGGCTTCTGCTCAGCCAAAGCTTTTCCACTATTGTATAAACCGCTCTAGCTGATGAAACTCTGGTGATACAGCGAGTGCCTCTTGACAACTTTCGCAGATGCATTGCACGTAAGTTTCTCCAGCTGGACCATCCTGTAACATCGTATGCTGTTCCTCCACTGATAACTCCGTAAAGCCTAACCGACGTTTGATATGATCCGTTTTCGGCAAACGACCTACTTCGACACCACAATGACGGCACCGATAGACGAACATTTCCATCCCTCCTGGCATCATTTCTATCACCAGTATGGACGGGGACGCTGTCGATTATTCGGCAGGACGCTGATTAAACCGATTCATCACTTGATCAAACTCGGTATTAGCCCATTCCTCACAGGCGTCTGCAGCATGAGCCACCGCATTGTCAATCGCTGCCTGCTCATTCGGCTCAAAAGGTTGTAGCACATAATCAATGACTGGCATATGACCTTGTGGCCGCCCTACACCCATTCGAATCCGCTTAAAGGATTTTGTGCCTAAATGAGAAATTAATGATTTCATACCATTATGACCTCCCGCGCCACCTTGAAGGCGCAAACGAATACGACCCGTTTCAAGGTCCATATCGTCATACACGACGAGAACATCATCTGTCTCTAATGAATAAAAATCTAACAACGGGCGCACGCATTCTCCTGATAAATTCATAAAGGTGAGCGGTTTTACGAGCAGCAGAGACTCGTTTTGCACGAACACTTTATCGTATACGCCATTGTATTTCTGTTTTTTCAAAGTGGATCCATGCCGCTTTGCCAGTTCATCAATGACCATAAAACCAATATTATGCCGGGTAAACTCGTACCGTGCCCCAGGGTTCCCTAATCCAACAATACATTTCACTGCACGTACCTCCACGTCAGCCGCTTCAATCTATCAATTTCTACAAAAGGCGTCCCTTAAATTCAAGGCACGCCTTTGTCTGATTAACCTGGTGAAAATTCACCGGTTCTAAACTAAACCATTATTCTAGTCTTCTTTATTCTCTGTTTCGCTTCCTTCTGAAGCTGCTTCTTCATCAGCAGCATCTTCTGTAGCGTCTTCAGGCTCTTCTTCAACTGTAGGTGGCTGAATTGTAACAATGGTTGCTTCCGCGTCTGTAAGAACTTCAAAAGCACCTGATGTTTTGATATCTCCCACACTGAGGGAATCGCCAATGTTCAATTCGCTAATATCCACAGTAATCTGCTCTGGCAGGTCAGCAGGCTTTGCACGTACGAGCAAAGTGTGTTCGATATGTTGCGCGACGCCACCTTCCTTAACACCGACAGAATCCCCTTCAATCGAGACTGTAACGTCTACTTCGACATCGGCATTCATATTGACGGCAATGAAGTCCGCATGAATGACTCTGTCCTTTAATGGGTCTGTTTGAATGTCATGGAGCATGACTTGAACTTTTTTCCCACCGTCAATGGAAAGATCCAACACGCCTGTGCGTCCTGCGTCACGCATGGTTTTTACAAATTCAGCATACTCGACAGCAACGGACGTATTCTCTGTTTTGTATCCATATACGATCGCAGGAAAATATCCTTTTGAACGTAAGCTTGTTAGTGATGATTGTTTATCTGCTTGTCTAGGTTTTGCATGTAGCGTATGTGCCATTTTGGTCACTCCTGTATGTTTGATATACCATTCTCTACATATCTAGATTCCCATCTTTTCTACTTCGCAAACAGTTGTTTTTGTTGTTTTGCATGAACTTAATCAAATAACGTACTCACTGATAGCTTTTCATGCACACGAATAATGGCTTCAGCAATTAATGGAGCCACAGAAAGCTCAGTGATTTTTTCAAACCGCTTTGACTCTGGAAGGGCGATAGAGTTCGTCACCACAAGCTCACTGATTCTCGAGCTTTGAATCCGTTCAATCGCTGGCCCAGAGAGTACGGGATGCGTACAACAAGCATACACTTCTTTTGCGCCATTTTCAATTAATGCATTGGCAGCAAGTGTAATCGTACCTGCAGTATCAATAATGTCGTCAATAAGAATCGCTGTTTTCCCTTCGACGTTTCCGACGATGTTCATTACTTCTGCAACATTTGGTTTTGGACGTCGCTTATCAATGATAGCGATCGGTGCCTTCAAGCGATCAGCCATTTTTCGTGCACGTGTCACCCCGCCGTGATCAGGAGAAACAATCACAAGATCCTCAAAATGCTTGGCTTCAAAGTAATCAGAAAGGATTGGTACACCTATCAGATGATCAATTGGAATGTCGAAAAAACCTTGAATTTGTGGTGCATGTAAATCTAACGTAATTAAACGCGTTGCACCAGCAGTTTCAATCAGGTTGGCAACAAGCTTCGACGTAATCGGCTCTCTCGCTCGGGCTTTCCGGTCTTGTCTGGCATAACCATAGTACGGAATAACGATGTTAATGGTTTTTGCTGAGGCGCGTTTAAGCGCATCAATCATGATCAAAAGCTCCATAATGTGCTGATTGACTGGATCAGATGTCGATTGAACAATATAGACATCGCAGCCTCTGATGCTCTCTTCAATATTGATCTGTATTTCTCCGTCGCTAAAGCGAGTTACTGAACAAGCCCCAAGCTCTGTACCGATAATGTCTGCGATTTCTTGTGCCAACTTTGGATTGGAATTCAATGTGAATACCTTTAGATTTGAGTCAAGGTATTGTTTTGACGACATGGTTTACCCTCCATTACTCTGATCCTATTTCGTTTTTCGGTTGTATTCTTCTTTATTGACTTGACGACTTCTTGCTATCGATAAGGCGTTCGCAGGAACATCTTCAGTAATCGTCGATCCTGCAGCAACAAAAGCACCTGCCCCAACGGTTACTGGAGCAACCAAATTGGAGTTACAGCCAATAAAAGCACCATCCTCCACGGTCGTTTGATGCTTGTTCGCCCCATCATAATTTACTGTAATTGAACCACAACCAAGATTGACTCCTTCACCGATCACTGCATCGCCAATATAACTTAAATGAGGCGCTTTGCTTCCATGACCGAAGGATGTCTTTTTCATTTCAACAAAGTTTCCTACTCTACATGCATCACCAATATCAGTCCCAGGACGCAAATGACTATACGGACCAACAGTGGTGTTGTGACCGATCTGACTGTCATGCATCACAGACTGCTTAACTGTTGATGCATTCCCAATAACCGCATTTTGCAGCTCTGTGTGGGGGCCAATCAAACAATCCTCACCAATCGTTGTTGCCCCATGGATACTTGTTCCTGGATAGACGGTTGTGTCCTGTCCAATCGTGACATCAGTTCCAATGTACGTTGATGTAGGGTCAATAATTGTCACACCCTGACGCATATGCGCGGTCAAAATTCTTTCTCGCATGGCATGTTCTGCATTTGCCAATGCCACACGATCGTTAATACCAATCGTTTCACTAAAAGTCGGTGCATCTTGGGCAGCGACCTTCCAGCCATTCTCTTGTATAAGTTCTATGACATCTGGCAAATAATATTCACCCTGGCTATTATCGTTGCCAACCTTCTCTAAGAGCTCAAAAAGGGTTTCATTATCGAAGCAATACGTCCCTGTATTAATCTCACAAATATCTCGCTCGTCCGGGGAGGCATCCTTGTGTTCAACGATTCGTTCAACGATACCATCGCTATTTCGAACAATGCGACCATAACCTTCTGGAGCATTCGTGTGAGCTGTTAAAACAGTGGCTTTCGCTCCAGTTGAATCGTGCTTTTGAAAAAGAGATTCCAAAGTGTTCGCTGTCAGTAGCGGTGTATCCCCACACACGACAAGGGTGACCCCTTTTTTCCCAGCGAGCTGATCTTTCGTTTGCAGGACAGCATGTGCTGTACCTAGCTGCTCGTTTTGGTTCACAAATTGGGATCGCCCTTTTAAGACATCTTGTACTTGCTGTGCGCCATGTCCGACGACAGTAACGATGTCCTTCACCTGCAACGCACTAAGGGCATCAACCACATGTTCAACCATTGCCTTCCCACATACTGGGTGCAACACCTTGTAAAGCTTTGACTTCATTCTCGTGCCTTTTCCAGCTGCTAATACGACAGCAAATCGATCGCTCATGAGTGACCTCCAAAAGGGTATATTTTTCAAGCCTATTGTCGCCTGAGAGCGTCATTCTTAGCAAGAGACTTCTGTTTTATTTATATGTCCTATGCATGAGTGCATCCGTATGACATGCATGAGAAATAAGGCATATATGCTTCTCATTGTTCTCATTCACGGAGCCGTTAATAAACGACGTGACCATTAAGAACTATATCTTAAAAATAGCGTCATTTCAAGGAAAGTAGAGGATTGCCAATGAATTGTCATGATTTATGTACGAAACGTAAAACCCATCAAAAGGGTCAGCGGTTCTTCAGCTTATCCCTCATACGAAGGCTTTCGTTGCTTTGTGTTATTTTTTGTCTTTCCATGCCTTCTCAAATACGCTCACAGGAAGCGCCCATTGTCTATTTTGCACAAAAAAACGAACCCATTAAAAATCATATTGCCCTCACCTTTGATGACGGCCCTGACCCAAGATACACACCGCACCTCCTTGATATACTTAAAGAAGCAGGCGTTCATGCGACGTTTTTTGTCATTGGTAGCAATGCACAGGAACACCCTGATCTCATTAAACGTATGGTGTCTGAAGGACATACCGTCGGAAATCATACATTCTCACACCCTAACATCTCGAGGCTCTCTTATGATCAATTGATAAACGAAATGGAGGCGACAGACAACATTATTTTCCAATTAACTGGACAAAAGCCCTTGTTTATGCGCCCTCCATTCGGCCTACTTCCTCCATCCCACGTCGCCATGCTTCAATCTGTAAATAAAAAAGTCATTCTTTGGTCAGTTGATACCGAGGATTGGCGTGGTATTCCTGCGGGCGATATCCTTCATAAAGTGCGCGACGGCATCCGCCCTGGAGCCATCGTGCTAATGCATGATGGTGGATCAAGAAAACAAGATCTCTCACAAACACCGGTAGCCGTTAAAAAACTCATTGACGAGTATTCGTCATCTTTCGAATTTATTACGGTTGATCAGCTTTTGTCTCTCCCTGCCTACAGAAAATAACACCGTTAAAAAGAGGGCACTGCGCTAGACACATTCGTCTATCGCATTGCCCTCCTGCTTTTATTAAGATGCACCAGCTTCTTCATACTCTTCTTCTAATTCGCCAGCCTTGTGGTATTCCGTTAATACAGCATCCTGTATTTTTCCTCGTGTATTGGAATTAATCGGATGTGCTATATCTCTAAATTCCCCATCCGGCGTCCGTTTGCTTGGCATAGCAACAAACAGGCCATTGTTCCCATCAATCACTCGGATGTCATGAACAACAAATTCATGATCCAATGTAATTGAGGCAATCGCTCTCATTCGTCCCTCGGTATTCACGCGGCGTAATCTCACGTCTGTTACTTCCATCTTATGCTTCACCACCTTTTCCCTATAAAAAGACTTATTACCAATTATTCAACATAATATTCTGAAATCCTTCTACGTTAAGAAAACTTTTTTTAGTTGTAAGACAGCTTTCGCAGAGCAAAAATCACCTTCAACAATGGTTGTGCTTGAGTGGAAAATTAAAGGTGCCTGCTTCGTCAAAATCCTTCGCTTTCACCCTAAAGGGTACAAGTGCAACATCGACTCGAGAAGACCTCGTCGTGTTTTCTTTGCCGCCGGGCACGGCTTCAGCTTCCTCGGAAAGCAAAAGCGGCTTTCCTCCGGGATCTTCAGCTCGCGCTGTTCCCGCAGGAGTCTACGTATGTTGACTACGTTGATGTTTGTTTCAGCGTATATTATTTTATAGTTTATTGGTCTCGTACAATCGAGAAAATAGAAAAGCGAGTTGAACCGTATTGCTTTAGCAGACAAGACAAGTAAGCGCATTGTTTAATGCCCCGAAGATCATCTGTTTCGCAGGATTGATGCAGCGGACTTAATTTTCGCTGACGTTGTTAACGGCCACTTTTTGTTAATTCAATGCATTAAAGGATATTTGGCAGGAGATTTTTAGGGAATGGAGATACAAAAAGTCGTTCTTAAGTAAGAAACAGTAAAAACCCCGCAGACAAACCTACGGGGCGTTTTAAGCGTTATTGTATTATGCGTTCACTAGCGCAATGACTTCAATTTCCACTTGAACATCTTTAGGCAAACGGGCAACCTCTACACAGGACCGAGCAGGCTTGTGTGAAGCAAAATAAGTCCCGTATACATCATTCACCTCGGGAAAATGATTCATGTCACTCAAGAATACTGTTGCTTTAACAACTGTTTCAAGGGAAGCTCCTGCTTCAGCGAGGACTGCTTGAAGGTTTTTAAAGACTTGATGGGTTTGTTCAATGACATCTCCCTCAATTAATTCACCTGAGGCAGTTAGTGGAATTTGGCCTGAGCTGTAAAAAAGATTGTTTACAACAATTCCTTGTGAGTATGGACCGATAGCAGCTGGCGCATTGTTTGTGTGTACGACTTTCATGACGTTGTTTCCTCCTTAGAAGATGAATTATAAAGCTGAAAAAAAGTGCCTTTATCGACGTCAATTTGCTTTGTTGTAGCATCCACCTTCATGAGACGGAGCAATGAGACGTATTCGTCGACCAGACGCTCTCCGCCCTCTCCAGCAGCTTCTACGAGCACACCAATACCAGCTAGATTTGCTTGGAATTCATCAATCATGCTAATCATACCGTTGATGGTGCCTCCCGCCTTCATAAAATCGTCAACAATGAGCACATTGCTTCCTGCATCTAGGCTTCGCTTCGCCAACACCATTGATTGTATACGTTTGGTTGAACCCGACACATAGTTGATGGAAACGGTCGATCCTTCTGTGACTTTGCTATCACGACGGACAATCACCACTGGCACGCCAAGGTGATACGCCACTGCGTAAGCCAAAGGGATACCTTTCGTAGCGACAGTCATAACGACATCTATTGGTTGCTGTGCGAAATGGGAAGCAAACAATCGACCCGCTTGATGAATCATTGGTGTATCCCCTAGTACATCGGCTAGGTACAAATAGTCCCCTGGAAGAATCCGATCAATCTCCGTCAGCCGTTTCGTCAGCTGTGTCGCAATCGCCTCAGCTTCATCCAAACGAACCATCGGAATGTACTTTACTCCTCCAGACGCGCCTGGAACAGTATGTAAGGAACCAATCCCTTTTTCCTCAAACGTGCTTTTCACTAATGCCAAATCTTCACTAATGGACGATTTTGCGGCATGATACCGATCTGCAAAAAACGTCAGCGAGATCAGCTGGCGAGGATGCTGGAGCAAATAGTGCGTCATATCGATGAGTCGTCCGCTGCGCCTAAACTTCATAGCACAACCCCCAAAACCGAATATTTAATCCTTACTATAACAAATTCATACGTGTTTATACAAGTCTATTGAGTCATGAGGATTGTGTTATTTCTTACACAGTGACACAGAAAGCTTGTCAGCTCATATTTGGTTCGCCATCCATACGAACCGTGTATACCTGATCACAAAACCCTCTTAGGCCATTATAAATGCGTTGCATTCTCGATTCGTGGTGAACTAGAGCAAAAACGGTTGGACCACTTCCACTCATCAATACAGCATCGGCGCCGAAGCGGTGCATTTGCTCCTTAATTTGGGCAACTTCCGGATGTAATTTCATTGTAATAGGCTCAAGGGCATTCCCAAGCAGGGCACATATCTGGTGATAGTCTTGTCGATACAATGCATCCACCATTCCTTCTACATCTGGGTGGATCGTTTGATTGACGTTAAATTGTCCGTAGACGTCTGCAGTTGACACCCCTACGGTTGGTTTCGCCAGCACTACCCAACATGAAGGAGGTGGTGGCAATGGTGTAATGACTTCTCCGCGACCTGTTGCTAAGGCGGTTCCTCCGTGCACACAAAAAGAGACGTCTGAGCCAATTTGAGCCCCGAGCTTTGCGAGCTCAGGTAGCGATAACCTTAGGTCCCAAAGACGATTTAATCCTCGCAACACGGCTGCAGCATCACTACTGCCGCCAGCCAACCCTGCCGCAACAGGAATACGTTTCTGCAGAGCAATTTTCACACCTCTGTTGACGTTGTACGTCTCCTGCAGCAATGCCGCCGCACGGTATGCTAAATTACGGTGGTCGTTTGGAACAAATCGATGTTGAGAGACAAGCTGAATTCGATTTGATGGCAAGTCTGTCAACTCTATCCGATCTGATAAATCAATTGTTGTCATAATCATTTTTACTTCGTGAAACCCATCTTGTCTTTTATGTAAAACATCCAAAGATAAATTAATCTTGGCAGGGGCTTTTATAAATATTTTCACGGACCCACCTCCGATCCTTCTTCTCTTCCTTACGATGACATTGTCATCATTCTGTGGCTATTTTACCATAGATGGGGTGTTGTGAACTCATGAAGCAAATAATTTGCAACAAATGATAATGCAGTTGTTGCGATATGTTAAAGAAGCACGAGAGCGTCAGACGCGCCTCGTGCTTTTGCTGAACCATTACTGTTGGTGTTTTTGATTTGCTAAATGGGCCTCCGCAAGTTCAATGGCTCTTCTCGTCATTGAGCCCGCATCCCTCGCGGTGATACCGCCCCATCCATCTTTTTGCACGGTATCATAAAACCCTAATTCCTTCGCTAGCTCGTCTTTGAACGCTTGAGACATAACGCCTCTTCTTCTGCCCAATAAAAAAACCCCCTTTGGCTACAGCATTTATAGTATGCGCAGCCTAGAGGATTTTATTGCACTTTGGCATAAGAAAAAGCAGCAAACGATTGTTTACTGCCCGCTCAATGCCAACTTTTCCTGATTGTCTTCAAAGAACATAAGCTCCACTGTTTCAGTCAATACATCAGCGTAGCTATAAGAAACACGTTCAAAAGAGTTTTCATCTTGATCCAATTCAACAATAAAAACGGAAGGGTACGTTTCCGATAAGATCCCAGCACGCTCTACTGTCTTCCTCCGACCACCATTGGCTCTAAGAACGAGCCGCTGGCCTAAGTGACCATCCAACGTTCGTTTGATATCCGTCAATGTTTTTGCCACTCGCAACCACCTCACTGTAACAAGCGTATCACATTTAGACAACAGAGTCAAATTAAAATTTAAATTATAACAATTGAGCTAACAGGATGTCAACACATTTATGCCTAATTTCTCCTCTGAAATCTTTTTTATTTTACCCACACTTTGTGAGACTATGTGCAAACTGGCATATTTGTTGTTTTTATTTTTATTAAACTCCCATTTCAGGTGGGTTATCGACAGGCGTATATGGCATGCCCGTGCGCAAAAGTCCTCTGCTTTCAATACCTCCAAGCCCTTTCTCGCCACTCAGTGTATTTTTCAGCACATCCCACGTATGCACACGCTCCATAAATGGCGTATAGCTCAGCTTTGCCACGACATAGACCGGATCTAATGCATGGATGTTTACACGCCCAGGTGATGAAGCATAATTCGCACCTGCACGTATGAGCGATTCAAAATGCGACTGACATGCGCCTGCAAAAATAATCAATTGGTCTAAATGGGGCATCCTTCGTCGGGCTTCATAAACCGTTTTGGCAAAATACCTCGAGTGTCGATACGCTTTAAGCTCATTTTTGGTTCCTTTGCCCTTGATGTACGCATCATGTCCCGTAATGACGAGAATGTCAGGTCGTGCCAGCTCTAGCAAGCCAATGATTTTATCCGGCATTTCTTTTTCTTTTAGGTGAACACTATAGACAGGAATCTCAAGCTTATCATATAATTCCATGCATTTTTTTAAATACAGTGGGTCCCCATCGATATGGAGAACCTTCCCTGGCATTCTAAACGTTTTCACATCATGTGATGGTTGTTGCACACGATATGCATTTTTTTCTTGTTGAAACACATGGTCTTGCCGAAACAACCTATAGGACATGTTTGTTTTTTCTTCAAAGAACTTGCGTTTCTCCTGCTTCTCACGTTCATTGACTATTTGCAAATCATCTACGGGCGCATCGGCCATAAGACGCAGCTCTTCTCCTGCCAAAATGGCTGTATGAGCGGGCGCCCCTTCAAAGCCGACCACACGAAACAACACATCTTTTCCATACGAAACTCTTGCAACCACATCGCCAACTTTGATTTCCATTCGTTTCCTCCTGCCGTCCGCTGACTTCCACATCAGTCTATGAGAAGGGCTCGGAAATCGTGCCTTAGCTTAGGGCGTGTCCTAAAACTCGCTCAGAGGCATCTGTCACTGCCTTTTTGTCCCCTGCTTCGTTCCTTTTCCTTGACGTACGTCCGGTACAAGGCGCTTTGCTTGGAACGAAAAATCGGCAACATCTGCTCCCTTCTGAGTTCTCAGACACACCCTAGTTTATTAGCGATTGCCGCAAATTCAGCAATGTTGAGCGTCTCCGCTCGTCTTGTGCCATCAATTCCCAATGCAGCAAGCGTTTCTTGTAAATAAGGCTTGTCATAGGGCACTTCTGCATCCGCAGGATTGAGAGAAAGAAGATTGTTCAGTAGTGTTTTTCTCCGTTTCGAAAAAGCTGTCCGAATAACAGTAAAGAAAAAGGCTTCATCTTTCACTTCTGCTACTGGAGCAGTGCGGACATCTAATCGAATCACTGCTGAGTCGACATTTGGTTGCGGAACAAAAACCGTCTTCGGTACGGTCATTGCCATAGCAGCTGTCGTATAATATTGAACAGCGATAGACAGCGATCCATACGTTTTGTTTCCTGGTGCTGCGGTCATTCTCTCACCGACTTCTTTTTGGAGCATGACGACAATGCACGACAAAGGCAGGTTTTCTTGAAGTAATTTTAATAAAATCGGGGTCGTTACATAATAAGGAAGATTTGCTACAACTTTAATTGACGTATACCCACTTAGCTGCTCTTGAATCATTTCAGCGACATTGGCCTTCAAAATGTCCTCATTTAGGACGGTGATGTTGTCATATGGAGCGAGTGTTTCCTGAAGAATTGGAATAAGCCTTTGGTCAATTTCATAAGCAACAACACAACCTGCTTTACGAGCAATTTGTTCTGTCAAGGAACCAATACCAGGTCCAATTTCGATCACCGCGTCATCTTTCGTTATTTCAGCGGCTTCAGTAATATTATGAAGAACATTCGTATCGATGAGAAAGTTTTGTCCAAGGCTTTTCTTAAATGCAAAACCGTGCCGACTCAATATATCCTTCGTGCGAGAGAGTGTTGCGATGTCTTTTGCCTTCATGACAAACCCTCCTTATCCATCGTTTCCAAAGCCCGAGCAACCTCGTCATGAGTAATTTGAAACATTCGTAACCTCTGCTGCAGCTGCTTCCCGTTTGTATATCCGATCCTAAGCAACTCACCCAATCGTTTTCGTCGCGCCCTTGAGGTCGGTCCACCGATAAGCCCTGCCTGAATCAACATACGTTGTGGAATCGCATCCTGAGCCGTCTCCGCACCCTTTGGTGTATACACGTGCAGCAGCGCTTCCTGAATCGCCTCTATGCTCGCATGCTCAACGCCGAGGCTTTTCGAAGGTGTACCGGAATGCGCTTGCTTTCGATCAATGAACGCTTGCTTTGCACCTGGAACACGTTGGGTCACAATATGACGTATACGTTGTCCCGGATAGTCGGGGTCAGTTAAAACAATGACACCTCTGCGCTCAAATGCTTTTTCGATTGCCTGCAGGGTTTCCTCAGATACAGCAGATCCGTTTGTCTCAATCGTATCTGCATGGACCGCGCGCGTAATCGCTTGTGTATCAGATTTTCCCTCAACAACAATGATTTCATGTATATTCAAAAAAATTTCCTCCAATAATGAAACTTTTACGTTAGTTTCTTCGTCAAATGGGTACATTATTAATAAGAACAACAGAGAACCCGTTTTATTATACGTGCGGTGCCAAAAAAAGAAAAGCACTCGACGTCTTCCATTCTACCACGTAAAGAACTCAGTAAACCTTTTAGCAGGTGCTCTTCGTTACGCAAAGCAAGATACCCGTAAAACAAAAAAAGAACCAGGCACATATCGCCTGGCTTTCATCAACAGTTCGCAACTCAACTTTATACACTTTAACAAAACACTGTTTTTGTCTTAGAACGAACCTATTCTAAAATACGGATTTTCACGTTTTTGACGCCCCAAGAGTAAGCTTGTTGTTTTGAAGGGAAAAAGACGTCAATTTTGTTTCCTTTAATCGCAGACCCTGTATCGGACGCAATGGCATCACCGTATCCTTCAACATACACTTTAGTACCTAAAGGAATGACACTAGGATCGACAGCAATGACTTTTGCTCCTGGATTGGCACGAAGGTCATAGCCTGTTGCTGTTTTCCCTGAGCAACCCGCACAGTAGGCTGTATAAGCTGTACTTTTCACATAAATTTCACGACCGCCAGAGCTGTTGCTTCGAGAAGGCTGTGAAGAGCTGCCGCTGCCTGCAGATGCAAGCATAACTTCCTGTGCCTTGTCACCAATCGCAACAACCTTGTCTTGGCTTTCTTTTACCGTCTCTTGTTTCAAAAGCTCACGGGAAACCTCTTTGCCATTTTCAAGGGTGACCTCAAAGTGCTTTGCCACAATTCCAGGCACACCTTGCTCAACAACCTTTTTTGACCCTTTATCCAGCGATTTGTCTTTTTTCGTAACTGTGGCAAACCCGGATTCCTCTTCCACTACATCGGTGACTTTTTCAACACGCGTCACTGTCACTGTATCACCTTTGGAGATCATTTCATCTAGCTCCGGTTTTACCTTGTCAAGCTCTCGCAGTTTAATTTCTTGGTTGCGCAAAAAGTCAGCGACGGTAGTCGAAGTTGTCATAGCAGGACCCGCTTTCTCCGTACCTACCTTCAAGGCTACTTCAAATGCTTTGTCTATTTGTATGTTTGTGTTCGGTCCGTTAATCGGGGTGTCGGAAGCTGCTTTAATTTGATCATTTTCATTGAGAGGGAGTTCTCCACGCTCAACTAGATCGCCAACAGTGGCAGCTGTTGTCCAAAGCTCATCAACCTTCTTCCCATCTTCTAAAACAGTGACTTTGCTTGCTGCCTGCCATGTTACATGCATGTCGTCAAAAACTTTGGTTTCTTTTGACGGCACAACAATGTCATGTGCAGATAGACTTATGGACACCTGTTTCAGCGCTTCTTCAACCGTCGTTGCATGTGTTCGGATGGTCGTTTTTTCACCGTCAATGTTTAGAGCAACTGTAGATTTCGTTACCTCAAACATAAACAGTGAGAACAAAGCTAAAAACCCGACGACTGACAGTATTCCGACGAAAAACGCTTTTTTGTGTAACATGGAACCCATTACGTTCGATTTCTTTTTTGACATGCTTTCACACGCCTCCTTTACAACGGAGTGAATTATAAGCAGGTCCTTCCGCAATGTCAAGTGCCCAAGTCACGAACCGTACGTCAAATTATAAGAGGACGAGGGCGAGAAAGGAAGGAAAACCCATCGACAGAAACCTTGCTCAACGCACGTTCTTCAAAGGTTTTTGTCGATTTGTCGAGCGAATTTCCAATTCCCGAAACCCACTCGACAAAAAATTATAAATTAAGTCCGAAAAGACGACATGCATTGTCGTACGTTTGCTGTGCAACATCTTCCTCCGGCTCATCCCGGAGCGCCGCAATTTGCTCGCAAACGAGCCGGACATACGCTGGCTCATTGCGCTTCCCACGATATGGGTGTGGCGCAAGAAAAGGACAATCTGTTTCTATTAACAGACGATCTGCTGGAACAATTTTGGCTACTTCCTTCGGCATATGTGCATTTTTAAATGTTACGGGTCCCCCGAAAGATATGTAAAAACCCATGTCGAGGCATTCCTTCGCAATGTCTACATCACCAGCGAAGCAATGCATGACGCCCCCAACTTCTTCTGCACGTTCAGCTTTCAGAATATCCACAACATCACGTGTCGCTTCTCGATTGTGAATAATAATAGGCAGCTTCGTACGTTTTGCTAGCTGAATCTGTCTGACAAACACTTCTTTTTGAACGTCTGCAGGAGATTTGTCCCAATGGTAATCGAGACCCATCTCACCAAGTGCAACGATTTTTTTTGCGAGTGCAAGCTCCTCTAAATAATTAAGATCACGTTCGGTCATATCAATTGCATCAACAGGGTGCCAACCGCAAGCCGCAAATACGTCGTCATGCGACTCGGCGAACGCCAAAGCGCTCTCAATCGTTTCTGTATCAAATCCAACGACAATCATTTTTTCAACGCCAGCGTCTTTTGCTCGCTGGTATGTCTCTTCCCGATCTTCATCGAACTGATGGACGTTTAGATGGGTGTGTGTATCAAATAATTTCATTGCTTCAACTCCTGTAATTCTGCCATAGTCTAGCATAGTTTCGTTTCAGATCGCTTTCGAAAAAATTTCATTTTAGTTACATTGGCAATCTGTTCCTTAAGATTTTATCAAGAAAGCTCCACATTTATTAAAAATTCGTTGCTTTTTTTCTTAAGGATAGAATCTCATAAGGCAAGTGTAATTTCAAGAACAAACGTTCCTGTTGTGATGTTTTACGCAGGCCTACTCGCTCATAAAAAAACCGTCATATCGCTTATACAAAGCGATACGAACGGCTTTTAGACGATTATGAAACAAACAATTACGAAACCACACTACCGTTAGGCAAATGTTTATCCACTGTTGCCAATGATAACACGCCATCTTTTTCACCTGCAAGGATCATGCCCTGTGACAATTCTCCTCGAAGCTTAACTGGTTTAAGGTTAAACACACAAATCACCTTGCGTCCGACAAGCTCCTCAGCGGTATAATGCTCTGCAATTCCTGAAACGACCTGACGAGTCTCAAAACCGACATCAAGCTTTAGCTTTAATAGCTTGTCCGCCTTTTTCACAGATTCCACACTAAGAATCTCTGCGACGCGAAGCTCCACCTTTCGAAACTCATCGATGTTAATCTCTGGCGTTGGCTCTACTTCTTCAGGTGTTTCAACTTCTACTGGTTTTACTGGAGCGTTCTTTTTCATATCGGCGACAATATGAGCCACTTCTTCTTCTTTATCTAGCCTAGGGAAAATAGGCTCCCCTTTTTGAACGGTGACAGTGGCTTGAATGGCACCAAAGCTGTTTAATGATGCCCAACTGCTAAGGGCACTATCCGTCACACCAAGTTGTCTTCGCATTTCCTTTGATGTTTTTGTGAAAAATGGTTCAAGGAGCAAAGAAACAATACGAAGAGATTCAGCCAAATGATACATAACAGATTCAAGCTGTTCCTTTTTGTCGTCGTCCTTTGCGAGCATCCAAGGCTGGGTTTCGTCGATATATTTATTTGTTCGGCGAATAAAATCCCAAACACTAGAAAGCGCAACTGAAAATTGGAAGTCCTCCATTGCTGCTTCGTAATTGCGAATCGCTTCCATCGCACTTTGCTCAAGATCGCTATCCACATCATTGATGGCTTGTTTGACAACAGGAAGTTCTCCATCGAAGTACTTTGTGATCATCGCTACCGTTCGGTTCAGCAGATTTCCTAAATCATTCGCCAAGTCATAATTGACGCGATCAATAAAGCCCTCAGGCGTAAAAACACCGTCCTGACCAAATGGGACTTCTCGAAGCAGGTAATAGCGAAGGGCATCCAAGCCATACCGATCCATTAACGACTCTGGATCAATGACATTGCCCTTTGATTTTGACATTTTCCCATCCTTCATTAGAAACCAGCCGTGAGCGAAGATTTTTTTCGGCAATGGCAGATCCAAGGCCATCAGCATAATCGGCCAATAGATCGTATGAAAACGGGCAATGTCCTTCCCTATAATATGGGCATCCGCAGGCCAATACTTCTCATATTTTTCATTGTTCTCCGTGCCAAATCCAAGCGCAGCGATATAGTTAATGAGGGCATCGACCCAAACGTAAACGACATGCTTTGGGTTTTCAGGGACTTTGACGCCCCAGTCAAAGGTTGTTCGTGATACAGCAAGATCCTCTAATCCCGGCTTCAAGAAATTGTTGACCATCTCATTCTTAATTGAGACGGGATGGATGAAATCAGGGTGCTCCTCATAAAACGCAAGCAATCGATCGGCATAATTGCTCACCTTAAAAAAGTAGCATTCTTCTTTAACAAGCTCTACAAGATGTCCACTGTCAGGACTTCTTCCATCGACAAGGTCATGTTCAGCATAATAAGTTTCATCTTGAACCGAATACCAGCCTTCATATTCACCTAAATAAATGTCGCCTTGATCAATCAGTTTTTGGAAGAAAAGTTCGACGACCGTTTTATGACGTTGTTCAGTTGTGCGAATAAAGTCATCGTATGTGATGTCGAGCTTGGCCCAAAGCTGTTGAATGCTTTTCGCCATTTCATCTAAGTACTCTAATGGCTGAACACCTTGCTCCTCTGCCTTTCGTTGAATCTTTTGACCATGCTCGTCGGTGCCTGTCAAATACATCACATCGAAACCGCGCATGCGTTTATACCGTGCAATCGCATCACCTGCCACAGTTGTGTACGCGTGACCAATATGCAATTTTCCACTTGGATAATAAATTGGGGTAGTCAGATAGAATGATTTAGACAAAACGGTCTCCTCCTTGTTGAATCCAATCCTATGTCCTATGCTACCATGACATTTCTCTAGTGTCTGTAGTTATTTACTGTTGAATTCGCGACGCCAACGGACGCACGAACTTACAATTCCATACCATCTAGTGTAGGAAAATGGTAGGAATTTATACCCCCTCCTCATAGCCTGACATTTCATGTCGAAAAATGTCGTATTAGGTACTTTTTTCGTATAAACGTTTTGATTCACCGAGAAACGGATAAAGAGTATATAAGCATCTCTGATCTACGGTGAAATCCCGTCCGTCACAAATTAATCAACTAGGAATAGTTGAAAAACATTGACGAGTATGGGAAAGACTGGTACGATAAGTACACATAAATAAATTGTCGAAAGTTGACGAAAAAAATGGGACCGAATTTTGGGAAGGAGCAACGACATTGAAATCTACTGGGATTGTTAGAAAAGTTGACGAATTGGGAAGAGTGGTTATTCCTATCGAACTTCGACGCACTTTGGAAATTGCTGAGAAGGACGCATTGGAAATCTACGTGGATGATGATCGTATCATCTTAAAAAAGTACAAGCCTACAATGACATGCCAAGTGACTGGAGAAGTTTCTGAACAAAATTTTTCTATCGCAGGCGGCAAGATCGTCCTAAGTCATGAAGGCGCTGAAGAAGTATTAAACGAGCTTCAAAGACAGCTTAGCAATAGATCATAAATGACTGAAGCAAAAAACACCTTAAGCCTAGTGCCTCAGGTGTTTTTTTTATCTGACGTCTATTCGCTGCCATCGGCTTCAGTGGATATATGAAAGGTGGCATATACATCACGCTTAGGCAAATCTCGATCCACAGCGGTCAATTTAATCGCTTCTTTTGATGTATGGCCTTTTGCTACATAGGTCTGGACATGATCCTGTGTGCTCAATCCGGCCCACCACACTTCATTCTCATCGTTCGCTAAAACGATCTGGCTCACCACGATGCAGAACTCCCCTTTTGGCGCATTTTCCGTGAAATGCGTAAGGACGTCGTCTGCCGAGCCACGAACAAATTGTTCAAATTTTTTTGTCAGCTCCCGTGCAGCAACCACCTCACAGTCTACAAAAGCCTCTTTTATCGTCCAAAGAGTGTCCTTCACCCGGTGTGGCGATTCATAAAAAAGCAAGGTGGCCTCCGTTTCGGCTGCTTTTTGCAATGCATTTCTTTTATCCGCCTCTTTTCGAGGTAGGAAACCTAAAAAATAAAAACGTTCGGTTGGTAAGCCTGAGGCAATTAATGCTGTCACAGCGGCACTAGCACCTGGCAATGGAACGACTGTAACCCCTTCTTTAATCGCTTGGACGACCAAGTCGTATCCAGGATCTGATACAGCCGGTGTTCCCGCATCGGAAACAAGGGCTACGTGTTGGCCCTCCCGCAGTCTTTTCAGCAGCGCGGTGCCACTTGTTGCTTTATTATGCTCATGATAGCTTGTGAGCGGGCGCTCAATGGAATAATGATTGCATAGCTTCTGTGTCACCCTTGTGTCCTCCGCAGCGATGATATCCACTTCGTTAAGAATTCTCACAACACGGTACGTAATATCTTCAAGATTACCGATCGGCGTTGCCGCCAAATACAATGTCCCCTTTTGATTCTGCTCCACCGTTTTTCACCTCTTCTTCATACCTGCGAATATGTGCCCATTTTTGCGTTTTTGACAGGCTTTTTAGCTGCCATTCTTTTTTCATCGCATCTGATTTTGTAACAAATGCCTCTTGGTAACGTAGCTGAAAAGGGCCTCTCCCTCGTGTGTACCTTGCTCCTTTTCCAGACGCATGCGTGCGCAATCGTTCATCCACATTTGTTGCATAGCCTGTATACAGCGTGCCATCCTTACACTCAATTATATATACGTAATGGACTCTACTCTCCATAGATTTGTCGGTGCGCCTCCTCTGTATACGCGTTTCCTTCTCCGTAAATAAACAGGGGTGGAAGGATCGTAAGACCTGGTTTCCCATCTTTCGTCCCTTCGATCAGTAGAGTGTTGGCGTCCTTGTTCGCCCTTGGGTACACAAGCTGCATCCGTTTCGGTGCGAGACGATACCTTTGCATTGTATCAAGGATCGATACAAGTCGCTCTGGGCGATGAACCATGGCAAATTTTCCGCCTGCTCGCAGGAGCTGACTGGACGACTGGACGACATCCTCGAGCGTACATTCAATTTCATGACGCGCAATGGCAAGCGTATCTCTCTCGTTCCTATGTAGAACTTCAGGAACTGGAAAATAGGGTGGGTTGCACGTCACAATATCAAAAATTCCATGACCGAAACGGGATGGCATGTCTTTCAGGTTGCCTTCAATGACGTCAATTTGATCGGCGAGGTGATTTAACGCCACACTTCTCTTTGTCATGTCCGCCAGTATCGGCTGTATATCCACGGCCGTGATATGACCTTTTGTCCGCTCACTTACCAATAAAGGCACGGCACCACTGCCTGTACACAAGTCTAAAATACGGCCCTTTTGGATAGGAAGATAGGCAAAGCGCGCCAGTAATACCGCATCCAATGAAAAATTAAAGATTTCAGGGCTCTGTATAATTTGCAGTGGACTCCCAGGCAAATAATCCACTCGTTCATTTTCCTGTAGCATGCCCAACGTCCTTTCATTTCTATAGATCCAAAAAAACGGCCTCTAAGGTGTCCTCCTCTCCACAGCAACATCTACTGTGCGTGGAGGTGAATTACGCCTTACAGGCCGATACGACTGTTATTTTTTATTCAGGATGGACAAACAAAACAGGCATCCGCCTTCCTTTCGAACACTCCCATAATGAAGGTTACAGATATGAAAGCCTTCCTGGTAAAGGCGGGCAAGGTTATCATACCCCTCACCAATATCCCAATTCCGAGTTTTTTTCTTTTCTTGTGCTGTTTTTGCGGCATCAAGTGTCGTATCAAGCCTCTGACGCAGATGATCGTTCTCCATCGTTAGATGTTGGTTTTCTTCAATTAGAGCGGCAATGTGCTGCTTTAAGTCACCTAATTGCATATAGAGTTGACCGATTTGTTCTTCCATATGGCTTACCCGGTCAAATACTTCTTTCTTCTCCAACAGTCCCACCTCATCATCTGTCAGCAGCTTCGTTAGTCACCGCCCCGTCTTCTACAAGCTCCTCCAGAGAATATTCAATCGTTTTCTCTTCCTCTTTAAGCTCTATCTGAACGAGGCGTTCCAACATGTTGAGCCCTGTCACTTTTCCTTTACCAAGCTTCGTGTGCAAGGTTTGTCCTACATCTGGAAGCTCTCGCTTGGCTTGTTCGTATTCATCATTCTCATATTTTAAGCAACACATTAGCCGACCGCAAAGACCCGATATCTTCGTCGGATTTAAGGATAAGTTTTGGTCCTTTGCCATTTTGATAGACACTGGCTCAAAGTCACCGAGAAATGTCGAACAGCACAGCATTCGTCCACACGGACCAATACCTCCAAGCATCTTTGCTTCATCTCTTACACCAATCTGACGCAATTCTATTCGCGTGCGAAAGACAGACGCGAGATCCTTAACAAGGCCACGAAAATCAACACGCCCATCTGCAGTGAAATAAAAAATGACTTTATTGCGATCAAATGTATATTCTACATCAACAAGCTTCATATCCAGTTGATGTTCTTGAATTTTTTCTACGCCAACAGCATACGCTTCTCTGGCAGCCTCTTCATTTTTACGAACAGCTTCTGAATCCTGGGTGGTGGCCATACGCATAACCTTTTTAAGAGGTAGAACGATGTCATGTTCGCCCACAACTTTTCCAGTGATATCAACGCGTCCATATTCAATCCCGCGGACCGTTTCCACAATGACAAATTGACCGGTCTCTAACGGAATATCCGTCGGATCGAAATAATACACTTTTCCGGCCTTTTTAAAACGAATCCCTACCACTTCATACAAACCGTTATCCCTCCTGCAACCGAAATACCAACTGCTCAACTAACAATTGCATATTGGCGTTGGCTTCTAAATGTCTTTTCGTCTCGAGAATAACAGCGACATGCGCAGCCGTTTTAGCTTTAGACTGTCGGAGACTTTGGCGCTCTAAGCACTCCTGCTGGTCTGGGAAAAAAAGCCTGTTTGTTTGACCTGAATGTACCATCAAAAGATCTCTATACCATAACAAAAGGATATCAAAAAGCAAAGAAGGGTTTTCCATATCCTTTGCTAAAGGAACCCAGTCCTCCTGGACAATAGCCAATGCCTCACCAGAATGATCGGCAATCGCCTTTTCTAATTGTATCACTACATTTCGAGCGGTTGCAAACCACTCTTCCTCTGTCATCCGAAGGGCAGCTTGTACATCCTGTGTTAATGCGGAAGCCAAGTGGGCTTTCAAGGCGCCAGCACCTGCCTCAACAAGCTCTGCGGTTAATGCATCCATTGAGACCGGTTGGAAGGAAATGCACTGACACCTCGAAATAATTGTATCAAGCAACCGAGACGGTCTATCTGTCAAAAGCACAGCGATTGTCTGTTGACCAGGCTCTTCAAGAAATTTTAACAGACTGTTGGCGGCTTGCACCGTCAGGAGATGGGCCTGCCGGATCATATAAAACTTGTATCCTGCCTCCATGCTCGTATACGTAAATTCCTTTTGTAACGCGCGAATTTGGTCAATTTTTATAGACGCTCCATCAGGTGAAAGCACATGGAGGTCCGGGTGGTTACCCGAGCGAACTCTTTTACAGTCCGGGCAAGATCCACATGGCTCAACACCGGTTTTATGATGACAAAATAAGCTCATCGCAAAAACCATGGCTGTATCTTCTTTCTTAGCCCCCTGAGGCCCTTGAAAGACATACGCATGCGAGAGCCGGCTTCGTCGCATGCTGCTTGTCAGTAACTGGGAAGCCTTTGGCTGTGTTTTTGATACGTCCTTCCATGACATCATTGCAACTCATCCTATAGCTTTTTAGTATTGTACGAACTTTTCGATCGGAAGCACGAACACCGTTGCACCGCCTACCTCCACCTCAATGGGGTAGGGAACATACGAATCTGTATTGCCACCCATTGGAGAAATCGGCGACATAAACTGCTCGCGAGATTGACAATTCTCACGGATCACATGCAGCACCTTATCTACCTTCTCATCGTCAACCCCGATCATGAAGGTCGTATTTCCTGACCTCAAGAAACCACCGGTGCTTGCAAGCTTTGTTGCACGGAACTTCGCCTCAACCAACCCTTCCATCAAACGAGCGCTATCATCATCTTGTACAACAGCCATTATTAATTTCATCAGGGTTCCTCCTTATCGGATTGAATGGTAATACGTAAGAAAATCCGTTTTAACGTTCGTATGGATTTCATCGATAGACTTCGTCGCATCCACTTTTAAGACGCGACTGGCATCCTTTTCAGCAATACGCTGAAAAGCCTCATACACACGCTGATGGTAGGCAAGGTCCCTTGCCTCAATTCGGTCAAGATGAATGCCGGCGCGGGCATTTAAACGACCACGACCTTCTTCTGCTGAAACCATCATCATATAAGTACGATCTGGCACCAGCTGGCGAGTCGCAAAACGATTGATTGATAAAATCGCGTCTAGGTCACCTGGCAGTCCCGATCCTTGATAAGCGACCGACGCATCAACAAAACGATCACACAACACTACTTTTCCTTCATTTAGCGCGGGCATAATGACTTCATGGACATGCTGTGCTCTTGAAGCAGCATACAGTAAAATTTCCGTTTCCATTTTCATCTCGCCATACGCTGGATCCAGTAAAATGCCACGAACAGCATCGCCAATCGCCGTGCCTCCCGGCTCACGAGTAACAATGCTTTCTATGCCCATCTCTGCTAACAATGTATGCAAAAGCTGTAACTGCGTGCTTTTTCCTGAGCCATCTGGTCCTTCAAATGTGAGAAAAAACCCTTTCATAAAAAACGCTCCTCTATCAACATCACCTGACCCGAACGAGCAAGGCTTATCTTAATCTTTCGTAAAAACGAGTAGTCCTACGTCTTTCACATCGTGATTTCCTTGGAAGTGAGCGTGTAGATCAATCAGCTGCTGTAGCTTTTCTAAATGTGCTGTCGTTATCCTCTCACCTCGAGCAATCAGAGGGATGCCTGGCGGATAAGGAACAACGCTCTCCGCAGCAATCCACCCTTCTGCAGCAGTAACAGGCACACTGGTTTCTTTATATGCTCTTAAAGCGTGATAGCTCATTGAAAAAGCGCTCACGTTAGGGATGGGAACCTGGAGGGACTTATTACCTCCAGACAGCCTTTGCAGCCCTCGTACACTGTTCACAGCCCGTTGAATGGCTCCCCTCCAGTCGGTCTGTTCCATTGGCGTGATTGGCGCGAGACCAAAGATAAATAGTACATCCTCATCATCGACCAGCTCCGGGAATATTCCTTCCTTTTCCAAAGCAGATTGAAAGCTTGTCCCCGGCACGCCTTCAACAGACAATAATAACTTCAGTGGATCCATTATAATTCGTTCATCAGGACATCCAAGTGTAAGTCCTGGAATAGTGCTGAGCTCTCTTTTAAAGCGCGTTACACTTTTACAGATGCGATCAACGTCGTGAGCTGATAACGTCGCTAGAAAATGTCTTGCTGCGTCAAGAGAGGCCATAATTAAATAGGATGGACTGGAGGTTTGCACCTTTCGAAGGAATCTCCCCATATGTCCTCTAGAGATATGACTTCTTTCGTGAACGTGTAGATAGGCGCCCATCGTCAGCGACGGCAGCATTTTATGTGTAGATTGCACAACCACATCCGCACCATACGCAAGGGCTGACGTTGGAAATGGAGCGCCGAGTGCAAAGTGAACGCCATGCGCTTCATCGACAAGCACCGTTAATGACCTCGCCTTCGCCTGTTGGATTAATTCATCCATAGCGGCGGACACCATTCCATAATAATTCGGCGTTGTGAGAATGAGCGTTTTCGCCTGCGGATACGCATTTGTTGCTTCGAGAAGCGTCTCAACAGCAATCCCCACCGGTTTTCCAGTAGACTTATCCATTGTAGGGGCAAGCAGCACAGGACGAGCACCAGCAAGCTCAAGCGCATGAAAAATGGATTGATGTGCATTTCGTTGCACCAACACCACGTCATCCGTTTGACAAGTTGCTAGAATCATTGCGAGATTCCCAGACGTACTTCCTCCAACCAAAAAGTAACTTTCCAAACTATGATAATACGAAGAGAGCAGCTGTTGCGACTTCAAAATCGGTCCACTTGGAGCATGAAGGTCGTCCAGTCCTGTAATTTCTGTTGCATCATATGCCAGTAACGCTTCCCATTCAATACTCAACGAGCCACGCACAACACCTTGCTTATGCCCCGGCACATGAAAACTGATGGCCCCGGATGCGCTATGCCGTTGCAAAACATCAACGAGAGGTTGTTGATTCTGGTCCATCGTATACACGCTTTCTTTTCCTTTTATTATACCAGTCGACACAGCATTTGCCCACGCTGGTTATGCGTTTGGCAAATGCTGCGACAGGAATGAATAGAATACATACAAAGAGTTTCATAAACAGGATGACGAATGGAAATAAACGAAAAAAAAGCCAAGGCGATCCTGCCACCTTGGCTTTTACTACAATGATGTGGATAACGTGGAATGAGCCAAACCCTTTA
Organism: Aureibacillus halotolerans; assembly: GCF_004363045.1. NCBI lineage: Bacteria > Bacillati > Bacillota > Bacilli > Caryophanales > Bacillaceae > Aureibacillus > Aureibacillus halotolerans. The sequence continues at coordinate 55,044 of NZ_SNYJ01000025.1, forward strand.
ACTTTTTAACAATGGTTTTGTATTCTTCATCCTCAGGTTGTGTTTGCAAAATGACTTGCTCGCAATCATAACAAATATATCTATTGTACAAATAAATGCCGCGGTCCTTTGTTTGCTCGCAAATGACACAACTCTTATCCTTTGAATGTTCCATTGGGTTTCACCTCCATTGACAGCTTTCCCAAAATAGTCAAAGGATATACACATCCTTGATTTTTCGAAAAGCCCTGTATTTTCATACTATGTCAAGGAAAGGTTTGTAGTGTTTGGCCCAAATACAAAAAAACTGTATCAGAAAATCCGAAACAGTTTTCACTTCATATGTATGAAAAAATAATGATTCCTTCAAAACTAGATACCGACACACACGGTTGAAACAAAAATCAATTGAAGAGAAGGCCTCGATCGATTAGTATCCGTCAGCTCCACGTGTCGC
>NZ_SNYJ01000026.1 GCF_004363045.1 Aureibacillus halotolerans
GTCACACCCGTTCCCATGCCGAACACGGAAGTTAAGCTCTTCAGCGCCGATGGTAGTTGGGTTTCCCTGTGAGAGTAGGACGCTGCCGGGCAAAATGAAAAAACAAGCTATGCGTAACAGCATAGCTTGTTTTTTTGCGCTTTTATAAAGCGAACATTAATGATAGATGCACTTGAAATTGTTCGTGTTTATATTGACGTTGAAAGACCATACTGATAAAATGTAAAAGCATTTAATGAACATGAGTGCGTCGTATATTCTTGGGGATATGGCCCAAAAGTTTCTACCGAGCTACCGTAAATAGCTTGACCGAGGGATGTATCAAGGGGACATGTCTGGCTCTACTGGCTTGCTTAATCCTTGGCGACCGTTTTCTCTCATGTCAAAGCTCTGGTGACTCCCATGGGGCTTTTTTATCGTTTAGGACCAAGTAGCTCTCTAGTGCCCATCAATACAACATCAAAGCTAGCACGTAAAGCGCTTAAGATTGGACGAGCAGTATTAAGAAAGCTATTAGGAGGAAAACGAATGAAGAAGTATTTTCAGTTTGAAGAGCTTGGCACAAATTATCGGCGAGAAATCATTGGTGGCTTGACCACATTTTTAGCGATGGCTTATATTCTCGCTGTCAATCCAATCACGCTAACGCTTCAGGACGTGCCAGACCTTCCAGATGCGTTGAGAATGGATTATGGTGCCGTGTTTGTCGCAACCGCTTTGTCTGCGGCCATTGGATCCGTCATTATGGGGCTCGTTGCGAAATATCCATTAGGACTCGCCCCTGGTTTAGGCTTGAATGCATTCTTTGCCTATACGGTTATTCTAAGTAAGGGAATGCCTTGGGAACACGCGCTTGCCGCTGTTTTTATCTCAAGCATCTTCTTTTTGATTCTGACACTGACAGGGTTTAGGGAGAAGTTAATCAATGCGATCCCGATGGAATTAAAATTAGCCGTTGGGGCAGGAATTGGGCTTTTTATCACGTTCATTGGTTTTCAATCCTCAGGCATTATTGTCAATCATGATGCTACGTTAGTGACAATCGGTGACTTGACGAACCCGAACACGCTGTTAGCGATATTTGGTATTGTTGTCACCGTTATATTAATGACAAAAGGCGTGAAAGCTGGTGTGTTTTTCGGAATGGTCCTTACCGCCATTGCAGGATTGATTCTGCAATTAATTGATCCTCCGTCCGCGGTTGTCGGAGCGGTGCCAAGTATAGAACCGACGTTTGGCGCGCTGTTTTCCGCATTTACTGATCCTTCATTTTATACGACGGCCATGCTAGGAGTCATTTTAACGTTTTTGTTTGTAGATTTCTTTGATAACGCAGGCACGTTAATGGCTGTAGCGAATCAAGCAGGTTTCGTGAAAGACAATAAATTGCCTCGAGCAGGCAAAGCATTAATGGCAGATTCGATTGCTTCAATCTCCGGTTCCATTTTTGGTACATCGACTGTCACATCGTATGTAGAATCATCTGCTGGTGTATCGGCAGGGGCACGAACAGGTTTCGCTTCCCTAGTCACAGCAGCTTGCTTTCTGTTATCGTTGTTTTTCTTTCCATTATTAGAGATGGTGACGCCATATGTCACAGCGCCAGCCTTAATTATTGTCGGTGTATTGATGGTGTCAACGCTAGGGAAAATTGATTGGTCGAAATTTGAAATTGCTGTTCCTGCCTTTTTTACGATGATCACAATGCCGTTAACCTATAGCATTGCGACGGGAATTGCTGTTGGCTTTATTTTTTATCCGATCACAATGATCTTTAAAGGCAAAGCAAAAGAAGTTCATCCTATCATGTATGTGTTTTTCTTTGTCTTTCTTGTGTATTTAGCCTTTCCGCAATAAATAAATGAGACTCGCCTTGCGAAGTATTCAAGGTGGGTCTTTTTTATGTTCGCAAAAATCGTTGCACGTAGACGGCAGTCATGGGTGAGATAATGAAACTATTTCCCAAGTCTTATCGAATCGATGTGCAATCACGACCGCTTCGTCAAAATACTTCGCTTTCCGCGGGCACGGCTTCAGCTTCCTCGGAAAGCAAAAGCGGCTTTCCTGCGGGATCTTCAGCTCGCGCTGTTCCACCCTAAAGGGTACAAGTGCAACATCGACTCAAGAAGACTTCGTCGTGTTTTCTTTGCCGCAGGAGTCTACGTATGTTGACTACGCTGATGTTTGTTTCTGCGTAAATTGTTTTTATTTGGTCTCGTTCTCGTATCATTGGGAAAATGGAAAAGTGAGTTGAGTTTTGTTCCTTTAGGAAACAAGACAAGTAAGTGCATCGTTTCATGTAAACTTCCTAGCGCAGTATTGATGCAGCGATGGACTTATGTTTAGCTAACTTTCGCAGTGCGAAGTCAACTTCAACGCTAGCTGTGCTTGAGTGGATTCAAGGTGCGAAAGTTTCAAGCATTCATTATCGTTTTTCCTCTGAAATATTTTCTCGTTGACAATTGCTACGCGGATATGACAGGATGATCTTTGCTAATGTGAAATTAAAAGCTGTTTACGTTTAGGTGAGTGGGTAATATATAGCAATAAGAGGAGGGAATCAAATGCTTGAAAATAGCATCGTCATGGTTTGCATCATTTTGGTCATTAATATTGTGTATGTGTCCTTTTTTACCATTCGAATGATTCTTACGTTAAAGGGTCAACGGTATATGGCGGCATTGATTAGTACTATTGAAGTGGTTGTATATGTCATAGGCTTAGGGCTTGTTCTTGATAATCTGGATCAAATTCAAAACTTGGTGGCCTATGCACTTGGCTATGGAATAGGTGTCATTGTTGGAATGAAGATTGAAGAAAAGTTGGCCCTTGGGTACATTACGGTAAATGTGATTACAAAAGGCTACGACACAGATGTGGCGCAGGCTGTACGTGATGAGGGGTATGGGGTGACAAGCTGGGTGGCAAGCGGAAGAGAAGGCAGTCGGTTGAATATGCAAATCCTAACACCTCGTAAATCAGAAATTCGTTTGTATCAGCTCATTAAAGGCATTGATCCGAAGGCGTTCATTATTACGTATGAACCTAAGGCGATCCATGGCGGCTTCTGGGTGAGGGCGGTACGGAAAGGAAAGTTGCCACATTGAAACCGAACAAAAAACGTTTTGAGGTCATGGAGAATGAAAGTCTTGCGGACTGTCTGGACCGTATGAAAAAAGAAGGCTATCAAGTAGTGAAGCGCTTTGAGAAGCCTGTCTTTCAAGAAGTGAAATCGGGAGGAAACACGACAATTCAACCAATTGGACGACAAGTCTTCTTTGAAGGTCGCCGAATTGACAGTTAAACACGAACATTTAACAAGAGTTTTTATTAAATGTTCGATTGTTTAGTTGACAGCCTCACAAGCGGTTGCTACTATGAAGGTAATTGAAAAGATCCTCATATATCGTCGGAAATATGGTCCGACCGTTTCTACCTAATCACCGTAAACGATTAGACTATGAGGGAAAGCAGAGGAGGGTATGCACACATGGCATGCTTTCTTGCGTTTGTCTGTCTGATCGGCCCTGTGCCGGCTTTCCCCTCCTAAGAAGAAAGCTGTTGCGCGGGGTTTATTTGTATTAAAAACCATTTTTTTGAAATTGTGTAATCTAAATCAACTAAGATCCAAAAGGGGGACTCTATGTTGCAGCCACTCGTTGGAATTATTATGGGAAGCGTGTCAGATTGGCCTACAATGCAAAAGGCATGTGACATTCTAGATGAGTTAGACGTCGCTTATGAAAAGAAAGTAGTGTCTGCCCATCGGACACCAGATCGAATGTTTCATTATGCTGAAGAGGCATCAGGCAGAGGCCTTAAAGTGATTATTGCTGGGGCTGGCGGAGCAGCGCATCTTCCTGGCATGGTGGCCGCAAAAACCACACTGCCCGTGATTGGTGTGCCAGTGCAATCGAAAGCGCTTCAGGGGCTGGATTCCTTGCTTTCTATCGTTCAAATGCCCGGTGGAATTCCAGTCGCGACGGTTGCCATTGGCGAGGCTGGTGCAAAAAATGCTGGCTGGCTCGCAGCGCAAATGATCGGTGCCTTCTCGCCTGAAGTGGCGGATCGTGTCAAAGCGGCTCGAGAAAAAGTGGCGGAAGCTGTGATTGAGAGTGAGGCGACGCTTCAATGAATTCCCTCATTATGCCACCAGCCACCATTGGCATCATCGGTGGTGGACAGCTTGGTCGAATGATGGCAGTCGCTGCGAAGCAAATGGGGTTTCGCGTTGCCGTGCTTGACCCTGATGCGGAAGGGCCAGCTGCTCAACTAGCCGATACAATGATTGCTGCGAACTATTCCGACCTTGAGGCAGCGAAGCAACTGGCGGATGTGTCGGATCGGATTACGTATGAATTTGAAAATATTGACCGCGATGTCCTTGGGTGGTTGGAGGGAACAGGAAAGCTCGTGCAATCGCCTTTGCTTCTTGAACTCACACAACATCGCATCAAGGAGAAGCAAGCCATAGAAGAAAGTGGCTGTCAGGTCGCGCCATACCGCTCTGTGACCGACAATGCGACGCTGCAACAGGCCATCGCAGAGCTTGGTCTTCCCGCCGTGTTAAAAACATGCACAGGGGGCTATGATGGCAAAGGACAGGTTGTTCTAAAAACAGAGGAAGATGCGACAGAAGCACAAGCGCTTTTGCAGCAGGGCGATTGTGTCCTTGAACAATGGGTCCCATTTAAGGCGGAATTGTCCGTGATTGTTGTTTCTTCGGCAAATGGAGAGGTCCGCACCTTCCCGGTCGCAGAGAATCGACATGAACAAAACATTCTCGCCATTACAACCGTTCCAGCGCGTTTTTCAGAAAGCGTGCTTCAACAGGCTGATGAGCTTGCTTTAAAGCTTGCAGAAGCCTTGCCATTGGTCGGCACACTCGCTGTGGAGATGTTCCTCACACAGGACGACGAGTTGTATGTCAATGAGCTTGCTCCACGTCCGCATAATTCTGGACACTATACAATTGAAGGCTGTGAAACGTCGCAGTTTGAGCAGCATGTGCGTGCAGTATGTGGCTGGCCTTTAGGCGCAACGACCCTGAGGCAACCAAGTGTGATGGTGAATATTCTTGGGGAGCACCTCCCAGCCGTATTGAATCAGGTCGACTCCTTTGGCCCGCATACCCATCTTCATCTTTACGGAAAGAAAGAAGCTCGTCCTTTAAGAAAAATGGGGCATCTTACGGTGACCGCTCCAAGCGTGCAAGAGGCAGAAGCAGAAGCGTCAGAGCTTGACGCATTACTTTATGGAAAAGACAATAGGGGGATTCATTCATGATAGAACGTTACAGCCGTCCTGAAATGGCAGCGATTTGGACAGAAGAAAACAAATTCAATGCGTGGCTAGAAGTAGAGATCCTAGCTTGTGAAGCATGGTCTGAGCTTGGTCATATCCCTGTTGCCGATGTAAAGCTACTGAGAGAAAATGCGTCGTTTGATATGGAACGTATTTACGCCATCGAGGAAGAGACACGCCACGATGTCGTAGCATTCACAAGAGCCGTGTCGGAAACACTTGGCGAAGAGAAGAAATGGGTGCATTACGGGTTAACGAGCACAGACGTTGTCGATACGGCGTTGTCTTCTTTGCTCAGACAAGCAAACAATATTTTGCGCAAGGACCTCCGCACTTTTGTTGACGTCATTGGTGAAAAAGCAAAAGAACATAAACATACCGTAATGATGGGACGGACACATGGTGTTCATGCGGAGCCAACAACGTTCGGTTTAAAGCTTGCTCTCTGGTATGAGGAAATGAAGCGTAACCTGGATCGTTTTGAACGTGCGGCGGATGGCGTGCAATTTGGAAAGCTTTCCGGAGCTGTTGGGACGTATGCGAACATCGATCCGTTCGTTGAACAGTACGTCTGTGAGAAACTTGGTCTTTCTCCAGCGCCTGTATCGACACAAACACTCCAGCGTGACCGTCACGCCGATTACATGGCGACGCTTGCACTTATTGCAACGTCGATAGAAAAGTTTGCGGTTGAAGTGCGTAGCTTGCAAAAAACGGAAACGCGTGAGGTTGAAGAGTTTTTCGCTAAAGGACAAAAGGGTTCATCAGCGATGCCGCACAAGCGCAACCCGATTGGCTCTGAAAACATGACAGGGATGGCACGGGTGATTCGCGGCTACATGATGACGGCCTATGAAAATGTTCCACTTTGGCATGAACGCGACATCTCTCATTCATCTGCGGAGCGTGTCATCTTGCCAGATGCAACGATTGCGTTGAACTACATGCTTCACCGTTTCACAAATATCGTCAAAAACTTGACTGTGTTCCCTGAAAATATGAAAACGAATATGGAAAAAACCTTTGGCCTTATTTTCTCTCAGCGCGTGCTTTTAACGTTAATCAACAAAGGCATGGTTCGAGAAGAAGCCTATGATTTGGTTCAGCCGAAAGCGATGGAATCATGGGAAACAAAGGTGCCTTTCCGTCAACTGGTTGAAAACGATCCAGCAATTGCCGACAAGCTAACAGAAGAAGAGCTTGAAGAATGCTTTGATTATACATTCCACCTGAAAAACGTCGACACGATTTTCGAACGTGTGGGGCTAGCGTAACATCACAGGAAATTAACCGAAGCGAGGGGATTGGAACGATGGCAGAGGGACAATTGTTATATGAAGGCAAAGCGAAACGAATCTATGAAACAACAACTTCAGGTGTCTTGCTTGTGGAGTACAAGGATGAAGCAACTGCCTTTAATGGCAAGAAAAAAGAAACGATCGCTGGCAAAGGTGTCTTAAACAATGACATTTCAGCGATGATTTTTCAGGCGCTTTCACTGGCTGGTGTGGAAAGTCATTTCGTTGAAAAGGTGTCTGAGCGGTCTCAAAAGGTGAAGCATGTCGAGATTGTTCCTCTTGAGGTTGTCGTTCGGAATGTGACAGCAGGAAGCTTAGCCAAACGTCTTGGCTTAAACGAAGGCGAGCCAATCGAACCAGCTATCGTTGAATTTTATTATAAGGATGACGAGCTTGATGACCCGCTCATCACTGAAGAACATGTCCGTCTCTTGCGGATTGCAAGACCTGACGAGCTGAAAACGATGAAGGAAGCCGCTCTAAAGGTGAATGAGGAGCTTACGTCATTGTTTGCAGACTGTGGCATTCGTCTTATCGATTTTAAGCTTGAATTTGGCCGTACAGCGGATGGGTCCATCTTGCTTGCAGACGAGGTTTCCCCAGATACATGTAGACTATGGGACAAGGATACAAATGAACGCTTGGACAAGGATGTTTTTCGCAGAGATTTAGGAGCACTTACAACAGCTTATGAAGAAATTGCAACACGTCTTCGCCAAAAATTGACAGCCTCCGGAGGGGAACTGAGCTAATGACGAAAGCAAAAATTTACGTAACGTTGAAGGAAAGTGTTTTGGATCCACAAGGGCAAGCGGTGCAAAACGCATTGCACAGCATGAGCTACACATCTGTTCAAGAGGTTCGCGTTGGGAAGTACATGGAGGTCACCCTCGATGAACAGGGAGACGCTGCGCATGAGAAGATTAAACAAATGTGCGACAAACTTCTCGCCAATCCGGTCATTGAGAACTATGAATATGAACTTGAGGAGGCGTGAGCGCTGTGAAATTTGCGGTGATCGTTTTTCCTGGTTCGAACTGTGATGTTGATATGTTTTCTGCGGTGAAGGATGAGCTTGGTGAAGATGCAGTCTATGTTCAGCATACTGATACCAGTCTAGATGGCTTTGATGCGGTGCTTTTGCCAGGTGGCTTCTCTTACGGGGATTATCTCCGTTCAGGCGCCATTGCGCGTTTTTCTCCAATTATGCCCGCTGTCGTCAAGGCAGCGAATGCAGGAAAACCAGTGTTAGGTGTATGTAATGGGTTTCAAGTATTGCTTGAAGCGGGGTTGCTTCCCGGGGCGATGCGTCGAAATGAACGCTTAAAGTTCATTTGCAAGCCAGTCACTCTTCAGGTGAACAATGCTGAAACAATGTTTACCTCTGGTTATGCACAAAATCAGGAAATCACCATTCCTGTGGCACATGGAGAAGGAAACTATTTTTGTGATGAAGACACGTTGCAAGAGCTACAAAGCGAAAATCGGATTGTGTTTACTTATAGTGACAACCCGAACGGATCGTTGGAGAACATTGCTGGCATTACAAACAAAGCAGGCAACGTGCTCGGAATGATGCCTCACCCTGAAAGAGCCGTACACACCCTATTAGGTAGTGAAGACGGACTCGTTATGTTTCAATCCATTCTAAACTATTGGAGGAAACACCATGCGCTTACAACTTGAACCTTCTGCGGAGACGATTTCTGAAGAGCGAATTTATAAAGAGATGGGCTTGACGGACGAAGAATTTTCATCCGTTTGTGAACTTCTCGGCCGCCAACCAAACTATACCGAAACCGGCTTGTTTTCAGTCATGTGGTCTGAGCATTGCAGTTATAAAAATTCCAAGCCTATCCTGAAAAAATTCCCTGTTGATGGTCCACACGTGCTTCAAGGACCAGGCGAAGGTGCTGGAATTATCGATATCGGTGATGAGCAGGCCGTTGTGTTTAAAATCGAAAGCCATAATCACCCCTCAGCTATTGAGCCGTACCAAGGCGCTGCGACTGGTGTTGGCGGTATTATCCGTGACGTGTTTTCCATGGGTGCTCGCCCTGTAGCGATCTTAAACTCGCTTCGTTTTGGGGAACTATCCAATAACCCCCGTGTGCAATACCTTTTTGAAGAAGTGGTTGCTGGCATCGCGGGTTATGGCAACTGTATCGGCATTCCGACCGTTGGTGGGGAAATCCAGTTTGACCCGTGTTACGAAGGGAATCCTCTTGTGAATGCGATGTGTGTAGGTCTCATTGATCATAAGGATATTCAAAAGGGCAGAGCGAGTGGCATCGGCAATACAGTCATGTACGTAGGTGCTGCGACAGGACGCGATGGCATCCACGGAGCAACATTCGCATCAGAAGAGCTAACAGAAGCCTCGGATGAAAAACGCCCAGCCGTTCAGGTAGGCGACCCGTTTATGGAAAAGCTATTGCTAGAGGCGTGCTTGGAAGTTGTTCATTCAGATGCGCTCGTTGGTATTCAGGACATGGGAGCAGCGGGTCTTACGTCGTCTGCGAGTGAAATGGCGAGCAAGGCAGGCACAGGGATTGAGATGAACCTTGACCTCGTGCCCCAACGTGAAACCCATATGACGGCTTATGAAATGATGCTTTCTGAATCACAAGAGCGTATGTTGCTCGTCGTTACAAAGGGTCGAGAGCAAGAAATCGCTGATTTGTTCGCTAAATATGATTTGCATGCCGTTTCAGTAGGTACCGTCATTGAAGAACCACGGTTTCGCTTGATTCATCAGAACCAAGTCGTTGCTGATGTACCAGTGGATGCCCTTGCAGAGGACGCTCCTGTCTATCACAAGCCTTCTCGTGAGCCGGAAAGCTATCAGCACAATCAGGCATTGCCAGTTTGGACGCCGGAAATTACAGATGTGAAAGAAACGCTCACGGCTCTTCTTTCGCAGCCAACAATTGCGAGCAAAGAGTGGGTGTATGAGCAATACGATTATATGGTGCGGACAAACACAGTTGTTGCCCCAGGCTCTGATGCTGCCGTCATTCGCGTGCGCGGTACGGACAAGGCGCTGGCGATGACAACGGACTGCAATTCACGTTATTTGCATTTAGACCCGAAAGTAGGCGGACAAATTGCTGTCGCAGAAGCGGCACGTAACATTGTTTGCTCTGGCGGTCAGCCGTTAGGAATCACAGATTGCTTAAACTTCGGAAACCCTGAAAAGCCGGAGATCTTCTGGCAAATCGAACAAGCCGCAGACGGCATGACGGACAGCTGTAATGTACTTGGTACACCGGTCATTGGCGGAAATGTTTCCTTGTACAACGAAACGAGTGGCGGTGCCGTGTATCCGACCCCTGTTGTCGGTATGGTGGGCCTAATCGAGCATACAGACCATATTACGACGCAAACGTTTAAACAGGCGGGTGACAGCATTTACGTCATTGGAGAAACCACGAATGAATTTGGTGGCAGTGAGATTCAGAAGTTACTTGAAGGCACGATTTCAGGTAAATCACCTGCGCTTGATTTGACTGTCGAAAAAGAACGCCAGCAGCAGCTTCTTCGTGCGATCCAGTCTGGTTTGATTGCCTCTGCGCATGACGTTGCAGAAGGTGGATTAGGCGTTGCTCTTGCAGAGTCCCTGTTCGGTACAGAACTTGGAGCAAACATCGCCATTGACCTTCCAGAAGCATTGCTTTTCTCTGAAACACAATCTCGCTTTCTCGTCTCTGTTCCACAAGCACACAAGGCGGCTTTTGAAGCGGCTGTGACGGATGTTGTGCATCTTGGCGAAACGATTCCGCAGCCTGAACTTCGCATTAAGTTGCCTGAAGTGAACGTTGCTATGCCTGTTGCCGAACTAGAAGACGCTTGGAAAGGAGCGATTCCATGCTTGGTGAAATCAAAGGCTTAAACGAAGAATGTGGCATTTTTGGTGTTTGGGGACATCCAGACGCTGCGCAAATGACGTATTACGGCTTGCACAGCTTGCAACACCGTGGCCAAGAGGGCGCTGGCATCGTTGTCACAGACGGTGAAGAATTAAAACATTCCAAAGGGCTTGGTCTCGTGACGGAAGTGTTTCAGCAAGATGAGCTTGATCGTCTAAAAGGCCATGGCGCTGTTGGTCATTGTCGTTATTCGACAGCAGGAGGCGGCGGGTACGAAAACGTGCAGCCCCTTTTGTTCCGTTCCCAAAGAGGCGGTCTTGCTCTAGCGCATAACGGCAATCTTGTGAACGCAAACGCGCTTAAGCATCAGCTTGAAGCACAGGGTAGCATTTTTCAAACGACCTCTGATACAGAGGTGCTGGCCCATTTGATTCGCCGCGGCGGTCATCTTGAGTTGGCAGATCAGGTGAAAAATGCGCTCACAATGCTTAAGGGAGCCTACGCGTTTATTATTATGACTGAGAATAAAATGCTTGTGGCCCTTGATCCAAACGGACTGCGCCCGTTGGCGATTGGTCGTTTTGAAGATGCTTATGTCATCGCGTCTGAAACATGTGCCTTTGACGTGGTCGGCGCTGAATATGAGCGCGACGTGCAACCAGGTGAGCTTTTGATCATTGATGATACTGGCATTGAAGTCCAACGTTTTGCCTCTGCACAACGTTCGATTTGCTCGATGGAATACATTTATTTCTCACGTCCTGACAGCAACATTGATGGCATTAACGTGCACTCTGCCAGAAAGCGTCTTGGAAAAGAGCTAGCGATGGAAGCCCCAGTAGAGGCGGATGTCGTTACAGGTGTGCCAGATTCAAGTATTTCCGCTGCGATTGGTTACGCAGAACGAGCGGAGTTGCCTTACGAGCTTGGATTAATCAAAAATCGCTACGTTGGGAGAACCTTTATCCAGCCGTCACAGGAGCTCCGTGAACGGGGCGTTAAAATGAAACTTTCGCCAGTACGGGGCATCGTTAACGGCAAGCGTGTCATCATGGTCGACGATTCCATCGTTCGCGGAACAACAAGTCGACGCATCGTGAACATGCTGCGCGAAGCAGGGGCGACAGAGGTGCATGTTCGCATTTCATCACCACCGATTCAGAACCCTTGCTTTTATGGCATTGACACGTCCACAAGATCGGAGTTGATCGCGGCGACGCATACCATTGAAGAAATTCGCAAGGAAATCGGAGCGGATACGCTGTCTTTCTTGTCACCTGAAGGTTTGGTCAAGGCGTTGGATCGCCCATTTTCAGGAGAGAAGCGCGGGCAATGCCTCGCCTGCTTCACGGGCGAGTACCCAACCGAAATCTATGCAGATACGTTGCATCCGCACGAAAAAATATAGGGGGGCGTTTCGATGAGCAATGCATACAAATCAGCCGGTGTTGATGTGGAGGCAGGCTACGAATCAGTAGAGCGAATTAAGCAGCACGCCGCAAAAACGATGCGTCCAGAAGTCCTTGCAGGTCTTGGTGGCTTCGGCGGTTTATTCGATCTTAGCCAAAGCTCTTACAAAGAGCCTGTTCTTGTTTCAGGAACAGATGGTGTAGGCACGAAACTCAAGCTGGCGTTTGATCTTGATCGTCACGATACGATTGGGATTGATGCTGTCGCAATGTGTGTGAATGACATCGTTGCTCAAGGCGCAGAGCCGCTCTTTTTCCTCGATTACATTGCTTGTGGAAAACAAGAGCCTGTGCGGATTGAAGCCATCGTCAAAGGTGTTGCCGACGGCTGTCAGATGTCGGGCTGTGCGCTCATTGGTGGGGAAACAGCAGAAATGCCTGGAATGTACGATCCTGCGGAATATGACATTGCTGGATTTGCTGTGGGCATTGCTGAAAAAAGCAAGCTAGTGACCGGAAACAGCATTCAGCCTGGACAGAAACTGATTGGCTTAGCGTCCTCAGGGGTGCATAGCAATGGATTTTCGCTCGTACGCAAACTGCTTACCGACAATGGCATTGGGTTATCCGACAAGATGGGCGATGCAGATTCAACCGTTGGCGAAACGCTATTAACACCGACGAAGATCTATGCAAAGTCTGTCCTTGAGGTGTTGAAGCAAGTAAACGTGCACGGGATGGCCCATGTAACCGGCGGAGGTTTTTATGAAAACCTTCCTCGAATGATGCCAGAAGGTGCCCAGGCTGTGATTCAGCATGGAAGCTGGGAAGTCCCACCTGTCTTTTCATGGCTTCAGCAAACAGGTGGCCTTAGCCAAGAGGACATGTTTGGCACATTCAATATGGGCATTGGGTTTGTTCTCGCTGTAGATGAAGAAGATGTCGCAGCGACGCTTGTTAAGCTTGAGGATGCAGGGGAAAAAGCGTACGTGATTGGTGACGTTGCAGCTGGGACAGGCATTTCCTTCCGAGGAGCAACATCATGAGTCGGATCGCCATCTTTGCCTCTGGTACAGGCTCAAATTTTGACGCCATTAAAGCGGCCATTGACAGAAATGAGCTACAGGCAGAGATCGCACTTATTGTTTGCGACAAACCTGGTGCTAAAGTCGTTGAAAAGGCGGAAAATGCAGGCATCGACGTGTTTCAATTCACGCCAAAGACGTATGCTTCCAAGCAAGCCTTTGAAACAGAGATTGTGAAGGAGCTTCATGCGAAAGGCGTCAACCTTGTCGTGCTTGCCGGCTATATGCGTTTAGTAGGGGACACATTGCTTGCAGCTTACGGGGGCAAAATCGTCAATATCCATCCGTCACTCCTTCCCGCGTTTCCGGGCAAGGACGCGATTGGTCAGGCCATTGAAGCAGGTGTAAAAGTAAGCGGTGTGACGATTCATTATGTCGATGAAGGCATGGACACTGGTCCAATTATTGCTCAGGAAAGCATGAAGCTGTCGACGGATGACAGCTATGAAGAGGTACAACAGCGTATCCAGGCAATCGAGCATTCATTGTATCCGAAAGTAATTGCAAACGTATTAAAGGAGGCAACAGCATGACGTACAAGCGTGCACTCATTAGTGTATCGGATAAAACCGGCATCGAGGATTTGGCAAAAGGGTTAACGCAGGCTGGCATTGAGATTATTTCGACAGGTGGCACGAAAACAGCCATTGAAAACGCGGGTATAGACGTGATCGGTATCTCTGACGTAACAAACTTTCCCGAAATGCTGGACGGTCGTGTGAAAACGCTGCACCCTGCCATTCACGGTGGGCTTTTGCATGTGCGAGCGAACGAGGACCACCGGAAACAGATTAAGGAGCAGGGCATTGAGCCGATTGATCTCGTTATTGTAAACCTTTATCCGTTTAAAGAAACGATTCAAAAAGAAGGGGTTCAGTTCCAAGACGCGATTGAAAACATCGACATTGGCGGCCCTTCAATGATTCGTTCGGCTGCCAAAAACCATAACGATGTGGCGGTTGTTGTCGATCCAGCTGACTACGAAGCGGTGATCACTGAGCTGAACAAGGATCAAGTTGTGAGCGAGGCGACGCGCCGAAAACTTGCGGCTAAAGCATTTCGACATACTGCCCAATACGATACCATCATTTCAAGCTACCTAACTGCGCAGGTCGGTGAGGAGTACCCAGAAAGCATTTCGGTGACGTATGAGAAAAAGCAGTCGCTCCGTTACGGGGAAAACCCTCATCAAACTGCTGCTTTTTATGAAAGTGCGTTGCCTGTTTCAGACAGCATTGCTCAGGCGAAGCAATTAAACGGCAAGGAGCTTTCCTACAATAATATTAACGATGCGAATGCCGCTCTCCAGCTGGCAAAGGAATTTGATGGACCTGCTGTGGTGGCTGTGAAGCATATGAATCCATGCGGCGTTGGTCTTGGAAAATCGGTTGATGAAGCGTATCAGAAAGCCTATGAAGCCGATCCAGTGTCCATTTTCGGAGGCATCATTGCTTTAAACGCCGAGGTTGGCAAAGAGACCGCATTGAAAATGAAAGAACTGTTTTTAGAAATGATTATTGCGCCAGGGTACACCGATGAAGCTCTCGAGGTTCTTACGCAAAAGAAAAACCTTCGCGTTCTGACGGTTCCATTCCATGGCCATTCGACGAGTGAAAAACGTGTGACCTCTGTTCATGGGGGCATGCTCATTCAAGAAGAGGACAGCAAGCAGGTAGTTCAGGATGACATGAAGGTCGTCACAAAGCGTGCACCAAACGAGCAGGAATGGCATGATCTGCAGCTCGTATGGAAGGTCGTCAAACATGTGAAATCCAACGCCATCGTGCTCGTGAAGGACAACGCGACGGTTGGTGTCGGTGCGGGGCAAATGAATCGTGTAGGTGCCGCTAAAATTGCGATTGAACAGGCTGGTGAAAATGCGGTTGGATCAGCTCTAGGTTCTGACGCCTTTTTCCCAATGAAGGATACGGTTGAGGAAGCTGCGAAAGCGGGTATCACAGCCATTATTCAGCCAGGTGGATCTATTCGTGATGAAGAATCGATCGAGGAAGCAGACAAGCACGGCATCGCCATGGTCTTCACTGGCGTTCGTCATTTTAAACACTAAGATGGAGGGAAAGCCAATGAATGTGCTCGTCATCGGTCGAGGCGGAAGAGAGCATGCGATCTGTTACGCCTTTTCAAAAAGCCCGAGGGTGCAAACGGTGTTTGCAGCCCCTGGGAACGCTGGAATTGCCGCTCATGCTGAACTTGTGAGCATTGATGAATCGGATCAGGAAAAGCTGATTTCATTTGCGAAGGACAACGAGATTGAGTGGGTGTTTGTTGGTCCAGAGGTGCCCCTAATGGCGGGCATTGTGGATCGTTTTCAAGAAGCGGGCATCAAAGCGTTTGGTCCAGTAGAGAAGGCTGCCATTATCGAAGGCAGCAAAGACTTTGCCAAGCAGCTGATGGCCTCCTATGGCATTCCAACGGCAGCCTCAAAAACGTTTACAGACTATGAAGAAGCGCAGACTTTTGTGAAGGCTCAGGGAGCACCAATCGTTTTGAAGGCAGATGGACTTGCCGCAGGGAAAGGCGTCATCGTTGCCATGACCGATTCGGAAGCAGAAGAGGGCTTGAAGGCGTTGATGCTTGACGGTCACGTTGGCACTGCCGGCACACAAGTCGTTGTCGAGGAATTTTTAGAGGGAGAAGAGTTCTCGCTCATGTCCTTTGTGAATGGCGACTACATCTTGCCAATGCCTATATCACAAGACCACAAGCGCGCTTTTGATGGCGATAAAGGACCAAACACAGGGGGCATGGGTGCTTATACACCTGTTCCTCAAATCGCTGACGCCGAGGTGGAGAAAGCGATTGAAACGATAGTGAAGCCGGCAGCAAAGGCTATGCAAAAGGAAGGCCGCTCCTTTACCGGCATTTTATACGCTGGGTTGATCTTAACGAAGGAAGGTCCAAAGGTAATTGAATTCAATGCCCGTTTCGGTGACCCAGAAACACAAGTCATCTTGCCGCTGCTTGAAACGGACCTTGTGGATGTGCTTGAGCATGTGACTGCTCAGAAGCCACTGACCCTCTCATGGAAGAATGAAGCGGTTGTAGGTGTCGTGGTGGCTTCAGAAGGCTATCCAGGCACTTATGACAAAGGCGCATCGCTTCCTGGATTGGATAAAGTATCAGAGAACGCCCTCGTTTTCCACGCAGGGACGAAAGCCGAGGACGGAGAAATCGTCACCGATGGAGGGCGTGTCCTTCTTGCCGCCCAAACAGGCAATACCTTGCAGGAAGCAAAGGATAAAGCGTATAGCGCTCTGCGTCACTTAAAAAGCAACGATGTATTTTATCGTACGGACATCGGGGACAAGGCAATTACTGCCGCCGGCGTTTCTTCACATACACGAACGCAATAGCAACGAGTGACCCGATAATGACCGCATACACAAAGATCATATCCGTGAAATGTTCCATAATATTCATACCATGTGCCTCCTTTCGTGTCCCTTAGGTTTGGGAGATAAACCTGCAATGTATTGTTTGGGTTGCTTTTTATACAAGCTGCCATACGCTCGCTTTCACCCTAAAGGGCATAAGGGCAACATCGATTCGAAAGGACCTCATCGTGTTTTCTTTGCCAACTATCTTTAGAAAACAATGGATCGTCAACATTGACATTTTTATATTTATTGAATACAGCAGGCGTTGTTTTGAAGTGGTCAATCGATCTTTCTAACCTTGCTTCTACTCAGGCACAGCTAGCGTTGAAGTTGATTTCGCACTGCGAAAGTTAGCTAAACATAAGTCCACCATTGCATCAATACTGTGCTAGGGAGTTTAATGAAACGATGCACTTACTTGCCGTGTTTGGAAAGCAGCACATCTTAACACGCTTTCTTACTCAATATACGAGACCAATAAAAATAATTTACGCAGAAACAAACCTCAGCGCAGGCAAAATACGTAGACTCCAGCGGGAACAGCGCGAGCTGAAGATCCCGCAGGAAAGCAAGATTCCGAGGAAGCTGAAGCCGTGCCCGCGGAAAGCGAAGTATTTTGACGCAGCGGCCATGATTTCTTTTCACCCTAAGGGTACAAGTGCAACATCGAAAGAGGGCTGTTCCGAAAGTCATGGTTGTGACTTATGGAACAGCCCCTTCTGTTTGCCTCAGTCTACTCGCACCGCTTGCTTGATGGCAGCTTCAATTTCAGCGTCATCAGCTGTTGGTTGTGACATTGAATGAGAGGTGGTCTTCTCTTTTTCCTTCTTCATCTCAGGCAGCTTTTCTGAAAGGGCTGTTAGCGGACAGTATCGCAATATCCCTTCAGCCACCTTTAAACCTCCAAGCAAGGCATACCAATGGTACATTTGACGATACGGGTTTCTTGCTAGCCGCGCTGTGGCACATGCCAAAATGGCAAATCCACATGCTATACGGATCATTGCGTTGATCGTGCCGATATTTTTTGTCAAAGAAAATTCACCTCCTTTTGTGCAATCTAAAAATGCTTATGATACAATAATGAAAAGGCTTACATGAATAGGTGATGAATATGCCTCAACAACGATATCGTTGGAGAAATAGACAAATTAGACAGCATATTGCCGCGGTTTCTGGCAAAAAAGCACCGTCGATTGTGCTTCAAAATGCAACCTACTTAAACTTTGGGTTACGTCAATGGTTGACGGCAAACATATGGATCTTGCATGACCGTATCGTTTATGTTGGCCCTGATATGCCAGAAAAAACGAACGATCAAACAGAAATTGTTGACTGCAAGGGACAGTATGTTGTCCCTGGGTATATAGAACCCCATGTGCACCCGTTTCATGTGTATAATCCCCATTCGTTTGCGTATTATGCATGTCGGAAGGGGACGTCAGTGCTGGTCGCGGATAATTTGTTTTTTGCTTTGAGATTACGTGATCAACAGGCGTTTCAGATGCTTTCCGACCTTGCAGATGGACCAGCCAGTCTCTTTTGGTGGTGCCGTTTTGATTCGCAAACAGAGGTGCATCATGAGGAGGAAATTTTCTCAAACGCCATGGTCAAAAATTGGCTCGAAAACGAAAATGTATTGCTCGGAGGAGAACTAACCTCATGGCCACAAATCCTTGAAGGCGATGACATGGCGCTTCATTGGATTCAAGAATGCAGACGCTTGCACAAGCAAGTGGAAGGTCATTTTCCAGGTGCTTCTGAAAAAACGTTAACGAAAATGGCCCTCTTAGGTGTAAAAAGCGATCACGAAGCCATTACAGGTAAGGATGTCTACAATCGCCTAAAAGCCGGATACCATGTCACGTTAAGGTATTCTTCAATACGGCCTGACTTGCCTCACCTACTTGATGAGATGCATGAGCTCGGTGTTCATTACTATGAAAACCTTTCGTTCACTACCGACGGGTCACCTCCAGCTTTTTATGAGCACGGCATGATCGATCGCTTAATCAAAATTGCGATTGAAAAAGGTGTTCCGGTCATTGATGCATACGCCATGGGAACATACAACCCTGCACGGCATTTCCGCATTGAGGATCGACACGGAGCAATTGCTCCTGGTCAGGTGGCGAACATCAATATCTTGACGAGTCCAGAAGAGCCTGCGCCGATCTCTGTCATCACAAAAGGGAAATGGTTCCGTCGTGACGATAAAGTGATCGCAGAATGGACGGAATTCAATTGGTCACAGTACGGATTATCCTCAGCTGATATTGATTGGGAATTGACGTCGGATGACTTGCAGTTTTCTATGCCTCTAGGCCTTGAAATGAAGAATTCTGTCATAATGCACCCCTATTCGGTTACTACAGAAGTGTCTGTGGAGCAGCTTCCAGAAGGATCAGATGAATGCTTTTTAATTCTCATTGATCGGCATGGGAAATGGCGAGTCAATACTGTACTAAAAGGCTTTGCCAATTCACTTGGCGGTTTTGCGAGCACCTTTTCATCAACGGGGGACCTTTTTATCATCGGTCAGAACAAAAAGGACATGAAAGCTGCATTTGATGTCGTGAAGGAAATGAAAGGTGGCTTAGCGCTTGTAGAGAATGGAAACATTACCTTCAAGATGGAGCTCGAGCTCGAGGGCATTATGTCAAATAAACGCTTAAAGGTATTAGGGCAGGAAGAGCAGAAACTGACAAATCTGTTGAAGGATCGTGGTTATGCGTTTGATCACCCCCTTGATTCCTTGTTGTTTTTCTCAGCCACACATCTGCCTTATATACGCGTCACGCCACAAGGGATTTTTGATGTCATGAAGAAAACGGTACTCTTTCCTTCGATTATGCGTTAAAATGGTAAAGTAAGGGACAACAGTTGTTTGTTGTCCCTTTCAGAATGTACACAAGGCCAAGGAAAAGATCGCATTCAAAAATCAGTTTGAATGAAAATGTTTGTTTTTAAAGCAAAAATTGTCGTCCCCTTTATTCTTGATGAAGGAGTCTACTGTATGAAGAATTTAAAAAGCCATCTGATGTGGTTTTTAACTCTCTTTCTCCTTCTATGTGTGGGATGTACGGAACAAACGGAGCGGGAGGAACATCAGCGTAAAGTGGCCGAATTATCTCGTGCCGGGGGTGTCCAACCGAAGGAACAAAAGGGGAACACGGATGTGTATCCACTGACGGGTGAGCCAGCTACAGTGGTGCAGTTGCAGCCAGCGATCGCATTAATGGTCAACAATCACCCTGATGCAAGACCTCAAACCGGCTTACAGGAAGCCGATATAGTCTATGAGGTGTTGGCTGAAGGATCGATTACGCGGTTTTTAGCGATCTTCCAAAGTCATTATCCTGAAGTCGTTGGTCCCATTCGAAGTGCAAGGGATTATTTCATTACGCTCAGCCAAGGGTACAATGCTCTTTATGTAAGCTACGGCCATAGTCCAGACGCGATGAGCATACTTGCTTCAGGCGCTGTTCCGCATTTGAATGGAATGGGCTATGTTTATTCACATGCATACGACGGCTCTCTTTTTTGGCGAGAATCATACGCGTATGCGCCACACAATGTGTATACCGGAGTCGAGAAGCTGAAACAAGGGTTGGCACACTATCAATACAATCTTCAGGCTCCAGAACCACTCCTATTTGGCAAGAGCCAGCATCAACAGCAGGCGTCCAAAGTTGAAATTAATTATTCAACACGGTATAACAATAAAGTAACGTATCAGTTTGACAAAATCAGCCAGAAATATACACGCTACGTAAATGATGACGTCGCTGTAGACCGAGATACAGAGCAACCATTACAAATGAGCAATGTATTTGTCGTTGCCGTGCCACATCAAGTGATTGACAGTCAAGGAAGACGGTCTCTAAACCTGCTTCAAGGAGGTGAGGGTTGGTTGTTTTCTGACGGTGGTGTTGTAAAAGTCCTTTGGGAAAATCGCAACAACCGCCTGCTGCCTTTTAAGGATGGACAACCTGTTCCTTTTGCTCCCGGGAATACGTGGATTAACATTATTCCTGCGCACGAATCAGATCAAATGCTGTCATTTTAAATATTAATTGGAGTGAATGCTTGTGCAAATTGACAAATTACGTGGAAAAGAACTGGACCAGCTATTTAATGCGGTGTTGTCGCTAAAAAACCTCGAGGAATGCTATCAGTTTTTTGATGACCTGTGTACAATTAATGAGATTCAATCTTTGTCACAACGTTTGGAAGTGGCCAGATTATTGCGCCTCGGTGCAACGTATCATAAGATCGAAACGGAGACAGGGGCAAGCACAGCTACCATTTCACGAGTGAAGCGATGCTTAAATTATGGAAATGACGCCTACGTTCTTACGCTTGAGCGCGTGCACGATTCTTCACCATCAGAGAAATAAAATGTAAATAATACGCATATACAAAAACATGGCAGACATTTGCTGTGTTTTTTTGTGTTTATGATAAGTCGTTAACGTGGGCAACAAGAGAAGGAATGCACTAGTTGGATAATGTATTCAGCTGTGAATATGTTCTTTCTGTACTAAATAATCGACTGCATTGTATTAGACAGTAGAGCTGCACGTCATCAGCCTCATTATCATCCGTTTTTAAGTTACCCTCTTAAGAGTCTTATAGGCAGAGAGTTCTATGAAAACTATTCATTTTGTTTCAAAAAAGAGACAAACTGCATGTTTTTACAGTTTAGTCTGGTTCTACAGTACTATTTTGTGGTATCATGCCCAACAAAAGGAATGAAAGGAGGATGTATGGTTTTCAACAATGATCATCGTTTGTACAAACTAAACTTTATTTAAAAAGGAGAGAAACAATGATTTTACAATCTTTATTTACTGATCCTACAACTTCCGCAGATGCGTCAATCGTAGCAATTTTACTGGGGCTTGGCATCCTTTTGATTTTCTTAATTCCAATTTTCATTGCCTTATATTTACTGACGGCATTTGGACAGTTCACGATGTCAAAACGAAGCAATAACCCTGAGCTTGTCAAGTATGCTTGGTTTGCGTTTGTTCCTTTTTTACAAGCGTATAATTTAGGTGCACTTGTCGAAGATGTTGTTCATCGACCGTTATCCGGTTATATGAAGTGGGTGCTCTTAGGAGGGTCTGTTGCAAATTTATTGTTGGGTACATTGTTGCCTTTTCTACCGTACATTTTCGTCGCATTTAGTTTGTATGCCCTCTTTTTCCTTTTCAAAAAATACTCCCCAAGTGCCATTATGTTGTTTATTGTGAGCTTCATTACATTTGGTATAGGTGCAGCAATTGCAATCTTTGTTCTAAGAAAACGTGACCCTCGACCAGAAGCAATTGTGAATGATACAACGGTTCAAGCCTAACATCAAGGATTGAAAATTCAAACAATAAACATAGTATAATAAATTCACACATACCAAAATTTGTGCAGAGTTAATTTAGAACAGATTCATCAACATTATGATGAATGAAAACGCTATCCGTAAGGCTTAGGGAGGCGCACAGTTGCCACACAGGGCAATGAGTACCGATCAAAGCGAAACAAAAAAACGAGCGTTTGTCATTATCCGAACGAGCTTCTCCTGCGCTACCGGCTTATATCATGCCGGTAGTTTTAGGAGATTCACATGAATTAAAAAGGAGGTAAATACAAGTGAACCTCTTAAGTGTTTTCGCTCCAATAGTCAATTCTGATCAGCTACTCTTATTTTTGCCAAAATTAATCGTGTTTCTTTTATACTTCGTCATTCCATTGGTCTTCGTATGCTACATTCTGTACGCTTTAGGTTTGTATAAAATGGCGAGACGAAGTGCAGATAAAGAAACGAGACGTTATGCTTGGTTTGCCTTCATTCCCTTTCTGTGCTGTTACTTGCTCGGTGATCTAATTAAAGATGATTTGCCGGAGCCATTCACTAGAAAGGCAAAATGGATTTTGCTTGTGGCCCCAATCGTGGGCTTGATTCTTGTCTATCTTCTTCCTAACATAGGTGCGTTGACTATCGTCCCTTTTTATATGGCCTATTACTATTTGTATAAAAAGTACGCAGAACGACACATCCTGCTGCTTGTCTGGACGACTGTTTCCGGTGGACTTTTAGCTCCATTTTTTATTTTTGGACTTAGAAATCGAACCGTTCGAACTGAAGCCTATATGGACGAGTCGTCTGAAGCATTACCTAAAGCATAAAAATAAGTCAACCTAAAAAGAGCTTCCAATAGCGGAAAGCTCTTTTTTTCTGTTTGTCTAGTGGAACGAGCGTTTCCCTCTCTGCTATAATAATGGAATGGATCTTGGAAGAGAGAGGACGGAAAACTATTGCTGAAGCAGATGTATCGAACGTGGCAGCATGCCTTTAAAATAGACCCGGACAAGGACGTCTCCGATGAGGCGCTTGAAGCATTATGTGAATCGGGGACAGATGCGATTATTGTAGGAGGCTCTCAAGGAGTCACACTTGATGGTGTGATTGATCTGCTTTCAAGAGTGCGACGGTATACGGTTCCTTGTGTGCTTGAGATTTCCACTGTGGACTCCATTACTCCGGGGTTCGACGGCTATTTAATTCCAAGCGTGTTGAATAGTGAGAAACGGGAATGGATTATTGGACTTCATCATAAGGCGATCGAGGCCTATGGTCATTTGATTGACGATGAGGAGATTCTCCTTGAAGGCTACTGTGTGCTGAACAAGGACGCGGCGGTGGCAGAGCTGACAGCGGCTAAAACGGCTCTGACGTCAGACGAAGTGGCCGCTTACGCACAGCTTGCAGGCAGGCTGTGGGAGATGCCTGTGTTTTATGTCGAATACAGTGGCACTTTTGGCGATATGGACGTTCTCAAACAAGCAAAAGACGCCTTAGGCGATAAAACGCGGTTGTTTTACGGAGGCGGGATCGATAGTGCTGAGCGAGCAAAGCAAGCATCTGCCTATGCAGACACTATTATTGTAGGAAATATCCTTTATGACGATCTGAAAGCAGCCTTAGCGACTGTAAAAGCAGTAAAAACGCTCTAGAAAGGAGAACGACCGATGTACATAACGGACAAGCTACTCCAAGGACTAAATGACAAACAACGCGAGGCTGTGCTGTATACGGATGGTCCGCTCTTAATAATGGCAGGAGCGGGGAGCGGAAAAACCCGTGTGCTGACACACCGAATGGCCTATTTGATGAGTGAAAAAAAGGTGGCGCCGTGGAACATCCTCGCTATTACATTTACAAACAAGGCTGCTCGCGAGATGAAAGATCGTGTGCAACAAATTACCGGTCTTGGTGAGGATTTATGGATTTCGACGTTTCACTCCATGTGTGTTCGCATCTTGCGCAGGGACATTGAACGAGTCGGCTACAATCGGAGTTTTTCAATTCTCGATTCCAGTGATCAGCTTTCTGTCATAAAACAGATTTGCAAAGAGCTTAATATGGATACGAAACGGTTTGAACCTAGAGCGTTGCTCGGTGCGATTTCATCGGCCAAAAACGAGCTGAAAAATGCGGCCGCTTTTGAAGCGCTCGTCGGTGGGTACTATGAAAAAATGGTGGCCGATGTGTACACACAATATGAACGGCGACTAAAGAAAAACCAGTCGCTTGATTTTGATGACTTGATTATGGTGACGATTCGTCTATTCCGGGAAGTGCCTGAAGTGCTCGAGTTTTATCAAAAGAAATTTCGTTATATTCATGTCGATGAGTATCAGGATACAAACCATGCGCAATATACACTTGTGAACCTGCTTGCCGCAGCAAGCCGCCAGCTTTGCGTCGTTGGGGACTCTGACCAATCGATATACAAATGGCGTGGAGCAGACATTGCAAACATTCTCTCCTTTGAGAAGGACTATCCTGAAGCATCTGTCATTATGCTTGAACAAAACTATCGTTCGACGGAAAGCATCTTGAATGCAGCCAACGGAGTGATTACCCAAAATTCAAACCGTAAGCCGAAGGAACTCTGGACGGACAACAAAGGCGGGGCGCCGATCACGTATTATCGAGCGGATACGGAACGTGATGAGGCGCAGTATGTCATCGGGAAGATGAAGGAATTTGTTCAATCTGGAAAGTGGTCGTATCGTGACATGGCGGTGCTGTACCGTACAAATGCACAGTCACGAACGATGGAGGAAACGCTCGTCAAGTCAAACGTCAATTACGCGATGGTCGGCGGCACAAAGTTCTACGATCGCAAAGAAATTAAGGATTTGCTCGCTTATTTAAGGCTGATTGCCAATCCTGACGATGACATTAGTCTGGCGCGAATCGTTAATGTTCCTAAACGAGGCATAGGCGCGACGACGATGGACAAAGTAGCTGCATATGGTCTTCATCATGACCTATCTCTGTTTCAAGCATTAAAAGAAGTGGAAGAGGTCGGCTTGTCGGCACGTTTTACGAAAACACTGCAAAACTTCTCCAAACTGATGAGCCAATGGACACAGCAGCAAGAATTCTTGAGTGTCACGGAAATCATTGAGGAAGTGTTGGACAAAACGGGCTACCGGGAAATGCTAAAAAATGAAAACACGATTGAGTCGCAAAGCCGCTTGGAAAACATCGAGGAGTTTTTAACGGTCAGCAAGCAGTTTGAGCAGCGTAGTGAAGACAAAACATTGCTTGCCTTTCTGACAGACTTGGCCCTCGTCGCAGACATTAATCAGCTCGAGGAGGACGACGATGGCAAGCCGCAAGATGCGGTCACCCTTATGACATTGCATTCAGCAAAAGGGCTCGAATTTCCGATCGTCTTTTTAATCGGTTTGGAGGAAGGCGTGTTCCCGCACAGCCGCTCCCTTATGGAAGAGGATGAAATGGAAGAGGAGCGCCGGCTTTGCTATGTCGGTATTACACGTGCGGAGAAGAATCTATTTATGACAAACGCAAAAATGCGGACATTGTTTGGACGAACAAACACGAACCCTCCCTCTCGGTTTATGAAGGAAATTCCAGATGAGCTAATTGAGGAAGAAGGCGGGGACAGCTTCGGCTCGATCTCCACACCACCTCCGTTTTCTCCATCCTCTGGTCCAAAACGTCATGTGTCCATTCCACAAGCAAAGAAGGTCGGCTCGTGGCAAGTAGGCGACAAGGCGGCGCATAAAAAATGGGGTACGGGAACAGTAGTCAGCGTTCGTGGCGAGAGCGACGACACGGAGCTTGATATTGCGTTTCCGAAGCCGATTGGCGTCAAACGTTTGTTGGCAAGCTTTGCCCCAATTGAAAAAGAATAGGCCAGCGCAAGCGGCGGAAAGGACCAATGCATGACAAAGGATGCGGCAAAACAACGAATTGAAACACTTCGTGACGCCATTCATCAATACAATGAGGAGTACCATGTACACGATGCCCCATCGGTTCCTGATGCGGTGTACGATGAGGCCATGCAAGAGCTGGTCAAGCTTGAGAATGAGTTTCCCGATCTCGTCACGGAGGATTCGCCGACACAACGCGTGGGCGGTCCTCCGTTGGATGGGTTTGTCAAAGTGCAGCATGAGCGTTCAATGCTTAGTTTAGGCAATGCCTTTGATGAACAAAGCTTGCGTGATTTTGATCGCAGAGTGAGGCAAGGGGTCGGTGATGCGTTCTCCTATATTGCCGAACTTAAAATTGATGGCTTGGCCGTTTCGTTGCTTTACGAAAAGGGTCGCTTCGTACGTGGTGCGACACGTGGGGACGGCACAACGGGTGAGGACATTACAGAAAACCTCCGCACGATTCGTGCCATTCCTTTAACACTGAAGGAGCCTGTCACCATCGAAGTGCGTGGCGAGGCGTACATGCCAAAGCGTTCGTTTGAAACGTTGAACAAGGCGCGTCAGGCGGATGACCTGCAGTTGTTCGCGAACCCTAGAAATGCTGCAGCAGGGTCGCTTCGACAGCTTGATCCTAAAATTGCGGCGAGCCGTCATCTTTCTGTGTTTATTTACGGCATTGGTCTGCTCGAAGGTCAAACCGTTGAGTCCCACTCTGATGGCCTTGATTACCTTCAACGTCTGGGCTTTAAAACCAACCAGGAGCGTCGTCGCTGCAAAACCGTTGACGATGCCTTCAGCTATATTCAGGAATGGGACAACAAACGGCAGGAGCTGTCCTACGACATCGACGGGATTGTGATAAAAGTTGATAAGCTTCATCAGCAGGAAGAGCTAGGCTATACGGCCAAAAGCCCGAAGTGGGCGATTGCCTACAAATTTCCAGCTGAAGAAGTCATCACAAAGCTGCTGTCGATTGAATTGAACATTGGCCGCACAGGTGTGGTCACGCCGACAGCGGTTCTTGAGCCTGTCCAAGTCGCAGGTACCACTGTGCAACGTGCGTCCTTGCATAACGAAGATTTGATTCATGAAAAAGACATTCGCATTGGCGATGTCGTCGTTATCAAAAAAGCAGGCGACATCATTCCAGAGGTGGTGTCCTCGTTAACGGAGCAACGAACTGGCGAGGAGCAGGAGTTCCATATGCCAACGGAGTGCCCGGAATGTAGCAGTGAGTTGATCCGTCTTGAAGGCGAGGTGGCATTGCGCTGCATAAACCCCCAGTGTCCAGCACAAATTCGCGAAGCTTTGATCCACTTTGTTTCTCGGAATGCGATGAACATTGATGGGCTTGGCGAAAAGATCATAGTTCAGCTGTTCCATGAAAAATTGATTGCTGATGTGTCGGATCTCTACGCGCTCACCTTTGAGCAGTTGATCCAACTAGAGCGAATGGCCGAAAAGTCCGTTACCAACCTCCTCGAATCCATTCAGAAGTCAACGAACAATTCTCTGGAAAGGCTTTTGTTTGGTCTAGGCATTCGATTTATCGGAGCCAAGGCAGCTCGAACACTTGCTGAGGAATTTCAATCAATGGATACGCTACAGAAAGCATCAAGAGATGAGCTGTTGGCTGTTGACGAAATTGGTGACAAAATGGCCGATGCACTCGTGCAGTATTTTGAGCAGCCAGAAATGACGGATCTGATTGGTCGTTTAGAAACGGCCGGCGTTAATATGACCTATACAGGCCCTGTTCGTAAGACGGATGGCGACAGCAGCTCTCCATTTCACGGCAAGACGGTTGTCCTAACAGGCAAGCTAGAGACATATACGAGAGATGAAGTGAAAGCCATTATTGAAAGCGCGGGCGGCAAAGTGACAGGAAGCGTCTCGAAGAAAACAGACCTTCTGATCGCAGGCGAAGATGCAGGCTCAAAGTTGGCGAAGGCGAGCGAGCTAGGCATTGAAACTTGGGATGAGGCCGCATTGTTAGAGGCCTACCCTAAAGATGAATGAAATGTGGTGAAGAACGTTGATCTATAAACGCAGTTTTAGTCTTTTGCTGGCAGCGGTCGTGCTCGCAGGCTGTAACCCTGTGCTCAACAACAATGAGGACGATGAGGTCATTCAGCGTGAGGATGAGGAACAGCAGCAAACAACACCATCGATTATCCCAACGGTTCAGATTTCTGAGCAATTTTATCGGACCGTCCTGCCGTTTAAGCCAGGTGCGGCACGAGGGTTAATTGTGAACAATATCTCAAATCGACTCGACATCAATGTCTTTGAAACAGGCCTTCTGCGCCTATCTCAACAACCGTTCCCAACAGATGATTACTTCTATCAAGAAGGACAATACATCACGGCAGAGGACATTAACACGTGGACACAGCGTCAAAATGATGAGGGTAAAGGGCTAAACCCACCATTAAGTGGGGAGGGCAACTTGGAGCAGCAGAACAATCAAAATCCTGAGTACCTGTCACACATCCTCGAGCAAAACTTTTTAACGAAAAACGAAAATGACGAGTATCAACTCGGTGGCATTTCGATTGGTTTGTCGTTGAACTCTGTCCATTACTTTAATCAAGAAGATGGGTTCCCACGCCAAACGGATATTCCAAGGGAAACGGTACTGGCCAAAGGGAAGGAAATGGCAAATACAATTCTTCAAGAGCTGCGAACGAGAGAAGGCTTAGCTGAAGTGCCCATTCTCATCGGCATCTTTGAAGAATCGCCAAGGAATACGGTGCAACCTGGGACCTTTATTTCAAGTGGTATCGCAGAAAGCGGAGAGGCGAGCATTGGAGACTGGTCCGGCGTGAATTCGCAATACGTCGTTTTCCCATCGAATGAAGCGACCGAAAACCATTACAGTGATGCCGACAAAATGACGATGTTTCAAGAGGATATCGCGATGTATTTTCCAAACTATGTAGGTGTTATTGGACGCGGTTTGTATCGTGGAGACGAGCTGCAAAAAATGATGATTGATATTCCAATCACGTTTTATGGAAAAGCGGAAACGATCGGTTTTACCCAATATGTTGCTGGACTTGTTGAGGAATATTTTCCGAAATACGTTGAGGTGGAAGTCAATATCACAACATTGGACAAGCCGCAAAGTTTAATCGTACGGGAGAGCAAAGAAGAGCCGTTTGTGTATATTTATGAGTAAGGCACTGTCTTATTACTGACAGGACTCGCAAACCGTGGTTGGTTTTGGTAATATGAATAGTATTGTGAGTGTTCGACAGATTTTTCTCGGAGGTGGATGAATTGTCAAGAATTACAAAGGACGAAGTCAAACATGTGGCTCATTTAGCGCGCTTGGCCGTCACAGATGAAGAAGCGACGCACTTTGCATCCCAGCTTGATGACATTATTTCATTTGTGGAGCAGCTGAGCGAGCTTGATACGGATAATGTCAAACCGACAGCGCATGTCATTGAAATGAAAAACGAACTGCGCGAAGACACGGCAGCACCTTGGTTGTCGAATGAAGAAGCACTAAAAAATGCACCGGATGATGAGGATGGCCAAGTGCGCGTCCCATCGATTTTGGAATAGGGGGCGAGCAACCGTGGCATTATTTGACCATTCCATGAAAGACCTACAAGCGAAGCTACATAAAAAAGAGCTGTCTGTCACTGACTTGGTAGACGCCTCATACACACGCATTCATGACGTGGATGATCGGATTAACGCGTTTCTTACCTTAAATGAAGAAGCAGCCCGAACACGTGCAAAGCAACTAGACGAGTCTGGTACTGGCGGCTTGCTTTACGGCATGCCAATCGGTGTAAAGGACAATATCGTCACTAAGGATTTACGTACGACTTGTGCAAGTAAGATTCTTGAAGGCTTCACACCATTGCATGACGCGACCGTTGTGCAAAAACTGAATGATCAAGGTTCTGTAACCATCGGAAAAATCAATATGGATGAGTTTGCGATGGGGTCTTCGAATGAAAACTCAGCCTATGCGACGGTTCGTAACCCGTGGAACACCGATCATGTCCCAGGGGGCTCAAGTGGTGGTTCCGCTGCTGCTGTAGCTGCTGGTGAAGTATTGTTTGCACTTGGCTCGGATACAGGTGGTTCAATTCGCCAACCGGCAGCCTATTGTGGTGTCGTTGGACTTAAGCCTACTTACGGACGTGTGTCCCGTTTCGGTCTCGTGGCATTCGCCTCATCCCTTGACCAAATTGGTCCTTTGACACGCAATGTCGAGGACAATGCTTACTTGCTACAAACGATTGCCGGACATGACAGCTACGACGCGACATCAGCCAACCTCGACGTTCCTGAGTATACAGCTGCGTTGACAGGTGACGTAAAAGGCCTAAAGATCGCTGTGCCTAAGGAATACCTTGCTGAAGGGGTCGACCCTGCGGTGAAGGAAAAAGTGCTTGCTGCGTTAAAAGAACTTGAACGTCTTGGGGCTACTTGGGATGAAGTGTCTTTGCCTCACTCCAAATATGCGTTAGCGACGTATTATTTGTTGTCTTCTTCAGAAGCCTCTGCCAACCTAGCTCGTTTTGATGGGGTTCGTTATGGCTTGCGGACGGACAATGCGGACAATTTAATCGACATGTACAAGCAAACGCGCAGCGAAGGCTTTGGCGATGAAGTCAAGCGACGCATTATGCTAGGTACATTTGCCCTTAGCTCTGGGTATTATGATGCGTACTACAAAAAGGCGCAAAAGGCACGTACACTGATCAAGAAGGATTTTGAAGACATCTTTGAAAACTACGATGTCGTCATTGGTCCAACAACGCCAACAACAGCTTTCAAAGTAGGCGAAAATACGAAGGACCCATTGACGATGTATGCCAACGACATTTTAACAATTCCGGTCAACCTCGCAGGCGTGCCAGGCATCTCTGTTCCATGTGGCACTATTGATGGGTTGCCAGTCGGCTTGCAAATTATCGGGAAACATTTTGATGAAGCGACGGTATATCGTGTGGCGCATGCCTTCGAACAGGCGACAGACCACCATAAACAAAAACCGTCTCTAGGAGAGGGGGAAGCGCGATGAATTTAGAAACCATTATCGGGCTTGAAGTGCACGTTGAACTAAAAACAAACACGAAAATTTTCTGTAATTGCTCGACGGCCTTTGGCGCTCCTCCAAACACAAACGTTTGCCCGATTTGCCTTGGCCATCCTGGTGTGTTGCCTGTGCTGAACAAACGTGCCGTTGATTTTGCAATGCGCGCCAGCATGGCTCTCAATTGTGAGGTTGCAACGGATACAAAATTCGACCGTAAAAACTATTTCTACCCAGACAATCCAAAGGCGTATCAGATCTCTCAGTTTGATAAGCCAATTGGTGAGAACGGTTGGATTGAGATTGAAGTGGAAGGCAAAAAGAAGCGCATCGGCGTAACACGTGTGCACCTTGAAGAGGATGCCGGCAAGCTAACGCATGCAAGTGGCGGCGCTTCTCTCGTAGACTTTAACCGTCAAGGGACACCGTTGATTGAAATTGTGTCTGAGCCGGATATGAGAACGCCAGAAGAGGCGTATGCCTATCTTGAGAAGCTAAAATCCATTATTCAATACACAGGTGTATCGGATTGCAAAATGGAAGAAGGCTCGTTGCGTTGTGATGCCAATATTTCGCTCCGTCCTTATGGGCAGGAGAAATTCGGTACAAAGACCGAATTGAAAAACCTCAATTCCTTTACGTATGTGCAAAAGGGTCTTGAGTTCGAAGAAAAACGTCAAGCGAAGGAATTGCTCGGTGGGAATGTCATCCTCCAAGAAACACGCCGCTACGACGAATCGACAAAAAAGACGCTTCTCATGCGTATCAAGGAAGGCTCGGACGACTATCGTTACTTCCCAGAGCCCGACTTGCAAGAGCTTTACATTGACGATGCTTGGAAGGAACGCGTCAGCAAAGAGATTCCTGAACTGCCAGACGCAAGGAAAGCACGCTATGTGAACGAACTGGGCTTGCCTAGCTACGATGCGATGGTGCTGACCTTAACGAAAGAAATGTCGGATTTCTTTGAAGCAACGATTGCTGAAGGCGCCGATGCGAAGCAAACGTCAAACTGGTTAATGGGCGAAGTATCCGCTCACTTGAATGCCAATGGTCAAGAGCTCGCGGATGTTGAGATGACACCAACAGGACTTGCGAAAATGATCGGTTTAATTGAAAAAGGCACGATTTCCTCGAAAATCGCCAAAAAGGTATTTAAAGAGCTGATTGAAAACGGCGGCGATCCAGAGAAGATTGTCGAAGAAAAAGGCCTTGTGCAAATTTCCGATCCAAGCCAGCTTGTAGGTGTTGTCGAAGAAGTCGTCACGAACAATCCGCAGTCGATTGAAGACTTTAAAAACGGGAAAGATCGCGCCCTTGGCTTCCTCGTCGGTCAGATCATGAAGGCGACAAAAGGGAAAGCAAACCCACAAATGGTCAACCAATTAATTAAAGAAGAACTCGAAAAGCGTTAATGATGCGAATGTCGAAAGCACCCAGTATGGGTGCTTTCAATGTTGACAAAGCTAATTGAGAGATGACGTTTTGGAAGTGTGTAAGGGCCTAAGGAAAGCAGTGAAGTGACGTTCAGCCGGAAAAGCGAGCCGTTACGCAAGGGAAGCGAGCCCAAAAAGGGAAAAAGCGAGCCGCAAAAGAGGGAAAGCGAGCCCGAAATGAGGTAGAGCGAGCCGAACAAGAGAAAGCGAGCCTGAATTGATCGGAAGCGAGCCTGAAAAAGGGAAAAGCGAGCCGTAAAATAGGGAAAGCGAGCCCGAAATGAAGTAGAGCGAGCCGAACAAGAGAAAGCGAGCCTGAATGGATTGGGAGCGAGCCCAAAAAGGGGAAAAGCGAGCCGCAAAAGAGGGAAAGCGAGCCCAAAACATGATCAAGCGAGCCCAAATCGGTGCGAAGACATAAAAGATCCATGCAGCACCTCTCGATGGAAAAGAACGCCAATTTCTTTCTCGCATGCACTAGTGGTATACTTAAGAAACGAGTTTACATTGAAGAATGGATGATGTGACATGAAGCGTGCGCGTCTCATTTACAACCCGACATCGGGGCGCGAATTAATTAAGCGCGAGCTTCCTGATATTCTTGCACGTCTTGAAGCCCTAGGGTATGAAGCCTCATCGCATGCCACTTCTGGGGAAGGCGACGCAATCGAAGCCGCAAAAATAGCTGTCGAACGTCGGTATGACCTTGTCATCGCTGGTGGCGGTGACGGGACGATTAATGAAGTGATTAATGGGATTGCCGAGCAAGATTGGCGTCCGAAAATCGGCTTAATTCCAATGGGAACAACCAACGATTTTGCCCGTGCCCTCCGCATTCCGCGTTCTGTGGACAAAGCGCTTCAAATTATTGAAGCCGGACATACCATTCCGCTGGATATTGGCAAGGTGAACGGCATTTATTTCGTCAATATTGCCGGTGGCGGAAAGCTGACAGAGCTAACTTATGAAGTGCCGAGCAAGTTGAAAACCATGCTTGGCCAACTTGCCTATTATTTAAAAGGCATGGAGATGCTGCCTTCTATTAAACCGACCGATGTTCGAATTGAGTATGATGGTCGTTTGTTTGAAGGCGAAGTGATGCTGTTTCTCGTGTCCCTCACAAATTCCGTAGGCGGGTTTGAGAAGCTTGCGCCAGACGCCTTGCTGAACGACGGGATGTTTGAATTAATTATCTTAAAGAAAACCAATCTTGCTGAATTCATCAGAATTGCCACACTTGCTCTCCGTGGCGAGCACATTAAAGATCGGCATGTCATTTACGCCAAGGCGAGTCGCATTAAAGTAAGCACAAGCGAGCCGATGCAACTGAATCTTGATGGAGAATATGGTGGCGATTTGCCCGGTGAATTTGTAAACCTGTACCGGCATATCGAGATGATCGTGCCCGCTGAGCCAAACAAAGCATTTCCAAAGGACGACTAAAGCTGCATGGCCACCTCCGGCTATAGCAGCTTTTTTGAATGGTCAACGCAAATCATTTATGAGGATAGGCACCATATGACGCTAGCAGACATAGCCTACAGTATCTTGAGAAAAAGAGGTGTCTGCATTGTTCCCACAGTTCCCAGGTTTCCCAGGCTTTCCAGGTGGAGGCGGTCCTGGTGGCCCACCACCAGGCGGAGGAGGTCCTCCCGGAGGTGGCGGCCCGCCCGGACAAGGCGGTCCACCACAAGGCCCACCACCATCCGCGATTCCACAAAGCTTTAGCGGTGGCGGCGGAGGAGGGCAAAGCGTTGCATTTGTTGCTCCACAATCCTTACAAAATTGCCTATTTCGTTACACGTACATCCAACTAAACAACGGTCAGGCCTTTTGGTTCTATCCGACACGGATTCGCCGCCAAAGCCACACCGTCACAGGCTATCGCTGGTTAGGCTTCTTTTGGGCTTTTTCCGGCATTGACACGCGCCAAATCGTTACCTTCGCCTGTGTGTAAACTACAGGCCCCTTGCCGAAAATCAATTAGAGAAGCCCCGTACGAAGTGGAGGCTTCTTTTTTATGTGGCGAGGGAAGTGATTGTTTGCTCGGTTAAACACATCAAAGAAAATGTACAACGTCTTAAAAGGAATTAATTTTCATAAACTATTTGAAAAATGCAGGAACTCTCCAATGAATCGCTAAGTGTTACAGTAGCTCGAATTTTGTTGTCGAAGGGATGGTTACATGGAGACGATACACGTGGACGTATACATTGCAGGTGGTGGCGTAGGTGGCGTAGCAGCGGCTTTGGCAGCTGCCAAGCAAGGCCTACAGGTGGCGATGACGGAGGAAACCGATTGGATTGGCGGGCAGTTCACCTCACAGGCCGTTCCGCCAGACGAGCATTTATGGATTGAATCGTTTGGCTGTACCGCAAGCTATCGCGAGTTTAGAGACCGCGTACGTGGCTATTACAAAACGCAATTTCCGGTGACACCCGAAGCTCGGGCAGATAAGCTGCTGAACCCTGGCAGTGCGATTGTGTCACGACTGGCTCATGAACCAAAGGTGTCGTTGCACGTTCTTGAAGACATGCTAGCTCCGTATGTTCATTCAGGTCGCGTTCGCGTGTTTACGATGCACAAGCCGATCGCTGCGGAAAAAAGCGGGCACGAGGTCACTTCTGTAACCGTTGAGCATGTGAAGACAAAGCAGCCTATCCGTTTTACAGCCCCGTACATACTAGATGCCACGGAGCTAGGGGAACTGCTGCCAATAACAAATACAGCCTATGTCACAGGGGCAGAATCGAAGCAAGACACTGGGGAGCCTCACGCACTGGACGGTCCCGCCGATCCTTTGGATATGCAAGCCATCACGCAAATTCTTGCCATGGACATCGCGCCAGGAGAGGACAATGTGATTGAACGCCCTGAAGAATACGGGTTTTGGAAAAAACATCATTCTGATTTTTGGCCGGGCCCACAGCTGAGCTGGACAGCGATTCAGCCGCCAACTTTGAAGCATATTGAGTATGGTCTCTATCAAGGAGAAGGCACTTTCCCGCTCTGGCCGTATCGACGAATTATCGACCCAACTCACTTTCGTGGAGAGCTATACAGAGGGGACATTTCTTTAATGAATTGGCCGCAAACCGATTATTGGTTAGGCCCTGTGCTAGAGGTATCGGAAGAAAGTAGTGCCCATCATCTGTATATGGCGAAGCAGTTGTCGCTGTCCTTTTTGTATTGGATGCAAACGGAGGCGCCAAACTATTCTGGCGGCAAGGGCTATCCTGAGTTGCGTCTTCGTAAGGATGTCGTTGGCACATCCGATGGCATTGCCAAATACGCATATATTCGTGAATCCCGGCGAATCAAAGCGAAATTCACTGTCGTCGAACAGCACATCACTGGCGACACACGGCCAGAAGGGTTCACAGACACCGTAGGCATTGGCGCCTATCATATTGATTTGCATCCATCGACAGGGCAGCGCAACTACATTGACTTTAAAGCATGGCCGTTTCAAATTCCGCTCGGTAGTTTGATCCCTGAGGAGACCGAAAACCTTCTCCCAGCCTGCAAAAACATTGGCACGACCCATATTACGAACGGCAGCTACCGCCTCCATCCCGTAGAATGGAATATTGGCGAATCAGCAGGGCTGCTAGCCGCCTTCTGTATCCGTGAGAATAAGCGCCCAGCGGAGGTGTATGAAAACAAGGATTTGCTGACTAGTTTTCAAGATCAGCTGAAGGCAGAAGGCGTTGAATTGGAGTGGCCGGAGATTCGTCAAATCTAAGAATCTATCATTCCCCTGGAAATGTCGAACGAGGCCATATATTTCCGGGGAAATATGACAGCAACTTTCGATATCGCCAGCATTGTGTGGTACAATGTGAGCAGTTTTGAATGAGCGGAGAGCGCGAAAGGACGTTGCAACATGGCGATACCAGTAGAAAAAAATAAGTTTTACACAGCAGAGGTTCATGATTTGACACATGATGGCGCAGGTGTGGCGAAAGTGGAAGGTTTTCCGATCTTTGTGCCTAATGCCTTGCCAGGCGAAACCGTGTCCCTGAAGATCATAAAGACAAAGAAGAATTATGCATTTGGACGCTTAATGGAGATTGTGGAGCAGAGTCCCGATCGCGTGGACGCGCCATGCCCTGTGTTTGGCGAATGCGGAGGCTGTCAGCTTCAGCATTTGTCGTATGAAGGACAATTGCGCTACAAGCAAAGTCAGGTGAAGGAGGCGCTAAGCCGCATCGGTGGATTGAATGATATCACCGTTCAGCCAACGCTAGGGATGGAGGATCCATGGGCTTACCGGAACAAAGCGCAAGTGCCTGTCGGAGAACGGAACGGTAGTCTGATCGCTGGATTTTACAAGCAGCGCAGTCACGACCTGATTGACTTGGATGTGTGCATGATTCAGGATCAAAGCAATGATGCACTTGTCCAAGGTGTCAGAGGCATTGCGGAGGCTTACGGCATCCGGGCGTATGATGAAGCGACACATAAAGGCACGCTGCGTCACATTCTTGTACGGAATGGACGACAGAGCAGCGAGCAAATGGTCGTACTCGTCACGAAAAGTCGAACACTGCCAAACAAAGCTAACATCATTCGAGACATTCAGGAGCAATTCCCACAAGTCGTGTCGATTGTCCAGAACGTTAACCCGAAGCGGACCAACGTCATTCTCGGGTCACACACTGAAGTGATTTGGGGCAAAGAAACCATTCGCGACAGCATTGACGATGTAGACTTCGATATTTCTGCTCAATCATTTTATCAAGTGAACCCAGTGCAAACGGACGTACTGTACGGGAAAGCGTTGGAGTACGCTGAGTTGACAGGCAACGAAACCGTTATTGATGCCTACTGTGGCATCGGCACGATTTCCCTGTTCCTCGCCCGTCAAGCGAAGCATGTGTACGGGGTTGAAATTGTGCCAGAAGCGATTGAGGATGCAAAGAAAAATGCCGTCTTAAACGGCTTTTCAAACACAACCTTTGAAGCAGGGGCGGCTGAAGAAGTTATTCCTGCGTGGGCAAAGCAAGGCATTCACGCCGACGTCATCGTCGTCGACCCACCGAGAAAAGGCTGTGACGATGCCCTACTGAAAACGATGCTAGACATGAGTCCGAAACGTATCGTTTACGTATCGTGCAACCCCGCCACCCTCGCGCGTGATTTAGCCGTATTGACCGAAGGTGGTGCGTATGAGGTGAAGGATGTGCAGCCAGTGGACATGTTCCCACAGACGGGGCATGTGGAGTGCTGCTCACTGTTGGTCAGGAAAGACTAATAGTTGAGGTATGTTGGCGAAAATAGTCAAGAGGGGCAATGAACCCCTCTTTTTTCTTTTACTCTATGAACTCTGTCAAATGCCCCGAAGCGTTGAACAATGTGTTATCTAGAGGACAAGGTTTCTATGAAACACCAACACTTCTTTTATCTAACTTCTTAAAAGCAGAGTATTCACGAATTGATCTAATAAAATCTACTATCAAATTGGCGCATTCGTTTGGTCTCAAGGTTTCAGTATTTAGTTCAATGTCATACTCCTCAGGGCGATAAACTATATCATACTGTGCGATTGCTAATCCACTCTGTCTATCTTCCCTTAGTTTTTCTCTTCTAATAAGTTCCTCTTTCGAGCAAGTGACTCCTACAAATAGTACAGGACGATCTATTAATAAACCTAGACAAGTATTAAACCGCTCGTCATTATCATTTACTGTATCTACAACTACATTGATTCCTTTCTCTGACATGAATTTAACTGTTGAATAAAATAAAGTAACTAATGAATCAATAATTATTTGTGCCGAAACTTCCACATCTGTGTAGTGCAAAACAATAGTGCATAACTTTGCAAGCCGATATTTCGTTGCAACTTTACACGGAGAGTTGGGCGTGCTAGCCTTTTTGGCAAAGCCAAAGCCTTATGGCGCATGGCTTCTTGGCGTTTAGTGCATGCCCATAGAGGCTCCGTGTCAAGTTGCATTACTATGTAGGAGCAATTGCAATGTTATGCATTTCTACATTGCCTAACACAACATCTTCTCTATCGGCTGATTTTGAACATTTAGTGTTAATAAAATCAATGTAGTCATGAAACAATCCATGAAAAAAATCATCAATTGATAAATGACGAAATGGGATTTCATTTTGATTTAATAGTTCTGTCGATATGGAAGTCTTTCCGGAACTTGAAGTTCCATTAAAAAAACTATTATTCCTTGCTTCAATTTAATCACCTCTTCAAAAAATATTCATTGCGTACTTTCAGATGCGAACATAGTAAAATTTGTCATATTTAAGGTATTCGTGTAATGATTAAGTAATCCTGCCCGACAGCTTAATGAATCTTGGGAGGAGTGCACTTACATGGCATATTCAGAGAAATTTTATGCGGAGCGAAGAAGGGTAAACCCTGTCTGCCCATCGTCCGAACCGTTATCTTAACGAATAAATCGTAATGTCCAAATAAGTCCATATTACTCATTCGGAAGAGATTTTAGGAA
The DNA here is from genome assembly GCF_004363045.1 of Aureibacillus halotolerans. NCBI lineage: Bacteria > Bacillati > Bacillota > Bacilli > Caryophanales > Bacillaceae > Aureibacillus > Aureibacillus halotolerans. The sequence goes on from NZ_SNYJ01000026.1 coordinate 38,599, forward strand.
AGAAGGTTATATATGATGATAATGACACCACAAGAAATGCTGATTATTGTGCAATCACAACTTGCCATTGACCTAAATTGCTCGATCGATGACTTGAACGGCGAAAAGGACAGTATTATTTTTGTCGAAGCTAAAGAAAATCCTGGATGTAGGCCATTCCCAAGAAACGATCGGTATTTTGAAATTTTGTCTATGGGCAAGTCAATTGTAGTGTCGGCAACACCGGAACGGTTAACAATTGCTAAAACACAGATGCAGGGCAAAGACAGGGATACCGTATTCTCCTTGCCATTTATCAGAGGTCTTTACTTGCATTTTCTGCCTGATCTAAAAAGAATAAAACCCATATCACAACCGAGTAATTTTTCATTTGAACTGTTAAAGCGAGATGAAGTAGTCGGAATGTTTGATGTTGTTCAGAGATTCGATACAGCTATTATTTATGATACGAATCTCCCTTGGCAGACTGATTTAGCTGTGACTGCAAAGAAAAATGGGAAAATTGTAGGCGTGGCTGGAGCAAGCAAAACATGCGCAAAACTATGGCAAATTGCAATAGAAGTATTACCCGACTTTCGTAATTTGGGATTGGCGAATTATCTTGTAAACAGGTTAACTTTTGAAATATTAGAACGTGGTGATGTACCGAGTTATGACGTAATCGCCAGTCATGTTGCGTCACAGAGAGTAGCTCAACGATCAGGGTATTTTCCTGCTTGGGTGACTGATTGGCGAAACAACTTTGAAGGATTTGAAGTATGAAGACAATGGTTTAGTGTCAGTCCAAGTAACATGTTGACCGGCGTAGTTTAGACGCAAAAACTTATTCGAATGCCAAGACTGCTGCATTTATAAGCTAGAAAGATTCACAGGTAGGGAGGCATTGAAATTTTCCACAGAGCAATTCATACATGTGGAGTGTGTAGTAGGGACGCTGAACTTTCGGTTTTTAGAACCATCAGAAACAAATTTTATAGCAAGGGTTGAGGCTATTGACGACTTTTGTATTTATACATGGTGCTTATCATAACGAATGGTGTTGGCATGAGGTTGTGAATCAGATTCGTGTCGAAGGAGATAAGGCGGTAACCGTCGATCTGTCAGCCCAGTCGTTCGATGGAAGTAACGTAGAGGTTAGGGATTATATTCAAGAAATTATACGGATCGTCAATTTACAGGACGAGCCAATCATATTGGTTGGACACAGTTTGTCTGGGCATTTCATTTCTGCTGCTGCAGACAGGATTCCAGCCAAGATTTCGTGTCTGGTTTATGTATCGGCCGTTCTTTTACCTTCTTGTAAATCAGCCGTCGACATTCCCAGGGAGGAGCATGAGAAACCGCGAACCCCAGAGCAAATTGTCGTGAATGGAATGAAAGGGTATTTGGCTGAGAGCGAGACTGACATACAATCGATTGTGAATTACTTCTACAATTGCTGTCCGGATGAGCTTGCGAGAGAAGCTGTTCACCGATTGGGCATGCAGCCAATTCTTCCAACAATAACTCCAATATCTCTTGGCGCAAACTTCGCTAGAATTAGAAAGGTTTACATCGAATGTCTCCACGATCAAGTCATCTTTCCTTCAGTTCAGCGTAAAATGTGGAAGGCGGCAGGTGTCGATCATGTTTACTCTATTGCCACTGATCATTCTCCCTTTTTGTCAAATCCTACGGAGCTTGTTCAACGATTTCTTCAAATTCGAGACGAAATCGGGAGGAGTGTTTAAAGACCAAAAATTTGATCGTCAATAAAGCAGAATAAGCGATATAAATACTACAAGGAGCTCAATGATGATACAAATAGTAGATGTTCGAGACAACCCTGAACTCGTGGACGATGCCATACAATTCTTCTGGAAACAATGGGGGTCAGAAGGCAACTTCAATTTTTATAAGGACTGTATTACTCAATCCTGTAAGACTGAAAGCGAAATACCAAGATTCTATTTGGCCATTGAAGATGACAATATCATTGGATCGTATGCAATTTTAAGAAGTGATCTTAATAGTAGACAGGATTTGAGTCCTTGGTTTGCTTGCCTTTATGTTCGTCCAGAAGCGAGGGGAAAGAAGATAGGAGATCTTTTACAAGCTCATGCCATCAATGAGACAAGGGACAAAGGATATGTAAAGCTATATCTTTGCACTGATCTAATGGGCTACTATGAAAGAACGAATTGGATATACGTTGGTAAGGGGTATTCTCTTAGTGATGATGAAATAAGAATCTATGAATATCTAATAAAAGATTAGTTGAACGGGCATCGACATGATGGAAACACTTTACAAAAAATGCTATGCACTTTATACTATGTCCAAGCACGGTTCAGGGGGATATCAAAATGATTCATTTTGTCTTAATAATTAATAAATCCTATAACCATCATAATAGATAGGCGTTTGTATTGCGGAATTTTTTCCGTAGGTACAAGCGCTTCTTGGCGTTATACCTACGGACTTGAAGCATATGAGTCATGTAGGTGTTTTTTATCCTATATGGCTCTTTTTGGTTTAACAAAAAATTGGAGGTAGAAAAGTGCAAAACTCGAGCATTGTATTCAACGTTCCAGAACAGAATGACTCACTGACAGAACGCTTCAGCACACATAAAACGTTATTCAACAGAGATGTCCTCAATGGCGTTCTATCTATTTTCGATGAGGTAGCCAATACCGGCGATAAAGGCATCAGAAATCTAACATCGAAGTATGATGATGTCGATTTGGATGGATTGATTCTGACGAATGATTATATTGAAGAATGCGTTTCTTCGTTGTCCCCCTCATTACGTTCAGCAATAGAACAAGCAATAAGAAATGTGCAAGAGGCTAATTTAGCGATGTTGCCGAAAACATGGGAGAAGGAAATTAGACCTGGAACAGTAATCGGTGAGAATGTGGTTCCCTTGGAATCGGTAGGTATATGGATCCCAGCAAGAAAAGGACCGTTACTTTCTACTGCGATCATGTTGGTTGTCGCGGCAAAGACAGCAGGTGTGAAAAAAATAGTTGTGGGGATGCCGCCATTAAAAAATGGTCTTGGAGATCAAGGAACGGTAGCGGCGGCAAAGCTTGCGGGGGCTGATCAATTTGTGATCGGAAACGGAGTGGCTATCATTGCTGGGTTTGCGCAAGGCACAAGCTCCATTCCAGAGGTTGATGGGATTTATGGGCCAGGACCAGGTGGAATTGCGGCGGCAATGAGTGTAGCAATGACATATGGGAAGAAGAGTGTCTTAGGCATCGGTCCAACCGAAAGTGTCATTTTCGCAGACGATACTGCCGATCCTTTAAAAATAGCGTATGATCTAATCAATGAAGCGGAGCATGGTCCCGATTCTACTTCTATTCTGGTCACAACGTCTACTAACCTTGCTCGTAGTGTGGAAACCCTCCTTTGGGACTGTATTGCTGAGGTCGAAGAAAAACGGAAACAATACGTAGAACATGTCTTTGGGGATAACGGCAAGGGGGCCATCGTTGTTGCATCAGATGTCGACGAAGCTTTTAATTTTATTAATTGGTTTGCACCAGAACATTTGATGGTGGTATGCGATAAAGAAACGGAGGAGCGTGCTTTGACTCGTATTATCAATGCTGGTGAAATTCTTATCGGCGCATACACACCTTTTTCCGCGGCGAATTACGGAATAGGAATTACTGCCGTATTGCCGACGAACCATTTTGCAAGAGCCTTTTCAGGAGTGACATCTAAAGATATGGTGAAGTATTCAACCATCGGAAGACTGAGCAAGGACGCTTTACAGGAAATATACCCAATCATTAAAGAGATGGGAGATTACGAACAACTGCCGAGTCATGTAAAAGCTGCTGAAATTAGGTTACTTGAGTAGGTGGATACTGCCACTGTGATTTATATCCCGAAATTGAATCGCTAACGGCCAGGTGTGTATAAAGCAAACACCGTGGTGAAATATGGAGTAAGGGAGGGGTTTTATGGGTTCGCGTTTGATGCATTTAATCATTGGTGAGATGGTCGCTTCTAGCCTTGATTTAAGAAACAAGAGAGATTTCTTAAATGGTTCAATTGCGCCTGATGCGGCTTTCTCGTCTGAAAGAAAAGTTTTAACACATTATTTCGAAGGAGATGTAGACAAGAGAACTAGGCAGGTAAACTACAAAAGATACATTGATACATACTTATCAGATATTAAGGATGATTACTCATTAGGGTATTTGACTCATTTAATTTCAGATAACGTGTGGATGGAATATATCTATTTGTAACTGCTAAAATAAAGTGAACAGTTTTTGCTCGTTTCCATTGAACACTTTTTCACCAAAAATCATTCTCTCCTGTAAACTGATTCTATCAG
>NZ_SNYJ01000027.1 GCF_004363045.1 Aureibacillus halotolerans
TCGTTGGTCAATTCGGTGGCGATGCATGGTAAATTCATTGGCGAACAGTGGTAAAAAACATGGCGAGGGTGGTAACATTGGCTGGCTGTAATCAAAAATAGCTATCATTGGGTAAACCCCGGAACTGGACTCAGAGTCACAATTTTTAAAAATCACCAAAAAAACGCCCTCGGATTAAAATCCAAAGGCACATTGATATCAATTTGCTGTGATAATATTAATCAACATCCAAGAATCTTCATGCAGGAGAAGCATTAACATTCGGTCTAGAAAATAAAAAGCAAAGTATAACCGATGTATTAGAAATTGCAGAAATCGATTAGTAATTGATTAATAATTGAGCGAATTGAATAATTCGTTCCGGTATGAAAGAGCCTCGTCTCCGGCATTATTGAACCAGCCCTCCAGCAAAAAAAGCCACCCATTATTTGAGCGACTCTCCTATCTTACTTGTTTATCTAACGTTTTTCGTTAGAGCAATCGCGCGCCAGATTACTTCAACTCCGGCAACCCAAGCTCTCTTAAAAACCGATTATGTTTTTCCTTTGCTTCATTTATATCATTTTCAATGCTGTCTAAATTCTCTTTTACATCCGCAAGGTTAATAATTTCTTCTTCCGGAGCTGTGCTTACATACCTTGATATGTTCAGGTTGTAGCCGTTCCTTTCAATTTCTTCCATGGAGACACGGCGAGAATACTTTATGTCATCATCTTTTCGATATTGATATGTGTCAACTATTTTGTCAATATGCTCTGGCAATAAGATATTTTGACGTTTCCCCTTTTCGCAGTACTCACTTGCGTTAATAAACAGCACATCATCAAATTTCTTGCACTTTTTTAGTACAAGAATACAGACTGGAATACCAGTAGAGAAAAAGAGGTTTGCCGGTAATCCTATTATTGAGTCAATATTATTGTCCTTAAGAAATTTTGTTCTTATTTTTTCTTCTGCACCACCACGGAATAACACACCATGTGGCAGAATGATTGCCATTGTGCCATTATCGCTTAAAAAGTGGAAACCATGAAGCAGAAAAGCAAAATCCGCTGCTGATTTGGGTGCCAGTCCATAGTTTTTAAAGCGAAAATCCTCGGCAAGTGTATCATTTGGATCCCAACGGTAACTGAAAGGTGGATTTGCTACAACTGCGTCACACTCCAATTTCTTGGCCGGGTTCATCTCATTGAAAATATCCCAATCATTCAATAATGAATCTCCGTGAGATATTTGAAATTCAGAATCTTTAAATCCATGCAAGAGCATGTTCATACGCGCAAGATTGTAAGTCGTGATATTCTTTTCTTGTCCAAATATCTGCCTAATGCTGTTTGGCTCAAGTTGCTTTTTAACGTTGATTAGAAGAGAACCCGAACCACAAGCAAAGTCCAGTAGATTATTAATGTACCTTTTTTTTCCTTTACTTGGGTCTTGACTATCAAGTATAACGATGCGAGAAAGGATGGTCGAGATCTGCTGGGGGGTATAAAACTCACCAGCCTTTTTACCTGATCCTGCTGCAAACTGACCTATTAAGTATTCGTAGGCATTGCCCAGCAGATCACTCTCATTAGGAAATTCATCAAGCCCCTCGGAAATTTCGGTTATAATTGAACACAGCATTGCATTGCGAGAGCTGTAATTTCTTCCTAGCTTATCAGAGTCAAGGTTTACCTCTGAGAACAATCCACGAAACGTACTGTCGAAAGACTCATTTTCTATAAATTTAAAACCAGCTTGTAATGTCCTTAAAAGGTACTCGTTTTGCGTGCGAGCTAATTCGTATATATTACTCCAGAGATACTGCGGCTGGATTACATAATGAAGCTTACGTCTCATTTGCTTTTCAAACATTGCTACTTGATCCAAATTGTTATTGTACCACATAATAAGCGGGGTCAATTTTTTACTTTCAAACAATATGAAATGATCATCGATTAATATCTTTTTTGCATTCTCTTCTAATTTTTGTTTACTAAAATATTCCGCTGCATGCTCTTTCATCACACTAATAGTCTCATCCTGCTTACTCGTAGCATAAATTTTTTTAATTTCACTCTCACAATGAAGAAAATCGCTACCAAGCTCTTTTTTTGCTGCCTGTTCATAGTTATCTGAAAGATACCTCAAGAAGAGAAAAGACAACATGTAATCACGAAAGTCGTCGGCATTCATCGCTCCGCGAAGTTTATCTGCTATAGCCCACAGGGTTGCACCTAATTTTATTTGTTGTAAATCACGCATAGTTACCACCACCTATATGTAATACAAAATTATATTTATCTTGGAGCTTGTTTAACACATTTGATAAAAGTTCTGCGTTATCAGGAACCAATTCTTTTGCCTCGTATAGGAAAACAGTTTTATGTGACAATGTATTTATTATTCGAGCTACATCATCAGTGTCATCTATTCCTATTTGTTCAAGCACATATGATATTCGCCCAACACCAAGGAAGGAGGAGACGTTTTCCAGGACTTGTCTTAGTATTGCAAAATGATAAGCATATAGCTGCTTGTCGTTTACCGCACGCTGTAACATTTGCAGTAACTCAAGATGATAAAGAAATACGTCTTTTCTACAATCCAACAATGATAGTTCATTAGAGGAATTTTTTAAAGTATGCATTTTAGTAAACTTCTTATATGAATCTGCTTTTTCGCCTTTTGTCATCCAGTTTGAAAGAATAGAAAAAAGTCCAACGTGGTGAGTTGTAATAATGATTTTTCTATTTTCATAATGATCATCAATCAAAGCCATTATTGTTGATGCTGTAATAAAGATGTTATGGTCATCTAAGCTTGAAACTGGATCATCAATAAAGAAATGACTATTTTGTTCACCTGTCCACCCTTGAACATCAAACATTGTGAGAAACAGGCACCAAATAAAAATTTGTTGCTCACCCCGAGAAATTTTTATAACCTCAGGTTGTTCTTCGTTTTCTGATTGCGTATAAAAACTAATAGAGCTAATTCCAAGCGAGGTATCAGTATGATAATTAAACTGGAAATCAAACTTTGGCTTGTATGCAACTAGCTTTTCACGAAGCTTTTCTTCATCTATTGAGGAATGATATTGATTCAGGCTGGATTTCACGAGATTCAGCTTTATTGTATCATTATTCCATACAAACAAATCTTCACTATAAGCATTATAATAAACACCGGAATGATTACCGTCGTTCATTTCTTTGGTTATATTTTTGTATTCAACTGAAAGCCGTGTCTTGCCGGTTCCATTAAAGGCAAACACTAAAATAATATTTTTTTTCAATTCAACAAGTCGCCTTGCTAGTGCCTGTACATTTTCATCTGAGATAGCACTCATTCCCCCACCTCCTCGATAGAAGGGAACAGTCCTTGCATTAAGCCTTTCTTATGGGCTTTTAGAGCTTCTATATTCTCTACTTGTGCGGTTATGCATACGTCCAATGATGAAAGACAGTCAGCGATTTGTTTTTGTTCATTTAAACTGGTGAAATCTATTGGTAATTCATGTAATACACTTCCTTTTATTCCTTTTACAATACCCCCGGTACTTTTGGAAGATAAATTATACTGAAATTTTGGTGATAGAAGAACATATTTCAGGTAAGTATTATCTAGTTTACCTTCGACGCCTCTATATTTGATGATCCTTTGTGCTAAAGCAACATTTTCGTTTTCAATTTGTGCAACATTTCCGCATGGAGCTTCTGTTGTTATTAAAACATCACCGACTTGTGGCACACCCCTTGACATGACCACATTATAGGTATTCTCGGGAATATATTCTTGTGAACACCGATAATCTAAGTATCCCATTTTTATATTTTTAGCGGTCAGCAAAAATATACCTAGATTAGATTTTTTTGGAGTTTTTCCTCTGTAATCCACATAAGATGTAACTTGTGAAAGTTTTCTCTCTTCCCACTCACCGCAACCCCTGAATTCTGGAAATCTCCATTCAGGCACAGTTTTGCCTTCGGTGGGGAATAACCTCTGCATTAAGCCCTTTTTGTGCATTTTAAGAGCTGACAATTTTTTATCCTCGGCGGTAATAAGATCGTCAAGATAGGAAAGGCATTCGGCGATTTTTTGTTGTTCTTCGTAAGAAGAATAAGGAAGAGGCATTTTCATAAAGTTCTCTGTCGATATACTGATCCTATCGTGCCTCGCTCCAGTGTTTGATACTATTTTTAAATAACTATTCCAAAGATTGGTTTTGAAATATTGCTCGTAAAATTCATTTCGAGGGTTATTAAATCGAAAAACTGTATACAATGGAGACATTATGCCCTTCCCTATTTTATTTTTGGAAATAGGGCCTACCGGTGCAGATGTTGAAATACGAGGATTATAAACGTAATCCCCCTTATCAATTACAAAATAGTTATCAATGTTGCTTTGTGTTACAATTTTTCTTTCAAAATATTCACTTTGATTTACAACGCCATCAGTAGCGGAATTTGTTAAAACTCGAGTTATAGAACAATCTTTATTTTTATCTATTATTTTAACAGCAAGTGAATTGAGAGTGGTTACTTTCCATTCTACACTTGGGTGAAACTCCGGAAACCTCAGCCACGGCACCAAAGCTTTTTTCTCTTTCTTACTCATATGCCTTTAACCCCACAATCTCACGTCCATTTGCTTGCTTTTTCAGTAACGGAATCAAATCATCCATCAATTCTAATTCTTTTTTTGTTCTGTCTCTCCAGCCAAGGCCAAGAGGCTCTAAGAGGTCACTTAACTTCTCACCATCAAAAATCATACGCTCCATTATTTTATCAACAAATGCTTGCAATGAGGACGGCTCTATATCATGTTTCTTTGCAAAAGCATTCAATTCTTTAGCTGATTTTTCCGCCTTAAATTTTTGATAGCCTTCCCTTATGGATTTTTCATCCAATCCCTTGTCTGCTTCCAAAGTGTTGATATATTCTTCTATATCTTCTCGTTCATCCATTAAATTGGAGGTTGATGATATAAGGTCAATCAACTCTTTCTTGGTCATTTTCTCCTTTTTAGGAATATCAGGATTCGTATATTTTGAAATCAGCGACATAATATAATCGTAGTCAATAATGGTAGAGGAAAACAAAACAAACTCAAAGTCGATTTGTTCGATTTCCGGCGCTTTACCCGCAATATCCTTGCCTTGCTGCGCCTTTAACCTTTGAGCAGTTTCAATATATGCTCCACGGAATGCACGCAAGTTGTCCTCAGGCATCATTTTCTCAATAATTGCTGTCTGATCTTCTTCAATATCTGTATATTGATCCAATTGCGTTTTTAGGCGCTGTATATCTTTGAATTTATCAATAAACTCTGCTCGTGCTGTATCACCCTTCAGGTTGCTTACTTCTTCCGATCTGCACTCCAACCCATGTGATACCATGAATTTTTCCAGCTCGGCAACAGCCTTGTCCAATTTTTTAACCATTGCAGGAGCCGGATCAACTAGCCAAATTTCTTTTACTTTCTCGCTGCTTTCTGTACCAGAAAAGAGTTTAATCGCATCATCGACCTCATTTTCGAGCCCTCTAAAGTCTATAATGTTGCCATATGGCTTTGTGGGATTTAGAACACGATTTGTTCTTGAGAAAGCCTGAATTAAGCCGTGCTGCTTTAAGTTTTTATTAACATACAGAGTATTTAAATACTTAGAATCAAAACCAGTTAACAGCATGTCCACAATAATAGTAATATCAATCTTGTTTTTGTGCGGATAATCTGCATTCGTAAATTGTTGGTCTTTAATACGCTTTTGAACATCCTGATAATACAGGTCAAATTCGTTTATGTTATGGTTCGTGTCAAATTGAGTGTTGTAATCATTTATAATAGCTTTAAGAGCTGCTTTTTTCTTGTCGGGCTCCTGCTCATTGTCGGCTTTTTCTTGTACAAGGTCTTCTTGAAGCTGTTTCACATCTTTATTGCTCTCAGCGGGCGGAGAAAAGACGCAAGCAATATTTAGTGGATTAAATTTTTCATTGCCACTATTCTTGAGTTCTTCTTGCATAATTTTAAATAGCTCAAAATACTCAATTGCGTCATTAATCGAAGATGTTGCGAAGAGTGTATTATACCGTCTGTTATATGTTGCTGCATCATGCTTTGATAAAATTGCTTCGACAACTGCTTGCTTATATTCCTTAGAGGAAGTGGATACTTTCACAGCCTGCTTATCATCTTCTGGTTTGAAATAATCGATATGAAAACGCAATACATTACCATCGTCAATTGCATTTGTTATTGTGTAGGCATGAAGTTCCTGCTGAAAAACATCTTTTGTTGTTTTGTAAGAGCCAACGGTGCCATCAATTTTCTTATATGTGGAGTTTTCTTCGAAAATCGGTGTTCCGGTAAAGCCGAAGAGCTGTGCTTTTGGAAAAAAAGTCTTTATGGCATCATGGTTATCTCCAAACTGGGAACGATGGCATTCATCAAAAATAATTGCCAGTCGTTTATCCCGGAGTTTCTCTAATCTTTCTTTAAAGGTGAGTTCACCTTTTTTCTTTTTCTCTTGGTTACGTCTACTGTCCTCATCAAGGGCTAATCCAAGCTTTTGGATGGTAGTAACAATCACTTTGTCTTTATAGTCGTCAGAAGTAAGTCGCATTACCAAACTTTCGGTATTTGTGTTTTCCTCAACGCAGCCCTCTTGAAACTTATTGAATTCTAAGCGTGTTTGTCTATCGAGGTCTTTTCTATCCACGACAAATAAACATTTTTCAATTTCAGGATTATCCTTTAAAAGTGTAGATGTTTTAAAAGAAGTGAGCGTTTTTCCACTTCCAGTAGTATGCCAAATGTAGCCATTGCCACGATTTTGTTCGATGCAATCCATAATCGCCTTAACAGCATAAATCTGATAAGGACGCATAATCATCAGTTTTTGTTCGCTTACAACAAGAACCATATATCGGCTAATTAACTGCCCAAGGGTGCATTTGAGTAAAAATCTATCTGCAAAGTCATACAGATTCGTTATTTTTTTATTTTTCTCATCTGCAAACTCATAAATTGGCAAAAATCTCTCATCTGCATTAAAACAAAAGTGTTCTTTATGGTTATTGGCAAAATAGTATGTGTTTGTTTCGTTGCTTACGATAAATAGCTGCATAAAACAAAGAAGCGAATTGGTGTATCCATTGCCTTGATCATTTTTATAATCTACAATTTGCTCCATTGCTTTTTTGGGTGTAATTTGTTGAGCCTTTAATTCAATTTGAACAATAGGAACACCGTTAATAAGAATAATAACATCATAACGGTGGTTACTGTTGTCTGTATTGATACGTAACTGTTTTATCACTTCAAATTCATTTTTACACCAATCTTTGATGTTTACGAGAGTGTACTGAAGAGGTATGCCGTCATCACGTTTGAAAGTGTTGATTTCTCGTAACGTTTTTGCGGCCACAAATACATCTGCAGTGATAATGCTGTCCCTAAGACGTGCAAATTCAGAATCGCTTAATTTAACACGATTCAATCTCTCAAAATGTTCTCTGAAATTAACCTCAAGAGACACTTTATCTCGAATGTCTTCTCGATATGTGTACTTTAAATCTTGTAGTATTTGAATGAAGTTTACTTCAATTTGCTTTTCAGATTTCATATTTAATCTCCTCATGTCTCCAAGGACTCAGAACTTACATTTCTATTTTTTAAAAGCTCGATTAAAGCATGAAGAACATCCGATTTGGTTTTGAAAGGTTAATCTCCTGACAATTCACCAGCATAAAACCAACATGAAGTTCGCGTGCAAGTCTCTCTTGAGAGAAACCTAAATCCAAACGCGCAGTCTTAATTATTCCGCAAAGTACCATAGTATAAATATCTATAGTACATTTTATCATATCCTATCAACTACAGTAAGAGCACGATTTAGGCATTTAAACCAAAGGGGAATTTCCCGTATACTTATTGTTTACTCGAATTGCCCTTTTCGTACTATGTGGGTGACAATTTTGAAGCTGATTTATGAAGCGATGAGGAGTAAATGGTTGAGGCACGGCTCATTTTTTCCGGAGGGCTAGTTAAATAATCACCGGAATGGCGGCTCTTTTTAACCGTAATATTCAGTGAATAGAGTAAATTATAAAAGCCTGTGGTAAAGAGTAGCCGCAGGCATCTAACTGTTATTATTGCAGAGCCATGGTCACTGGTAATTAACCAATAACCTGCTCATTCTTTCATAATAATTTTCAAATCAATCTCAATACCATCCTTAGCGAAAATGATATTGTCAATGAATTCATGCAGAATATCATTTGCTTCATTTTCAGGAATGTTGTCACCATGCATTAGAAACCGTCTCATGTTTTCAAGGTGAGCAGAGACCTTATCTTGTTCTGACATACTGTTCTCTGCTGTCATGGTTTCGATCTGTTCTTCAAGTGATGCGATCTGCTCCTTAAAGGATGCAATTTGCTTTCGAGCCTCATCATTTGTAAAGATTTCCATAATGAATTCTTGCTGCACTCATTTAATGTCCTTGTTTAGCTTCTCGATGTGCTTTTCTTTTTCCTTACGCTTGATCTCTTCATCAAAATTCTGTATCTCATCATCTGTCATGAGATGGACGTATTTTTCAAGCTGATCGACATATTGGGCAAAGTATTCATGGAAGAGGGTTCTAAAGTAATCAACGTATGCCCACCATTCGTGCATGTGGTGTATGTTCCATCGTCTTTGTATGTCCGTGCCCTACAGCTTGTAATTCTCTTCTTACCATGAGCATTTTGAAAATCGCATTAAGGACTTACCTCGCCAATCCGACGCTTTTGACATGCCTTCTTTCTCCTTAGGAAACTTGATGATTACGTATTTGAAAGAAGAAGATCCTGAAGATAAATGGGAACAATTTGACGCATTCAACAGCTCGGCTGTAAATGCCCCTCTTCTAGGCTTCCACTTCGATGATACAAATGTGAAAACAGAACTTGCAGCAGTGAAGAACGTGAAAGAAGAATTTATCGGACCACTGTATACAGGCTCCGTTGATCCAGAGGAATTCGTTCCACAGGCCATTGAAAAAATGAAAAATGCAGGCCTTGATGTAGTCATGGAAGAAGCTCAGCGTCAGCTTGACGAGTGGGTTGCAGCGCAAAAATAATGCAGCAATTAAAAAGGCGAGGATCGCTTCCCAGCCTTTTTTCTTCAATTCGAATTAAGGGCACTATATAAAACAATAAAATGATATACTTTAGGTATCTAATAACACCTAAATGATATATCAACTGGAGGCAACGATGAAGAAAACGGCACATCTTATTTCACACACGCATTGGGACCGCGAGTGGTATATGCCTTACGAATACCATCATATGCGGTTAATTGACGTTATGGACAGCCTTTTGGAGACATTGGACAAAGGGAAAGGGTATGAAAGCTTTCACCTTGATGGCCAAACCATTATGCTTGAAGACTACTTTCAGGTCCGTCCTGAAAAACGCGAACATGTCACACAATACATAAACGCGGGTCGGATTCATATTGGTCCATGGTACATTTTGCAGGATGAATTTCTGACAAGCAGTGAAGCAAACCTACGAAACTTGCAAATTGGGCATCAGGATGCAAATGCCTATGGGAAAATCTCAAAGCTTGGGTATTTCCCGGATTCGTTCGGCAACATGGGACAAGCTCCCCAAATTTTAAAGCAGGCTGGCATTGATACCGCTGCGTTTGGACGTGGCGTTAAACCAACGGGCTTTAATAATACCGTCAGTGATGGAAATTTCGAATCGCCTTATTCAGAAATGATGTGGGAAGCGCCAGATGGCTCACAGGTCCTTGGCATCCTCTTCGCGAACTGGTATTCAAACGGAAATGAAGTCCCTACTTCGGAGGAAGAAGCAAAGGTATATTGGGAGGAAAAACTAAAAAGCGCAGAACGATTTGCGTCCACAAGTCATCTCCTTTATATGAATGGGTGTGATCATCAGCCGATTCAAACGGACTTGCCTGAAGCGATTGAAACGGCGAATGCCCTCCTCCCAGATTTGGACGTTGTGCACAGTGACTTTGATCGCTATATCGAAGCAATGAAAGCTGAGCTTCCAGACGATTTAACAACAATCAAAGGGGAACTTCGCAGTCAGCAAACAGACGGCTGGTATACACTTGTGAATACAGCCTCTGCGCGCGTATATCTAAAGCAGATGAACCAACATGCGCAAACCTTGCTTGAGAAAAGTGCTGAGCCATTTGCTGTGATGGCGAGCTCTGTCGGCTACGACTATCCACAGCATAAGTTTACGTATGCCTGGAAAACACTCATGCAAAATCACCCGCATGACAGCATTTGTGGATGCAGTGTGGATGAAGTTCACCGTGAAATGGTCACACGCTTTGACAAAGCGACACATGTCGCTGAGACGATTGTGCAGGAGAGCTTGTCTGCACTTGCCAGCCACACCGATACGTCCAGCTTCAACTCCTTTGACCATTCGTTGCCGTTTATTGTCGCCAATGGGTCAGGCGATGAAGCGTCAGGGATCGTCACTGTAAAGCTCGAAGCAGCCACTTGGCCATTTGCGAACGGTGGACCTGGCAAATCAGTGAATGAAATGAAAGCTTATACACTCCCTACTTTCTCGCTTGTTGATTCTGAAGGGAACACCGTGGAGGCAACCATTATTGATCTAGGTGCTCATTTTGATTACGACTTACCGACCGACCGCTTTCGTCAGCCGTATATTGCTAGACATGTAGAAGTCACATTTGAGGCAGAAGCCGTGCCTGCCTTTGGAACAAAAGCATTTTCACTTGTTGCTGCGGAGAAGACAGAAGCAAGCAAGGCCACCCTCCTTTCAGCGAGCAACACGCTCGAAAATGACTATGTTCGCGGTGTTGTTGAAGAAGATGGCTCTCTTACGTTGACAGACAAAGTGACAGGAAACGTTTATAAGGATCTTGGGGTCTATGAAAACAGTGGAGATCTTGGGAATGAATACATTTACAAACAGCCTGAAGGGGAAACGCCACTCACTACGAAAGGCGTTCAGGCATCCGTATCGGTCGTTGAGGATACGCCGTACCGTGCGGTCATTGAGGCGGTTCATGCGTTCGAAATACCGGTCAAGGCAAACGAAACGCTCGACGTTGAAATTCAGGAACTTGTTGAGTTTCGTCATCGCAAAGCACAGCGAGTTGAGGACAAAGTGACGCTTGCGATTCACACACAATATATCCTTGAGAAAAACGGCAAAGGTGTACGCATTCGTTCTTCGTTTGACAATACAGCTCAGGACCACCGCTTGAGAATGCTTTTCCCTACCGATATTGAGACAGATGAGCATTTCGCTGATTCAATTTTTGAAGTCGCCAAGCGTTCCAACGTGCCTGAAAAGGAATGGGAAAACCCAAGCAATTGCCAACACCAACAAGCCTTTTGTGCCGTTTTAAAGGAAGAGCGTGGACTCACGGTCGCCAACAAAGGGTTAAATGAATACGAGATTCTTCAAGATGGTCGAAACACGTTAGCCGTCACACTCATTCGTTCTGTTCGTGAGCTTGGGGATTGGGGTGTCTTCCTCACTCCAGAAGCCCAATGCCAGGGAGCTCACAGCACTGACATTATGGTGATTCCGCATACGGAAGCGACGGCAACCGCTGCATACGGGGCTGCCTATCAATTTCAGTCTTCTTTATTCACTGCGCAAATTCGTACGACAGTGAGCGCGACATTGCCAGCAGTCACAAGCCCACTTTCTTGGGAAGGTCATGGTCTTTTACCGACGTCTCTCAAGCAGGCGGAAAACGGTGATTGGATGGTTCGTTGGTACAACCCAACCTCAGAACAGATCACTCTTACTACATCAGTAGAAGGAAGAGCGCTTTATGTGTCGAATGTGCTTGAAGAGCGAACAGAAGAAACGAACAAAGAACGCTTGTCGAAAGTGGTTAAACCATATGAGATTGTTACATTCGGAAGCAACTCGCTTCGCTAAAACAACGATGATAGAACGAAAGGAGATTTACAATGACAGCCATTCCTGCATCTATGCAAAAATTAATTGAAGAGGTAAAGACCCA
Organism: Aureibacillus halotolerans; assembly: GCF_004363045.1. NCBI lineage: Bacteria > Bacillati > Bacillota > Bacilli > Caryophanales > Bacillaceae > Aureibacillus > Aureibacillus halotolerans. The sequence goes on from NZ_SNYJ01000027.1 coordinate 12,037, forward strand.
TTTTGCCGACCAACCTAAGCTTGGCAACATGTTTGAAAACTGCTTTGTGAATACGTACGAGACAACACTCAAACCTCACGAGGATGGAAAGACTTTTGTCATTACTGGCGACATCCCGGCCATGTGGCTTCGTGATTCTGCTGCTCAGGTTCGCCCTTATCTGATTCTCGCTGAAGAGGATGAGCATTTTGCAAAGCTCATTGAAGGCGTTGTGCGCAAGCAGTTCGAATACATCGTTCATGATCCTTACGCCAATGCCTTTAACGAGACTGGCAACGGCAAAGGACACCAAGGCGACGTGACCGACATGACCGACTGGATTTGGGAGCGCAAATACGAAATTGATTCGCTTTGTTTCCCAGTCCAGCTCGCCTACCTTCTTTGGAAATCAACTGGCTCAACAGCTCATTTTGACAACGACTTCAAAACCGGCGTTGAAAAGATTATCAACCTGTTTCGTGTTGAGCAGTACCATGAATCAAAATCGCCTTATCGTTTCGTGCGCCACGAAGGTCGCCATAACGATACGCTGAGCCGTGATGGCAAAGGCTCCTTGGTTAAAGAAGGCATCGGCATGACATGGTCGGGCTTCCGTCCAAGCGACGATGCTTGCACCTATGGATACCTCGTTCCTTCAAACATGTTTGCCGTCGTCATCCTTCGTTATCTAGAAGAAATTGCGACCACCGTCTTGAACGACAGCACATTGGCAGAAGACGCGCGCGTTCTTGCCAATGAAATTGACAACAGCATTCAAGCGCATGCCGTCATCCCTTATGAGGGGTATGAAAGTGTCTATGCCTATGAGGTGGATGGCTTTGGTCAATTCAATTTCATGGATGATGCGAACGTACCGAGTCTACTCGCTGCACCGTATTTAGGCTACTGTAACGCGGATGACAAAACCTATCAGAACACAAGACAGTTTCTATTAAGCCATGGCAACCCAACGTACTATGAAGGCAGTGTCGCCAAAGGCATCGGAAGCCCGCACACACCGCCTCAGTACATTTGGCATATCTCGTTGGCCATGCAAGGGCTGACGAGCACAAGTACAGAAGAGCGAAATGACTTGCTCGAAACCTTCCAACGCACAGATGGCGACACCAATTTAATGCACGAAGGCTTCAACGTCAACGATCCAGCACAATTTACACGTCCTTGGTTCTCTTGGGCAAACTCCATGTTCAGCGAATTCTTACTCAGCTGCATGGGAAAAGAAGTAAAGAAATAAGCGACAATTAAAACAGCCGATTCTCACCTTTTCCATTTAGCTTTTCAGTGATCGGATATAGCGTTTCATACGTCCTTTTAATGACTCTACAGGATAGCCCTGCTTGCTTCGATGAGGCAAGCAGGGCTTATTTTACGTTTCAACCAAGACTCCCTATTTCTGGTATACTTGCCAAAACAGACATGGGAGATGATGGCATGAACCAATGGAACGCGCAGTTGTATGACAGCAAACATCAATTTGTTTCAAACTATGGCGAATCATTACTCAAGGTTCTGGACGCACAGCCTGGCGAACACATTTTAGATGTCGGCTGTGGTACAGGCGATTTAACGCAGACTATTGCTGATGCAGGTGCTGCTGTTACAGGAATCGATGCCTCAGCAGACATGATACAGAAAGCGAAAAGCAAGTATCCTGCGTTATCATTTGACGTCGCCGATGCTCAACAGCTTTCATATGAAAATGCGTTCGATGCGGCTTTTTCTAACGCTGCATTGCATTGGATGCGTTCTCCTCAAAACGTATTGACCGGTGTTTTTGACAGCCTCGTTCCTGGTGGACGTTTCGTCGCTGAATTCGGTGGCAAAGGCAACGTTCAAACAATAACAAAAGCTCTCTTTGAACAATGTGCTGCGCACGGTCATGCAGAAGCGCGGTCACCTTGGTATTTCCCGAGCATCGGCGAATATAGTCACCTTATGGAATTGATTGGATTTGATGTTCACTTTGCCCATTTGTACGATCGACCAACCCCACTCCAAGGCGACGAAGGACTCAAGTCATGGCTCCACATGTTTGCCGACGGTATCCTTGCCAGCATAGATTCCCCAACAGTTGACGCTATTTTAAACGCGACCGAAGAACAACTACGACCAACACTCTTCCAGAATGGCGAATGGGTCGCGGATTATCGCCGTCTACGCGTTGTCGCTTTTAAACCAAACCATTAGAGATGACTCCGACTTCTTTGAGGAGGTGTATCCATGGGCATTGTCATTGCCATTCTCGGCATTCTTACGTCCGGACTTTTCCTTGTTTTCTGGAGAACTTCAGGGATGGAAGACAGTGAGGGAGAAAAGAAATGAGGATTAGGCAGCGGTTGGCTTTTATTAGTGACCGCTTTTTTTCTATTCATTTGTTTTTGAGATAGTTCTTGCAGCAATCCTTTAAATGAAAAGATAATGGACTTCCAAATGTAAGGTGTGAAGTTGAGCCTGAAATTCATTGTTGGGGTTTCTTTTATACAAGCTGCCATACGCTCGCTTTCACCCTAAAGGGTACAAGTGCATCATCGACTCAAAAAGACTTCGTCGTGATTTCTTTGCCGCTGGAGTCTCGCTAGTCGCTGCTTTTGGTGAACTCATTTTATAATGTGACATGATAAAAAGGATTCAGCTAGTGATTTAGAGCGTAGAAATTTGCTTAGTTACTAAATGGCGATCTTTTTATAAATACAGGATTGAGAGCTTGGGCAAAGTTGAAGATGTTTTTGCACTGCGAAAGTTACCTAAACATAAGCCCAGCCCTGCATCAATACTGCACTAGGTGATTCAGCTTGCATGAAACGATACACTTACTTATCTTGTTTGGTTGCGAAATGCCTTTACACGCTTTCTTAATCGTTATATGAGACCGAGATAAAATAAAATCAATTTACGCAGAAACAAACATCAGCGTAGTCAACATACGCAGACTCCTGCGGGAATAGCGCGAGCTGAAGATCCCGCAGGAAAGCCGCTTTTGCTTTCCGAGGAAGCTGAAGCCGTGCCCGCGGAAAGCGAAGTATTTTGACGAAGCGGTCGTGATTTCTTTGCACCTTGAAGGGCATAAGGGCAACATCGATTCGAAAGTACTCACCTTGCAGTAAGCGATAAATGTAATTTTTGCTCTGCGAAAGTTGTCTTTGAACCCACTCAAAAACGATGCAGATCCTTCCAGAGCTTTTAATAGTATTCAAATCTAGTTCTTGACTATCACGTTAGGTCATAGTGCATAATTCTATTGAATTCATCACTAGGAGTGAGAGATATGAACATAAAAACATTGCGATCTGACCAAATTTATCAAAAAGTTGCCCAAGCGCCTCCCGAGCATAAGCTTGAATTATTCAGAAATGAATTGTTGGCTCCCTTTATGAAACAATGGCAAATTCAACAAATCCCATTTAGAGCTGAAGAGGAGAATGGTTTTGATGTTGTCACGTTTAATAATATGATGCACCGCTCCCCAGACCAGATTACCCAACAGCTTTCACCTGAGATTGAGCTGATTTCGGACGAATCATTTTGGTTAGAGTGTGAGCATACTGTGAAGAAAAGCCTAAATCTATTTATCGAACATGGAATACGTCTTCCCGAATCCGACTATTTGTTTACCATTCAACTAGGGAATCCCGAAAGCCGGGCCTTAACACTAAACGAAGGCTATAGCGGCTTTGGGGGCATTCCTGGGTTTATCTGGGGCACACTTTTGCCGAATGAGTACACGATTCCTCGAATGAAGGCTTCTCTGGCGCACGAATGCAATCATAATGTGCGCTATCAATTTATTCAGTGGGATCACACCGTTCATTTGGGCGAGCTCATGGTAAGTGAAGGATTAGCTGAAAACTTTGCGACGATTATGTTTGGAGAAGAATTTCTTGGCCCTTGGGTGACGAAAACAAACGCAGAAACACTTAATAGTCACATAAAGCCTGTGCTTAGAGAAAAATTGCACGTCACTGGATTTGATAAATTTGCTCCGTATCTTTACGGTGATGAGATCGCAAAACTGCAAAACTTTGAACCTGTCAATATGCCTTATAGCGCTGGCTACGCCTGCGGATATTATCTAATCCAATACTATTTAAGAAAAACAGGAAAAACGATTTTTGAGGCCACAATAACCCCTTCTTCTCAAATATTAGACGAGGTAAAAGGATTTTGGGATGAAGAAACAATTATTGGCAGTTAAAGATATTGTCCAGATTACAGGCGTTACAGTCCGGACCCTGCACTATTACGATCGAATTCATTTATTTAAACCGACACATCTGACAGAAAAAGGGTATCGTCTCTATGATCGAAGCAGTTTGGAAAAACTTCAAACGATTTTATTTTTGAAGGAACTGGATTTTTCCTTGAACGACATTGCGGACATTTTAAAGTTAACAAGGCAAGAACAAAAAGAAATAGTAAAGAAGCAGAGACAAACCTTATTATTGAAAAAACAAAGATTAGAAACAATTATGGGAGCTCTTGAAGAATATGTTGCGGGAAAAAATATAAGTCATTTGCAACTTTTCAACAGCTCTTCCGTTTTGCCATTGAAAGAACAATATGAAAATGAGGCGAGATTCATTTATGGTGAAACAGAATCGTATAAAGAGTTTAGTGAAACGTTGGAAAACTTATCATTAGATGAAAAAGACGAACGTTTTCAATCCATGGAGGAACTATTCAAAGATATTGCGTCTTGTGTTGATCAGCCTCCTTCCTCCGATCACGTTCAGAGACTAATTGAGGAATGGAAAAATAGTTTAATGCAATTCATGACATGTGATGACGAGTTACTCGCTTGCATTGCCCACACCTACAAATTCGATTCGCGTTTCAAAAACTACTTTAATCAATATGGCGATGGAGATGTAGCAGATTTTCTTTACAGTGCAATCATGCATCATATTCATCGGTGAGTTTTCATTAAAAGCGAGCGGGCTAAGCGAGACCTTACACGGCACGAAACACCAGAAAAAGCTTGCAATTAAACGAATGACCTCTAGCATGAAGCACGTAACAATAAAGTATTCTTTGCTTTTCATACCATTTCACCGTTACATACGCCCTTATCAAAAAACCAATGAATTCTTCATTCCAAGCACATGCCTTTCATGTGCTTTTTTCTCTGTCCCCTTCCCTCTTTCAACGTTGAATCATGATATAATTCGATCAATACCAAAAAAACAGAGAATTGAATCAGGAGGATTCCCGTGCAACCTACACATACTGAAAAAGGAACGTACAAAGACGCCCTGTTGCCTGTGGAAGATCGTGTCGGACAACTGCTCTCACAAATGACGATTGATGAAAAGATTGGCCAGCTTGTGCAGCCTTTTGGTTGGGAAATGTTCACCAAAAACATAGATCATTCAATTTCGCTCACGCCCGAATGCAAGGAAGATCTGCGGCATAGCCGAGTCGGCGCTCTTTATGGAACGCTGCGCGCAGACCCTTGGACAGGCGTGACGCTTGAAACAGGCTTATCAAAAACGTTTGCTGCGAAGGCGACGAATTCGTTACAGCACTTTCAAATCATGAATTCAAGGCTCGGCATCCCACTTTTATTCGGCGAAGAGTGCTCGCATGGGCATATGTCTATTGGCGCTACCGTCTTCCCTGTGCCACTGTCGGCCGCTAGTGCCTGGCATCCTGAGCTCTATCAGAAAATGTGTCGTGCCATTGCTGCTGAAACACGAAGCCAAGGCGGTGCCGTTACATACTCTCCTGTTCTCGATATTGTGAAGGACCCACAGTGGGGACGTACGGAGGAAACATTTGGTGAAGACCCGTATTTGACGACGGTGTATGCCAAAGCTGCGGTCAATGGGCTTCAAGGCAATGATATACGTGACCATGATAGCATTGTCGCGACACTAAAGCATTTCGTTGCCTACGGAAGCTCCGAAGGCGGAAGAAACGCAGCTCCTGTGCATATGGGACCTTTAGAACTCCACAGCATTGACCTCCCTCCTTTCCGTGCTGCCGTTGATGCAGGGGCGCTGTCTGTGATGGCAGCCTACAACGAAATTGATGGGGTGCCATGTACATCTAGTGCTGCGCTTTTAAAGGATCTCCTTCGCAAGGAATGGGGATTTGATGGCATGGTTATTACCGATTGCGGCGCGATGCATATGCTTGCCCATGGACACAATACGGCCGAAAACGAAGAGGATGCTGCGGCTCAATCGTTGCGCGCAGGTGTGGACATGGAGATGTCTGGCCAGCTTTTCAGAAAATCATTAAAGCGTGCGCTTGAACAAGGGCGCGTGACCGTTCATGATTTGGATAGTGCGACAGGAGCAGTGCTGCGCTTGAAATTTCACTTAGGGTTATTTGAGAAACCTTACGTGGACGAAGATAGAGCCGCTACAATTGTTGGCGCCAAGGAGCATAGCGACATTGCCGAACAGCTCGCTGAGGAAGCAATTGTTTTGTTAAAAAACGAGGCCGCTACATTGCCCCTCTCTAAAAATATAAAACGTGTAGCCGTCATCGGACCAAATGCAGATCATATGTACAATCAGCTAGGGGACTATACGTCTCCGCAAGCGCGTGACCAAATTACAACCGTGGCAGATGGTGTAAAAGAGCTTTTAGGTGCTGAACATGTGACTGTTGCCCCAGGTTGCCGGATTCAAGGCGATGATCGCAGCGGGTTTGCAACAGCATTGAAGACGGCTTCAGAGGCCGAAGCGGTCGTGATGGTGCTCGGTGGTTCAAGTGCGCGCGATTTTGGAGAGGGCACTGTCGACCTGGCTACTGGCGCATCCGTTGTAACAGACAACCCCCATAATGATATGGAGTGCGGAGAAGGCATTGACCGCTCCACTTTGCATTTGCTTGGCGTGCAGCTAGAGCTTGCGAAAGAAGTCAAAGCTCTTGGCAAAACACTCATCGTCGTGTTCATCAATGGCCGCCCGATCTTAGAGCCTTGGATTGACGACAATGCGGATGCGATTCTTGAAGCATGGTACCCTGGACAGGCAGGTGGTCGTGCCATCGCCCGCATTTTGTTTGGCGAAATCAGCCCATCTGGTCGCTTGCCGTTAACCATCCCACGCAGCGTTGGGCAACTTCCAAATATGTATCATCAGAAACGCACGCGAGGAAAACGTTATTTAGAATTGGATCTCACGCCACTTTACCCGTTTGGCTTTGGTCTTAGCTATACAACGTTTTCGTATGGAAAGCTTGACTTGAGTGCATCAGAAATGAAAGCAGCCGGTACGGTTCAGGCGACCATTGATATTAAAAATACCGGTCAGTACAAAGGGAAAGAAGTCGTTCAATTGTACGTGACAGACGTTCATGCTTCTGTGACTCAACCAGAGCGCCTTTTGAAAGCCTTTAAGAAAATTGAGCTCGAGCCAGGCGAAACGAAAACCGTTACGTTCGACATCAACTCAACCCATCTCGAATTGATCAATGCCAAAGGAGAACACCTTTTAGAACCCGGACGCTTCGTTCTCACCGTTGGTCCCAATGCGTTGGAAGGGTCGACAGCTGAGGTTAGTGTTCATTAAAATTTTTTTGAAAGACCATTGTACTAAATAAAAAACCACAGGGGCGACTTGAATCCTGTGGTTTTTGGTGTTCAATCTAGGAGTCATGCCTCCCCCAGCTCATCATCCACATCTTCACCAATCGCTGCGGCTGTGACGACGAACCCGCTCCCTGTCCCAACAGATTAATTTCAAGGAGGGGGACAGTTGAAAAAAAGTGAACGTGTTCTGAGTAACAATTTATATCTTCTGCGGGCTGAAAAAAGATGGACACAAAAGTATGTAGCAGAACAACTTGGTGTGACTAGGCAAACGATACATTCACTTGAAGCAAACAAATATAACCCATCTCTTGTTTTAGCATTTGATATTTCCCAATTGTACGAAAAAAGCATTGATGAGATTTTTTCATATGAAAAGAAAGGAGAGCGCGAATGATGATTGCGATATATCTTATTTGTATACTACTTGCGGCGTATGGTATAGGTGTATATATTAACTTTACAGTATCAGAAGGTAAGGATGAAAGAGGCAAGGCGATCCTTGCTAAAGTAGCACAGGTCGCTTTTGTTTTTATATGTCTCGGTTTTTCTTTTCACCTGATATTTATTGAGTTTTTCAGTCCAACGGTGGAACAAGTAAGAACATCAATGACACTTTGGATGTGCTTAGTCTTCGTTAGTAATGCCATTAGCATTATTATTCAGCGTAAAAAAATGTAGAGTACTAAAGATACCGTTGCTTTAACGGAATTAAAAATCGCCTTTTTTACATTAGATGATCAACATTAAAATTACCACACAAAAAAACCACAAGAGCGATTTGAACCCTGTGGTTTTTGGTGTCCAATCTAAGAATCACGCACAGACAGCTCATCATCCGCAGCCTCGCCAATCGCTGCGGCGGTAACGACGAAGCCGCTCCCTGTTCCAATAGATTGAGACGCTTTCGCTTTCTTCGGCTTCCCCTGTGCTTTCGGAAACGCTTTTCCTTTTCCTAAAAGCAAAGAGCCGTACCCTTCTTCTCGCGGATCAAAGCCAAGGGCCTCAGTGTGTTTCACGAGCAGAGCAAATACCTCGGCTTCTATGATGCTCCGCCTGAGACCTAGCTCGTATTTTTGAATTAACAGTGCCGCTGCCCCAGAAACATGTGGTGCGGCCATCGACGTTCCTGAAAGCGTGGCGTAGCTTCCCCTTGGGTAGGTGGATAAAATATCGACACCTGGGGCAACTAGGTCAATCTCGTCGTTGGAGTTGGAAAACGGCGCCATTGATCGTTTTTGGTCGATGGCTCCGACCTGCACACACTCCGAATAGAATCCAGGGTACCCCACCTCACTTGTGTTTGAGCGACCATCTCCAGAATTTCCTGCAGCACATACGACCAGGGCATTGGCCTCGGAGGCTTTCTCTATTGCCTCCTTCAACGCTGAATCATCTTTAGGACCTGCGAGCGACATGCTCAGCACACGTACACGCTCGCCCCTTGACCCTCGCCAGTCAAGAGCATACTGAATGCCTCGCGTGAGCTGTTCATACGTACCATTGCCATCCTTGTCTAACACTTTAACGACAAGAATGCGCGCATCTGGTGCAACGCCAACAACTCCGGTATTATTCTTTCTTGCGGCAATGATCCCTGTCACATGCGTTCCGTGCCCATGGTAGTCGTCAAAGCGGTGCGGTCTTCCCCCATCGTCGTTCGTAAAATTTCTGCCTCCAATAATCGCTTCTTGAAGGTCCGGGTGGCGTGCGTCACATCCCGTATCAAACACAGCTACGACAACGCCCTTCCCTGTGAACCCTTGCTTCCACCAGTCTGGCGCACCGATGGATTGAATATTTGACGGCACCTCATTTTTTCGTCTCGTAACATCTTGAACGGTGAAAGGATGTAACGCTATGTCGGCCATACCATCCCTCTTTTCGTGAAAATCATCCCTCTCTTAGTATCAAATTCACGAATCGAGAAAAACATGCCTAAAAAATGACGAAATCGCTTATTTATATGTTCGACGCCGCTCTAAAGATCTCCAAATAAAGTGAACATCCCTGTCCACATTGAGATAGCTATCGCAAGAACAAAAAGCAGAACAATCGCACCGGCAAACCAGCTGTCTTTCATCGTGACGTTCACTTCATGATAAAAGGTCCTTGCCCCACCAGTGAATCCTTTCGATTCCATTGCCATGGCGGTTTGTTCTGCACGCCGAACGGCAGACGCAAGCAGTGGAATGGCATCTTGAAAAGCAGTGAAAAGAGAAGAAATGCCTCTTTTACTTGCGCCCATGCCCCTCACTCGGCGGGCATTTTGCAGTGTTTTCCATTCATCCTTAAACAGAGGTAAAAAGCGGTAGCCTGCCATAATGCCGTATGCAAGCTTTGGAGACAGTCTGCATTGCTGCATTAAGCTAAGCAGAAGTTTCGTTGCATCGGTTGTGAAGGCAAACAGCAACGAGAGGCTTGCCACTGCCAGAACTCTTATGCTCAATGCACACCCCCGTAACACAGCATCCAACGTCACTGCGAAACTACCCATCTGCCAAAGCACTGGACCGTCTGATGGCTTGGCGAATACTATCGTCGTCCATACATACCCAACGGCGATGAACAAAAAGGGACTCATCATAAGGAGCCATGGCTTCAGTGGGACTTTCCCCCACACAAACGTTAACACCACTGTGCCAACGAACACGATGGCAGGTGTCACTGGGTCAAAAAAGAATGCTAAACACAACACAGCGACAATAATCACAGCTGCTTTTACGCTAGGGTTATAGTGAGACAGGTTCACCAAGCAGCCTCGCCTCCTTTTCAAGCTGTCGCCATACTGGAGGAAGAAGCCGTGCCTCACGCGCAATTGCTTCATGCTCCCGCCAAAGAATCGCTGGTGACCCATCGGATACGACGTGCCCTTGGTTAATGACAATCCAGCGATCCGCAAACATGGAGGCGATGTCCATATCGTGTGTAACCATTGCAATGCATGACCCATTATCTGCGAGATGTCTCAGCTTTTGCATAAGTCGGTAGGATGAGATCGCGTCTTGCCCATAAGTCGGTTCATCCAGCAATAGCACATCCTGCTCGACAATGGTCATGACCGCCACACTAAGTCGCCGTTTCTGACCCATCGACAATGCGAGAGGGTGCGCATCTCGTAAATGCTGCAGCTTGTACGCTGCCAACGAAGCCATCACGCTTTTTTCAATGGCTTCTGGTGACCACTTTAGAAGCGTTGGACCATACGCCAGCTCATGATAGACGCTGCTCGTAAGAAACTGATGGTCAGGATGCTGAAACACCACCCCTAAACGCTGACGCAGATGACGTTCTTTCCACTTCTTAAACGTCTTACCTGCAAACACGACCTCTCCTTCGGAAGTGGGCAAAAGCCCTGCGAGCGCATGCAGCAACGACGTTTTCCCTGCACCATTTTCACCAACAATGGCCGTTAATTCGCCTCTCGTCAACGTAAGATTGACGTCCTCTACGATTGACCTTCCCGCACGAGTTACTGTCACTTGCCTTGCCTCCAAAACGGAGGTTCGCTGCTTCGTATTTGCGGTGTTTGCTTGAAACCAATGGCTCGGCAGCTCATTCACTTTGAAATCACCTGGCCATTGAGACACATCCAACGGAATGTCCTCCGCATTCGGCTGCAAATGCAAATACAGCTCACTCACAAAGGGCAACCATAAGCCACCTGCACGTAGAAGGTCCCAGTGTTTCTGTAATCCATCTTTTAACGGACCATCGTAAATGAGCTCTCCCTCATCATTCAGGATCAGGGCATTTTCAATAATATGAATCCAGCTTTCAATTCGATGTTCAATGACAATCACCGTCATGTCAGTTGTATTTAATAACTGTTCCACCTGAAGCGCTATGTCCCTTGCCGCTTGGGGGTCAAGCATGGAAGTAGGCTCGTCCAAAATGAGCACTGCTGGTTGAAGCACAAGCACACAGGCAAGAGCCAGACGCTGCTTCATCCCACCAGAAAGCGAGGTAATAATCGCATGCTTCTCTGCGGTTAACCCGACCTGTGTCAGCACCTCATCAATTCGCTCCTCCATGTCTTCACGAGGGATAGACCAGTTCTCCAGACCAAACGCAAGCTCGTCGCACACCGTCAGCATGCAAAATTGGCTGTCCGGGTCTTGAAACACCGTTCCTGCGATACGGCAAATTTCTCCTTCAGCAAACGTGGAGATCTCTTGGCCATTCAAAAAAAGCGCACCTTCCATGACACCTTCGACCGCCTCTGGATAAAGACCGTTCAAACAAAACGCAAGCGAGCTTTTCCCCGATCCACTCGGCCCCATCAAAAGCACAGAAGATCCTTTTTCGATATCGAACGAAAGCTGCTTCAAAACAGGCGCTGTCTGATCACTGTATGAAAAGGACATGCATTCTGCACTATACATCCTATTATGCGGCATGATCGGTAGGTCCTTTATTCTTCGCTTTCGAGAGCGCATACCCACGCAAAGCACCCGTCTTTGCCAACGCGTCGCCAATCCATTTCCCAAGCCACCCCGCAAGCACAGCTGAGCTTACAATACGCACAATAAACATGATCACAAGCAACTGGCTTGAATAAACGGCCAAGCCAGATTGGAAATAGCCGTACACAAAGCTTGCGACACCAGACCCGATGCCGGCCAACATTAGTGCTGGCAGACGAAAGTTTTGATAACGTAGCATCGCGAGCACCGCTTCTGCCCCTGCTCCTTGAATAATGCCCGATAGCAACACCGATGGGCCTAAGCCTAAAAGCATTTCAACACCAGCGGCAATCACTTCTGCTAGAAACGCAACGCCGGGTTTTTGAATAATATAAGCGGCCACGATGGAAGCAAGAAACCAGACTCCGTAAATGATGTCATAGCCTAGCGGTCCCATGATGGCATGCAATAAATGTCCGAGATGGGAAAACGCCATATACACGACACCAAAAACGACCGCAAGCACCGACATTAGAACAACTTCCCGCAACTTTAAAGCTGAGCCCATACAAAAATCCCTCCTTGAGTTATTCCATAACCGCACAGGAGGGATTTAGATAAGCGTTCACAGAGAAAGGTAGGTCAAAATAAAAGCACTGAAGTCAAAAGACAACAGTGCATTTTAAGGCACTGTTCGTTCCAATACCTTCTCATGCACTTCCCCACGCTGGTATTATCCAGATCGGGTCCCAAGGGATCGGAATTCAAGTGAACTCGCATCTCAGCCGCTAGCCTTCAGCAGCACCCCTAGTGCTTGCTATGAAATTGTTGATGTAATCATAGAGGTTTTTCTATGATTTGTAAAGTCCGTCTGCCATTAATCATAGAATAGGCTTTCTACCTCAGCTTGTTCCCTCACCAAACTAGAGGTGGATTGAACATGAGCGAACTCCTGATGCAAATGGGCCAGAGCAAACTGATGACTTTCTTCCGCGGATAGCCATTCCCCGCGATGGTCTTGCATACGAAACGCCGCTGTAGCGTCTTCGACAACGGTGCAATTATAACCATAGTTTGCTGCCATCCGCACGGTTGTCGATACACAATGAGGCGTCGTCAATCCAGCGAACACTAAATCCTCTATATGATGCTCCCGAAGCTTGACATGCAATCCCGTCCCTATAAACGCTGAGTTCACGCTTTTTATCACATGCCATTCACCTGGCAAAGGCTCAAATGAATCTTGAAAGGCAAACCCTGACTTCGCTGGATGCAGCGGGGAGGAAATCTCTTTTGACGCATGCTGCACATGAATGATCAGTCTCTTTTTTTCACGCCAATATTGAAGCAGCTCCTTCATGCGGTGCTCTGCCATCGGATTGTTTCTTTCTCCCCACGTCGTTGCTGTAAAGCCCTTTTGCACATCAATAAACACGAGAGCCATATCCGTCATGTGGGTTCATCCTCCTTTCGTATCGAAATCACATAGGTGCAGCCTTCAGCACCGGCCACTGAACCGTGCAATGTGCCTTTTGGCAAGTAAATGCGATCGCCTTCAGAACAGTCTACCATAGTGCCATCAGCTTGAAAGTGTAAACAGCCAGAGAGAATATGCAAGATTTCGTCATTAGGGTGGGTATGTGATGGATGAGCTTGCCCTGGCTGGTCTCTCTGTACCTCAACAAAGGCTGTTTGATCCTTGGGTAACAGTTCCTCAACGACTTCCTGTAAGCTCAATAATTCCCCTTTTTCATATCGAACCTTTTTTTCCACCATGCACATTCCTCCTTTTTTGATGAAACGGGCATCGAGCGGGTTCGTCATTTTGAGCATCTCGCAAGAAATATTGACGCCACTCACGATTAGTCTGTTCGCCATACCAGCCAAGCGCCGGGTGTACAGGTACTTGATCATAAGCGATTAAACGTTGGCGTATTTTCGTTTGCAGCACCTCCCCAGCTTTGGAATGTTTATGTATGCCTTCAAATACCCAGCGTGGCTGGAAGGTTATCATAAACGCATGCGATTTCCTGCTTTTCCTCAGCTCATGTGATGGCGTGTTGCACACAACGAAAATCGGTTCACCATGAAAACTGAATTCCCAAAGGGGATCATCAGGATCTGTCGGAACATCTGATGGCCAATCCTGTTCATCTAGTGCTCGCAATTCGTTCAGTACATTCCAGAAACGCTGCTCATAAACGGCTTGTGTTTCCTGTGGTTCATCTGGAGGGAAAAATGCGACAAACGATGTATTGCGTCCAATGTGGCGGAACGACTCTACGTAGGCACGCAAAAAGGCTGCGAGAAGAGACATATCTTTTGAGTGTGTAGAAGGAATAAAACAAAAGCGTAGCAAGTCTCGTTTTAACCCTTCGACACCTAAAATACAAGGGAACGGGGCAGATTCAGAAAGCATGTCGGCTTGAAATCGGTCATACACATCTCTTTCCCAAGCATGGGTAAGCCCTTCCGCTTCGATAATCTTTCGGCTGTACAATCTCACTTCAATAGCATCCTCCCAATCGTCATTTGATCAGGCTGATGACAAACGATCGCTTTCTTTGTTGCTTTGTCTTGTCCGGTGCTCATTGCCCTTATGGCAACTCCGCACCTCCCAAAACTTTGCGCCTCGAAAGGCAAACGTTTTCATTCAGCCTGCTTTGGTTGGGGACAAACGATCGCTTTCTTTGTTGCTTCGTCTTGTCCGGTACTCATTGACCTTGTGGCAACTCCGCGCCTCCCTAGACTTTGCGCCTCAAAAGACAAGCGTTTTCATTCAGCCTGCTTTGGTTGGGGACAAACGATCGCTTTCTTTGTTGCTTCGTCTTGTCCGGTGCTCATTGACCTTATGGCATTCAACCTAATTTTCATGTGATCTCAATGTGACTTTGTCTATACTGTCCTCGAACGACATTTGGCCTATGTTAGTTTTATGATTCTAGACTCTTGTCCAATGCATACAATGTTCGGAAGGGGGCTTGGACAATGGGATGGCTCATACATTATCTTGCCTACATAGGCTTAGGCGTTAGTCTTGCTGCACCGATCGGACCCATCAATACAGAAATGTTAAAAAGAGGGCTGCACAGAGGCTTTTGGTCCTCCTGGAAGGTTGGTCTCGGGGGAATGAGTGCTGATATTCTTTGGATGGTGGCCATTATCGCTGGGCTTGGTCAGTTACTCTCCACTCCGTTTTTGCTTCCGTGTTTGTATGTAAGCGGCAGTGCTGTGTTTATTTATCTTGGCGTGGACAGCTTTCGCCAGTCTCGGAACCTGAGCATAGGTGCCGGAGAAAGCAGCTTACGAATGACGCTATCCTCCTCCTATTGGTCAGGCTTTGCCATTGCCCTCCTCAACCCATTAAATTTATTATTTTGGACGAGCATATACGGTACCGTCGTCGGCGAGTTCATCATTCGGCAGGAATGGGGACAAATCGCTGCATACAGTACTGCCATCATCTTCGGCATAGCCATTTGGAATCTGAACATGGCGTTCGCCTCTCACTACACCCGGCGTTTCTTGACAGAAGAAACCCTTAGAAAAATCATGATCGCTGCGGGTCTTGGTTTGATTGGTTTTGGAGGATATTTTCTATACAAATGCGTGCTATTATTGGGTACTTGATATAATGCCGATGGATCTTGAGACATAGTTTTCTAGCGCCCGCTACGTTTCCAAGCACTCGTCCATTTTAAAAAACCGGATTCTCTACGATGTAGAGGTCCGGTTTTCTGATTGCTGCTATTGGAGCAAGCCGTTTGATGAATTGCCAGGCATCTGTGGTTTCCCTTGCGCCTTTTGAAAGCCTGTGGTCATTTGTTGCATATCCTGCTGCTTCAACTGAGGCACCTGATAATAGTGATGTTTGTTCTGGTAAAGGAAAATCTCATACGCCATTTCAATATAATTTGGCACTGTGTCTGCGAGAATACGACGGACGACTGGGTTCGTCACCTCGACCGCTGTCATCGTCAATAAGGATGCCGTCGATTTGATTAATCCTAGCATATGGCCAGAAATGCCCGCATCCTTTACGTCTTGAATGGACTGGTTCGGCTTTTTCGGCTGGGACGGCTGAAGGCCATACACGATATTGTTCTCTTGCTGCATTTTGTATTGACCAGTGTCCTGTTGTGGGTTCTGCCCTGTCGTAAATGCATCTACACAACTATTGTACTGCTCCATAATAAATTGGTACTGGCGATCAAGAATGTCAAGCAGCTCCTGATCCTTAACGAATTGCCGAAACATCATAAACTGGTCAAGGACGTTAATTTGCCCGGCAAGCACCTCGTGCAAATCAAAAAGCTCATGCCCTCCATGATTCATGTTCGCTGGTACTGCCTGTTGTTGATTGTTTTGCATCGATTGTGAACCACTCATATTGTTTTGCATGGATTACCCTCCTAAATTATGTTCAACCGCTAGTGTGCGATAGAAAAGGAAAGTTTATGCAGACAATTCATTTTCTTTACTGATGACACTTGGAGCCCATGATATGATAGAAGCAACAGATACGTAGGGGGAGACAGCTTTGCGAGCACCTTATGTGAGTACACTTATTGTTGCCCTTATCTCAGGCGTTCTATTTGAATGGCTTCACATTGTGCTACCGTGGATGCTTGGCCCATTGGTTGGCGTTATGATATGGCAATCCATTTTTAAAAAACCTACTGCCTGGCCATCGCTTGCGAAACAAGTAGGCTTAGTTATTCTTGGTTACATGCTAGGGACGTCCTTTACGTCTGAAACCTTTGCCTTTATTGTACAAGATTTTCCGGTGATGCTCACAAGCACCGTCATATTGATTGGCTTCACCTTTCTCCTTGCACTTATAGTAAAGCGTTGGACATCTATTTCTTTGAATACGGCAATTATGGGCTCCATTCCCGGAGGTCTTTCACAAATGATTTTGCTAAGTGAGGAGCTTAAAAAAGTCGACCCTGGGACAGTGGCGCTCATGCAAACGCTTCGAGTGTTGCTTGTTGTGACGGTTGTCCCGTTTTTGGCCGCACATCAGTTCCCGCCCGGAAGCTCTGCCCCTTCGCCGAGCGTAGCAGGTTCTTCATTGACGTTCGATGACACTTGGCTCCTTTGGCCCTGCATTGCTGTCGGCATCTATATCGGTAAAAAAATTAACCTTCCTATTTTTCCTTTTATGGGGACACTTTTGGTCACTGCTGCCTGGTCCTCGACAATTGGTCAGCCCCCAGCCTTTCCTGTTGGAGTGATTAACGCGGCACAATTATTGCTGGGGACACATCTTGGCATGCAGCTTCATTGGCCAACGTTACTGTCACTCAAACGGTACGTATGGCTAATCATCGTTACAAACCTTTGGTTGATGGGTTTCTCTTTTGGCATGGCGGCATTATGGTCATGGTGGGGTTCGCCGTCCTTGTTAACGGCATTTCTCTCATTAGCCCCGGGCGGTGTGGCGGAAATGGGCGTGACTGCGTTAGCCGTTGGAGCCGACCTGCCTACCGTAACAAGTTTTCAGCTCTTCCGTGTTTTGTTTATTCTTTTTTGCGTGCCCCCCTTCTTAAAGTGGTGGCTGAGTGCAAGACGACCCGACTCGCTCGCACACCGATCATAAGCATCCTATCAATCGGAGGGATTATATGATTTCAAAGGCACTTGCTCAATCCATTGTGAAAGAGGCTTACGAATTCACAAAGCACAGTATTAACTTAATGGATCATCAAGGCGTCATTATTGCTAGCAATAATCAAGAACGCATTGGAGACATTCATGAAGGGGCCTTGCGCGTTCTCCAATTAAACGAGCCCGTCATCATAGACGAACATTCATCGCTTCAAGGAAGTCGACCCGGTATGAACCTCCCTATCCAAATCAATAACACGATTATCGGTGTCGTCGGGATTTCGGGAGCAATTGAACAAATTGAACCCTACGCCGCTTTTATCAAAAGGTTAACGGAAGTATTGGCGAAAGAGGCGTATTTAAATGACAAGCTCACATTTAAACACTTCGCTGCCGAAGCCTTTGTCCATCATTGGTTATCCGGAACATGGACAGACCCTGAAATCATCAAAAGCGAGGGTTTGTCTGTTGGCTATGATGTCACATTGTCCCGAGCTACTGTCATAATTGAGCTTGGCAATTTTTCTTCTGTCCTTAGTGAATCGTTACAGCATCACCATACGACAACGTCCTTTTATTCTGATCGTCCACATTTCATTAAACAGCTTTCTCAACTGTTTCCTGATCAAGATACGATCGTTGCTTCCGACGGTCCTACACGCTTCGTGTTTTTAATACCTATTTCTCAGCATGCTTCAGAAGATCAAAGGACTGAGCTACTCAAGCGCTGCACTAAGCTCCAGTCAACTTTGCATGCTTCCTATGGGTTCACAAGCTATGGCGGCATTGGCAGCGTATTTGATTCACCAGAAAAAGTAGAGAATTCCTTTCAAGAAGCCCAACAAGCCTTGTCTGTTGCTAAAACCTCTAACAGTGACATGTATCTGCTGTTTGACGAACTGGGCACCGAACGCCTCATCAATGCCATTCCCGAGCTCGACCGCCTCAATTTTGCTAAGCGAATATTGTTTCTGAATCATCCCGACATGCCTGAACTGCTAGACGATTTGATGCTGTTTTTTCAAAACGATCAGTCCATCCAACGTACGGCTGAAGCGCTCTATGTACACAAAAATACGTTGCAATACAGGTTAAAGAAAGTCGCCGCAATGACAGGCAGGGACCCACGAAAATTTCGTGACGCGCAAACGCTGTACACCGCTCTGCTGTGCTTGCACTTGTCTGGAAATGTTCACGAGAACAAAAATTAGCAGGTTTTCCTTCTAATTTTTATCCTCCATACTATCGTTTTTTCCGCAACTTCATTTTACACTAACCTTAGAAGCTTCATGAGGAGGGATTAAATGAACGTCTTTATTGCGTGTGATTCGTTCAAAGGATCAATGACGAGCTTAGAGGCTAATGCAGCGGTCCAGGCAGGACTTTTGGATGCAGACCCAACGATTCACACAACCCTTTTGCCAATGGCGGATGGAGGTGAAGGCACCGTCGACGCACTCCTTTATACGCTTGGCGGAGAGCGAGTCACAGTAGCGGTCCGTGGTCCTCTCGGAGGGAAGGTTGAGGCCAGCTACGGTTGGATTCCGGAAACAAAGACGGCGATTATAGAAACGGCTGCCGCGTCTGGCATTACGTTGGTGGGAAACGATGAACTTGATCCATGGAAAGCGACATCGTTTGGCACAGGAGAGCTTATGGCGCATGCCTTAGCACATGGAGCACGCCAAATGGTGATTGGCCTTGGCGGCAGTGCCACCGTTGATGGCGGAATTGGCTTATTAGAAGCTTTAGGTGTCACGTTTTATGACACAGAAAAACAACCCATTTCCGGTAACGGCAAAGGGTTGGGGCGCATTGACAGCATCGATCTTTCTTCCTTACGCGAACGATTTAGAGATGTCGAGGTGACAATGGCCTCTGATGTGACCAATCCGCTTCTGGGTGATACCGGTGCTGTGCACGTGTTCGGACCGCAAAAAGGGGCGAAGACGGAGGATCTCGCTACACTAGAGGAAGGCATGGCGTCTTACGCGAAAGTTTGTGCCAAAGCCATCGGTAGAGATGACGCGAATACTGCCGGTGCTGGCGCCGCAGGAGGCATTGGCTTTGCTTTGCAGAGTTTTCTTTCCGCAAAGGCAATGAGCGGTTTTTCCTATATCGCTGAAGCGGCAAAGCTTGCCGATATACTTCCATCTGCTGACCTTATCATCACTGGAGAAGGACAAATGGACGCCCAATCATTTTTTGGCAAGGTTCCCGTTGCCTTGGCCAATGAGGCAAAGCCTTTCAACGTGCCTGTCATCGCCTTTGCAGGGAGTGTCAAAGGAAATGCCCAACAGTTCGCATCCGCAGGTTTGCAGGCAGTCATTCCGATTACGAATGGACCAACATCACTTTCAGAAGCGATGACTGATGGCAAAAAGCTGCTCCAAGAATCAGCCGAACGTACATGGCGACTCACACAGCTGTTTCCGCATAAGCACTCATAAACGCAGAAAGCCCGAGAAAAGCAATAAGCGCTTTTCTCGGGCTTTCTATCTGATCTACGACCTACCCCTCATTTGAGGCGTTATACTCTTCAATAATTTGATCTCCGCCTTCTTCTTTCCATTCCTCTATGGCCTTTTCATACCCAGCCTCATCAAGCTGACCAATAATAAATTTATAGGTTGCATCAAGCATGATTTGGTCTAGACGCTCTCCTCTTTCCACGTAGGTAGGCGACTCTAGACGTACAGTTGGGTCTGTGACCAAATGCTCAGCGTTATCTTTGTAGAGTTCTTCTGCTTTGGTTTGTGGCTCATAGGAGAAATAGCCTTCATAACGACCGTTCGACTCTGGTCCTCCAACCTCAATCATTTTATACGCAGACACCTCTGTATCTAATACTTGTGGACTTGCAATTGCTTCTGCCTTGCCGTCTGTCACTTTGTAGTGCTCACCTTCGATTCCCCATTGAAGCAAATTACTTAGTTCTGGGTTCATAAGTTCATCCAAGAATCCAAGAATTTTTAAAAGTTCTTCCTCTGATTCAACCGCGCTTTTCGGGAATAGAATAACTTTGTTGTACCCAGGGATTGACCAAACTTGAAACTCCCCATCCGGTCCTTTGACTTGGTTGTGGACATCAAGGACAACCTCAGGGTTAAGCGCCTTGGCGTCTTCATACAAGCCTTGCACGTCACCCATCGAACCGACGTAAACACCCGCTGTTCCATTTTTGAAAAGCTCTTGTTGATCTGATTTGCTCGTCACCGGGAAATCCTGATTGATATAGCCATTCGAGTGCAAATCACGGAAAAATGTTAATGTGTCCATATACTCTGGAGACATAAAATCCGGGAGCAATTGACCGTCTTGCTCACCCCAGTTATTTGGAGCGCCAAACCACGATGCAATCGTATCAAACGCCCCATAAATGACGTCATTCCGATCCGTGAGACCGATTGTGTCCTTCGCGCCATTGCCATCAGGATCTTCTTCCGTAAACGCTTTCAGCATATCGTAAAATTCATCTGTATTTTTAGGCGCATCAAGCCCTAGTGCATCTGCCCAATCCTTGCGATAAATCATCCCTTGACGAGATAAAGGACGAGCCTGATAAAGAGAATAAAGCTTGCCATCGACCATTGTGTTTTTTAGAACTTCTTCATTCAGCTTGCTCAGGTTTTCAAATTGATCTAGATAAGGCCCCACTTCCCAAAACTGCCCATCTCGTATCCCTTCTTTAAACTGCATGAAGGAATCACTTTTCATAAACACAACATCCGGGAGAGAGCTGGTGGCAAATGCCGATTGTAGCCTTTCGCTATACGTATTGTCCGGCACCCATTGAATCTCGACATCTGTATTTGTCGCTTCTTCAACTAAATTCAGCACCTTTTCATCGGGAACCTCTGGCGTGTGAAAGTTAATCATAATAGATAAAGGAAAGGCCCCATTCTCCTCATCAGATGAAGCGCTTTCATTATTGCCGCAGCCGATTAGTAGCACAGCACACAACAGACAGACACTCACAACTCTGAAAATATTGATTTTTCTTTCCATGTGTTTTCCCCTTTCAGCTTTGCATTTTTCTCTTCTGAATCTATCATCATTCACTCAACTGTAGCACACAGATTAGATTTGTAATATTTACAACTGAGAAAATGATCTTATTTGTCTTACAAATATACACTCATTTCATATAGTCTGTAAACCTTTTTTTTGATTTTTCTACAAAAAAAAGAGAGGCACCACCGGTTGGTTGGGAGTAGCCCGGTAGTACCTGCTTCTGGAAAGGGGGTATCGGATTCGAGAACCATTGAGAATGATTCTTAATCTCAACTTGATCTTACACAATCCTTTTATCGCTGTCAATACTACTCGTCTATTTTTTTGTGAGTTCCCACTGGTCACGCTTACGGGGAGACGATAGCGCGGCGATGATTTTTATAACTGCATGCACCGTTCTGTTAACAGGTAGAATCGCGTATTAACTTGACTTTCGCAGCTTACATTTTGGAGAAACGCTTAGATATTATTGGATAAACCTGCAATTTATTTGTTGGGATTGCTTTATATACAAGCTGCCATACGCTCGCTTTCCGCGGGCGAACTGCGAGCCTCCTCGATCGCGTGCGCGCTCTGTGGGGTCTCGCTTAGCTCGCTTTTCCCGCTGGAGTCTCACTAGTGGCTGCTTTTAATGATGCATTTTTTTTATGATGTGACATGAATTTAAAGGGACTCATCTCGTTATTTAGAGTGTAGAAATCCGCTTAGTAACCTTAGAGGCGATCTTTTAGAAAATACAGGATTGAGAGCATCGCCACCTTTAAATTCACTGAATACAGCAGGTGTTGTTCTCAAGATGTCTATCTCACTTTGCTTCCACTCAAGCATAGCTAGCGTTGAAGGTGATTTTTGCTCTGCGAAAGTATTCTTATTAATACCCATTCAAAAATACACAATTAAAGAATGAGCAGGAATTTAATGAAGATGCATAGAAATAAAATTTTAATTCTTATGAAGCGAGGTATCATGTGGTGGACAATTCATTTTATTAAACAACACTCCATAATAAAGAGGAATTACAATATGTTTGATAATTCACCCCACTAGCGTTGCATTAAAAGGTACTGATCATTAAAAATACAAAGAATGTTCAATAAACAAGTCGGATGGAGAGGTGGTCACCTGTCCAAATCCAAAGCAAAGGATCAACCATGGACAAGCATACACGACTTTCTTCGTTTGGTAAATGGGTAGACCAG
>NZ_SNYJ01000028.1 GCF_004363045.1 Aureibacillus halotolerans
CCATTGTAAAGGGTTTTTTCATTGTATAACGACTTGTTTATTGAACATTCTTTGTATTTTTAATGATCAGTACCTTTTAATGCAACGCTAGTGATAAAAACTATATTAAAGCCTGTGTCTATCGAGAATTGGTATGAATGTACCCAGCTTAAAGTGAAGCCAGAGCAACTTAATGTCTTTCCTGCACCTGTCGTTTATTGGATTGCCGAATCAAAATATGTAGATGGTTTCACATTGCGCGCTATTTACTCAAAAGAAATTCTCGTCGGATTTCTCGTATTTTGTACGACTCCGGATCAGGATGATAACTATTGGATTCCTGCCTTAATGATTGACGAAAAGCATCAAGGCAAAGGGCATGGGAAAGCTGCATTGGAAGCATTGATTCAGTTAATGAGTATGTCTCATTGTAAAAGAATAATGATTGGACATCGACCAGACAATCCTATTGCAGGGAAGTTATATGAAACGTTAGGATTTAAAAAAGTTAGTGAAGAAGTCATAGACGGTGAAATCATACGTGTACTCGAAACGGTTTAACAAATTGCAAAGACTGCCGAAAGTTGCCGGGAGTCTTACTTAGTTGAAGACAAAAAACTAAGGTGCTCTCCTTTAAAAGGAATACCTGGATTTATTTTGGTATATTTTTTGAATATGGTTATATTCACACAAAGGGCCTCCTCCCCTTTGTGTGAAGATTGAAGTCCTTTTTGGATGGGACGGTTTTAATTTCAAGCCATTTGGAAGGAAGTGGGTTGGTGCTGAATTGCTAACTTTCCACCTTTACTGAGACGCCGGCATAATCAGCAGCTCTTCATACGTTTCTAAAGCAGCATCAAACTCTTGTTCCTTGAGGTCAGCATCCTCCGAAACGGCAAAGAAGACGAAGGGGCCGACCGACTTCAGCACATGATTCTCGACGAGGTACAATTCTTCCGGGCGATAGCCGCTGAATTTCACCTTTTGTTCCTCGATTCGTTGCTGAATATGTGCCATCATGGTGTCCGTTTTGCTTCCATCGTTGACTTTGATGATGGCAAGCTCATCCGCTTTGACGTTCGATAAAGCGGTGTACACAACGAAATCCTCTATATCATTCGCCTCAATATCGTATATTTTTTGTAGCTTTTCTATATCTCCTTGGTCCATCTCACTTCCATCAGTTTCTTGCTGAATATGTTCATCCAAAGTGGCAACGGTGAGTGTTTCGTATTCTACTCTACCGTTGGAGCAGCCGCTCACAAGCCCAACCGCGGCCATCAGCGCAAGCATGACAATGCCTTGATGTTTCATTGCAATCCCTCCGTTATGTTCATAATCGATGAGTCTTCAAAAAACGTCTTCATGTTGTATAAAAAAAGCGTGCTGTCGATTTGTCTCTCTTCGATCAGTGCCAAAAGTGACTTGTCATAATACCGTGGATCGACGACATTGATTTCACTAAAGTGTTCCGTCAAAAAAGGCAGCAAGCTATTGGCATATGAATCTTTAATCACAAGTATCTTCTTGTCCTCTGGGCTGTCCGTGGTGATGCGAACGAGCGGATGGTTGCCATCTAAAAAGACGGCGTATTTGTCTTTTGTGCGGAGGTGATCAGGCTCGTAAAGAGAATCTGAGACCCGCCCTTCCTCAACGTAGTTCACCTTGATTGTGCTTTGCTTTTTCGGAAGATAGAGGTGGATGTTGTCCGGCTCAAGGTGACGAAATCCACTTTTTGAATAAAGCGAGCCATAGAACTCGTCCGTTGCCTGAAGAATATCGAACGACGTTTTGTCCTGCGGAACGATACCCATCTCTAGGCAAAGCGCTCGATAAGCATAATAAGCGCCTGTTGTTGTCCAATGATGATCGGTTTTATAGTACATAAGCTCCTCCTGCTTTCCCGCCAACGCATTGAACACATCGACAAAGCGAATCTCCTCAGGGAGCCGTTGGCGTAGTCGAATCAGATCGTTTTGTTGATCGCCAATAGGCGCAAAGGCAGGAAGCTTGTTTGGGAGCACACCGGCAATTGTCGGGGCTACCATTACATACATGGGCAGATCGGACGTAGCCTCGTGGAATGTCTGAATGGCTTGGACCCTTTCCTGCATGACGGCCTCTGATGGCGACGTGTAATGCTCCATCAGATGACCGTTTTCGCCTAAAAAAACGCCATTGCTTTCCTTTTTTCCTAAAGCACGGTCAGCGTCGGTCTTCACACCGATCCAAGCGTTCCGGAACGCAAATTGATCCGACGTATACTGCTCATATTCAGAAACAAATTCTCCCTCCACAAGTGAATTCAGTGAGAAATCTGGCCGTTCTTCTAATACGCGATTTTCCTCTTCTGAGAACGACTTGTCGTCTGTAAGCACGTCGGCCGCAACCACCGCACCAACAAACACCACCAGCAGTAGACCTGTAATTGCGCGATGATTCGAACCGTTTTTCATATGGAACTGTCCCTCCCTTTAAAAGCGAAAATATAAAAACGGATTGTATGTCTCATCGACGAGGTAGGCTGTTGCCAAGACCAATGCGAGAGCATAAAACGCTGGAGTGACGATGATTCCCCCAAGGCGCCATTTGACCTGTAGCCACGCGATTATCCGACTTGGAAGTGGTGTCGCAAACACGGCACAAAGCACGAGCAGAAGAGCATTCGTCGACAGGTCATAAAGAGCTTGTCGATCCGCCAGTTCAGCCGTGACGTTGAACATCGTTCCGAGAAACTCCCAAACAGAAGACAATTGAACGAACTCGAACACCACCCAGCCAACCACCACAGCAAGCATCGTGTAAAGATGAGCTACCAAGCGAGGGAGCCGCTGCAGCCAGTTCAGCAGAAATAACTTCTCCGTCGTCACGAGCAGGCCGAAATAGATGCCCCAAAGGACAAAGTTCCAGCTGGCACCGTGCCATAACCCGGTCAACAACCAGACAATCAGCAAATTACGGAGCTGATTGCCCAACCCTCTCCGGTTGCCACCGAGCGGTATATACACATATTCGCGAAACCATGAGCCTAACGAGATATGCCATCGTCGCCAAAACTCCGTCACGCTTTTTGAGGTGTACGGGTAATTGAAATTTAGTTTAAAATCAAAGCCGAACATTTTGCCGAGTCCACGCGCCATATCTGAATAGCCGCTAAAGTCGAAGTAAATTTGGAACGTGAACGCTATGATGCCAAGCCAGGCCGCCAGCATCGTCACATCCTCAGGCGGCGTCGATTTCACACTCGTCCACAACATGCCAATGTTGTTGGCAAGCAGCACCTTTTTTGCTAACCCACGAATGAACAATTCTGCCCCTTCACCAAACTTGTCGAGCGTCACCTTGCGTGAGACAAGCTGGCTGGCAACGTCGGCGTATTTGACAATCGGACCGGCCACGAGCTGCGGAAACATCATGACATAGGTGCCAAAAGTGATGACGTTTCGCTGGGCACTCACCTTTCCAAGATACACGTCGATACAATAGGACATCGTTTGGAACGTGTAAAAGGAAATACCAATCGGCAACGGAAGATCCGCGACGTGTAGCTCGGTGTCCAACAGTTGATTCAGATTGTCTGCGATGAACTCGGCGTATTTGAAAAAGCCAAGAATGGCGATATTGCCGATGATAGAGAAGATGAAGACAGCCCTCGCCACTGCCTTCCGATGCCTGTATTTCTCAATCAGCAGCCCATTGACATAATCGAAAAAGGTGGAGAAAACCATGAGAAAAATATACACTGGTTCGCCCCAGGCGTAAAAAACGAGGCTTGTGGCAAACAACACGGTGTTCTTCAGCTTTTTTGGTGCAATGGCATACAAAAGCAGCGCTGCCGGCAAGAATTGAAACAGAAAGTTTAAGCTGCTGAAGACCAACGTCCGTTACCTCCCAGGCTCATTCACCATTTTGGATGTCCTTCAAGGAATCAAGCAGCAGCGGATAAAACGCTTTTTCGAAATGTATGCCATCCTCCCCATACAGATCTGAATGCTCCGTAACAAGTGGCGTTAGATCAATATAGCCGACATTCTCTTTAGCGGCGAGTGCTTTAACTTCCTCATTGTACGCCTCGATATTTTGGTAACGCGGCTCCTTTTCAATTGCGGCTTCCGTCACTAGGGTGACCGACAGCAGCGTGATTTCCGCTTCGGGAAGCTCCGTTTGTATCGTGTTGATGACTTCGCCGTAGTGTGTCAATGAGTAATCGATCGGATCGTCGGTTGGAAAAAGAAGATCGATCGAACCAAATTGGATGTACACGTGCTCAGGTGCTCTTTCAATGAGAACGGGAAGGTCCTCTAGCGCAAATTCAGCTGTTTTTCCTGCGCCAGCAAGGACGTTTTTCTCGTCTAGAATGTCATGATAGGACAGCCCCTCTGTGACCGAGTCCCCGAAAAAAAGGCTTGTCTGATACGTGGTTTCATAGGAAGAATCCAGGGAATCTGTCGGGGGTTCTGTTGCCTCTTCAAGCTGTGAAGCTGTTGTATGTTCCTCTTTCGTCTGATTTCCGCATGCCGTGACCAATAAAGTGACAGCTGCCGCCAAAAATACACCAATCCATCTTTTTTGCATCCTTCATTCCTCCATTTCTTGTGCTCAAATAGAAGGATAGTTGAAGGAAATGAAGATCAAATGCAGACCGAATGAAGAACACATAAAAAAAACGCAGAACATCACGTTCTACGCAGAGTCAAAGCGACTATTTTTCTCCTTCTTTAATTCAAAATAAAACAGCACACCGTCTTCGGTATTGCGTGCTCCATAAGGAATTCCGTGCAACTCCAAAATTTGCTTAGTGATGGCAAGGCCGAGCCCAGTGCCGCCGGTCGAACGGTCACGGGAGCTCTCGCCGCGGTAAAAACGGTCCCAAATTTTCTCCATCTGCTCGTCTGGAATGTGGGCGCCTTTGTTCTCTATGCTTACATTGACGGTTTCCTCTGTCTCGACGGTCTGTACGAGAATGGCCTCGCCTTCTGGCGTATAGCGAATCGCATTCGTCAGGAAATTCACAACGACCTGCTCGATGCGCAACGGATTGGCAACGACATCAATTGGGGCGAGATCGAGGTGCAGCTTTAGCTGCTTGCTTGTAATCTCGGACATCAGCTTCTCACAAACATTTTCCAACACCTGGTCGATACGGAACGGAGACATCTCCAGTTTGTATGTGCCCGATTCGTATTTCGCAAGCTCCAGCATATCCTCAATCAGCAGGACCATCTTTTGCACTTCGTCCTCCATCGCAGCAAAATAATACTCTCGCTTTTCGCTTTCGGGCTTGTCTTTTAAAATATAGAGACAACTCTCGATGACGCTGAGCGGTGTTTTCAATTCATGTGAGACACCTGAGATAAACTCTTTTCGTGTCGATTCCAGTCGCTTTTCCTGCTCAATGTCCTGTTCAAGCCGGACGATATGGTCATGCAGCAAGCTTGATAGTCCGTTAATGCTGCTCGACAGACTGCCGATTTCATCCTGCGTTTTCACTGGGAGACGGGCAGAGAAATCGAGGTTGGCCATTCGTTGTGTGGCGTCATTAATACGAAGCAACGGACGGGCAATACGGCGAGCATAATAAAACGAAACCAATAGGACGAGCAATAACGTCCCTGCAACGATATAGCCGTAATACTGTCGTGCCACGCCTGCCGCCTCACTCACAGGCTGGAGCGAAGTCATCGCAAAGAGGTATTCCGTGTTTCCCTCTTCGTCCGTCAGACGTTCTATAAACAGCTTGTAAGGAACGTTATTTTCCTCATAATCAATAACCGTATTGCCATCTCCGATTTCCTCTCCATAGAGCAAATCTGCTTGAAAGGTCTTTACCCGCTCCAAGAACAAATCGTTCGTATAGCGTGACTCCACCACTCCCTCAGGCATACGCACGTGCTCAATGGTGCCATAAACCAAAACGTTCGGGTACTTTTCAAGATAGACACGTGGATCTTCAAACGTTGAAAGCACCTCGTATTCCTTGCGAACGAGCGGTTCGTTTTCCAAACGATTCTCCTCTCGCAAATTCGAAGCAGTCTTCGCCACTCGCAGTGGAAACAACCGATTGTTGATGAACACACCTTCAATGGCAAATCTCTCGCCCGGCGTCACAATAAAATTAGGCCGAAGTGGATTGTCATCTCTGAGTTCCCCCACATCGATAACCGTATACAACGGAATGGTAATCGTCGTGCCAGATAGGATAGGCGCGTTTTCCGTCTCCTCCAAACGAACCTCAATCTCAAAGTTGTCTGTATGTTTCAGGGAACCGTCAGCGTCTAGCTTCGTCACCCAAGTATTGTGTTCTTGATAAAATTGCTGCTCGTACTGAAACATGGTTTGGGCATCCGCTGCCTCCAATCCACTTTCTTCAGACGCATTCTGAAGAGCGGTTTGGACGTTGTCTACCTTTTGGTGGACATAAAATTGCTTGAAAAAGAAGGTCTGTCCGATAAACAAACAAGCAATAACGATTGTGCATAAGCCTGCCGTCAACAGAAACAATTTAAAGACTATGCTTTTTCTCATGGCTGCTCCTCAAACTTGTACCCCGAGCGGACGACAGTGACAATGCTTTTCGCATGCTTGCCCAATTTAGTTCGCAAATTCCGCACATGGCTGCTAAGTGTACGATCATCGCCAGCAAAATCGTAGCCCCAGATGGTCGTGATTAGCTGCTCTCTTGTGAGAATAAGCCCTTTGTTTTTCATTAGGATTGCCAAAATTTCAAACTCTGTATGAGTGAGACCACAGGGTTCGCCATCCAGTAATACCGTCCTGGAGGAAAGATTGAGCTTGATCGCACCTCCAGATAGCATCTCCCCTGATTCACGGCCTTGCCTGTTTGCTAACAAACGCTTCGACCGAGCGATAAGAATGGGCGGGCTGCAGGGTTTCACCACATAATCATCCGCCCCAAGCTCAAAGCCTAACAGCGTATCGTCTTCATCAGATCGGGACGTCAGCATTAAAATCGGCACATTGGACGTCTTGCGAACCCGTCGGCAGACAGACCATCCGTCCAATTCCGGCAGCATAATGTCCAGAATCATCAAGTCAACGGGATGCTCCTGAAACAACGCCAGCGCCTGACGTCCATCGCTCGCTTCTAGCACCTCGTAGCCTTCATCTGCAAAATACTCCTTTGTGATCTCTCGTAGGACGTGCTGGTCCTCCACGATTAAAATCGTTTGTGGCATGTCATATCCCCTCGATTGCTTATGATGATTCTCATCGTACCATGTTTATGGAAAACGAACTGCAACCACGTATTCTTCAATTTCGGCCATTTTTGGTTCAACACCTTCTAATTGTCCCTCAACTCCACTATTTGCATAAGCTGATGTAGTGGTAAGAATGATACCTGATACTGGAAGAAAATCATAAACGTTTTTAAGCATTTAACACTTCCTTTCACGGTAATTTTTTGAACTATGATACGATAGGTCTCAATGCATCGAGGCTACAGTATAAACGTGCAAAATAAAGATTAGATGCAGATTGAGTGAAAATCGTTTATAGAACTCAAAAGCTGGATCGTTTCCGTTGAGAACCTTGATAATCCTTTATGTGTCATCAGCAAAAAAAGCCCAATAAGTAGATGAGACTAACCAAATCTACTTTTGGGCTTTGCTATTGCACCGAGGATTTATATGGCATGCGTGCTTAAATGAAAAGCGTTGATAGAGAAAAATGTTTCACGAGTACAATACCCTTGAACATTCAGAGGTAGTCAGTTTCCTAAATTAGGCACCTTCAACTCGTTTAATCGTACACTTTCATCTGTAAAAATCGTGTAACTCCCAGAGTATTCGAAATCCAAGGCTATTAGATTATATATTTTTTCATTTTCAACTTTCATTCTCATAATGTCTTCTTGTTCCGAATATGGATCATATGCTTTAATAAAAAAATCATCATCATCAAATTGTTTTTCGATGACAACTACCATGGAATGAATAATTTTCTTTTCCTCTATCTTTTCTGTAGAAGCTATACAGCTTGTCAGGAAAGGAGTCATCACTAGCAGAAGTCCTGAAAGTAATTTTGTTTGAATTAGAAGTCTCTTTTGCACTTTTAACCCTCCCTTACATTCTTCATCTTTCAAGCTTTTCTATCCTTCCTCGACGTTTCACGTGGAACAAATTGATTATAATTGAGCGATTCAGGAGAGGAAAAATGGGAATCAGAAAAAACTTGCACATACTGGAAACTATATCTATTGCCCCCTGCCGTTCTCCTTCCACCGTTTTCGATTGATGAACCATACAGAGAACATCGTAGTGATGACTGTAGAAATTAATCTTGCCGTGTCATTTTCAACAAATATGACGACAATCACTGACAGTAAGGCAGCTAAACCTATTGTCAAAAAGAAACGTCTAGGATCCTTCATTACTTTAAAACCCCTTCTCTAAATCATTGAAACTTTTATTGGAATGCCTGAATTGAAATGGGTAAATAATCCATATCAGTACACTTATAATGCACGATCAAATCATTGAAGATTCACTTTCTACCCTCTTCGCTTTATCCACCACTAGGAAGGGGATATGAATAACGACCTTGAGGATCATCCCGCCGATAAGCGTGAGAATGGCTGCTTGAATCGAGTGATTAAACAGGAAGCCGAACAAAGAGAAGCCAAGCATTCTTCCTAAGCTATTCGACATCATAACCGTGGACATGCCCTTGCTCATATGGCTTGACCTGATGTTCTGCTGTAGGAAGCTGCTGAAATAGACACCATAATACCCAAAGCACAAATAGATGATGAACATGCATGTCGAGAAAAACAATACCCGTGGAAGGAGATGGGCTTCTAGCATCATTAAAATCGGGTCAAATAATAGAAATGAGAAAAATAACGTCCCCATGATCATGCCAATCATACCGAACAGCAGGTTTTTTGCGATGCCGTACATTCTAAGATAAGGAACAAACAACACCGATAAAAGGCCGCCAATAGAGGCGAACATTTCGACCACACCATACTCCGTAGGATGTCCGCCTAACACCGAATTTAAGATGTACGGGATTCCAATAAACAGAAATGGCAGCAGAAAAAGATGTGTCGTAAACCCATTGACAAAAAGCGACGTCACTCTCAGGTCTAGCGTAAACAGATCTCGAAAGCCTGCAAGTTCACTTTTGACAATTCGTCCTAGCCCCGTTAAACCTGAATCGTCCTTTTTCATTTTATAGGGAATGCCCATCTCATATAAAACCGAAAAGCCAAAGCACAACACAATAAACATGGCGACGACGTGAATCCCGAAAAACGAAAAAAGAATCGTTCCGAGGACAGGTCCAAGCAACCTCGCAATCTCCCCCAGCCCACTTAGAGAGCTATTCAAATCCACAAGCTTTTCCTTGGGGATGACCTCTGGAAGAATACTTGTAAAACTCGTCACTAAAAAGGCCTCAAAAACAGCAAACAAGATAACAACGGCATAAATCATGTAAAGCTGATAGGCCGGATCAAGGATAAACAATCCTAGAATGAACATCACGCCAATAATGACCCTGGCGATATCGCTCACGACAATGATTTTCTTCTTGTCAAAACGATCGCAAACCACCCCTGTGACCATGCCTAATATGAAATAAGGAAGCGTGCCCATCAGTAAGGTGAAGCCTAAGGCACTTGGACTTCCTGTTAGTTTTAGAACATATAAGGACAATGCGGCGGTAAAGGCCAACGTCCCAATCCGCGAGCTTAAAGCCCCAACAATAATTTGCCGATTCATTTTCTCTTTAAATACTTCTTTAAAATACCCGTAGGCGACTCTCATAAGATCTCCTCAAACTCGATGTTATTAAAATTTGCTCGTTAAACGCTCTCACTTACTTTTTCTACAAATTTTGGCAAAATCCTTTTTGTGTTTGAGTCTAGCAACATGACAAAGAGGAGAAGCCCCTTGGCCCCTCCCCCACAAAATCTATTATCATTGAAAGGTGAATGTGAAAAGAAACGTTCACCCTCCTGAAATTAATTCAATTCTATCGACTGAATCCCATCATGTGTATAGACTGTCATGGTTTTTCCTTCTACCTTAAAGTCAACAATTCGCTCGATAGTTTCCTCTTTAACTTCGCTATTCACATCTATGATATTTAGTACTAAATCTTCTGATGAATTTGCATTAATTTGAATCAACTTCCCCCTATAAAAATAGTTAAAATTTCCTTTTGGGAGAGTTTTTTCATCGTAATAAATACTATTTTTATTGCTTAACCACAACTGATCACCAGAAACATATACTTCAGGAGTTTCTAATTTCTCAAACACTAACTCTGGCACATTTTGAAGGTTGGAACCATCAATTCTGTACAAATTATAACTATCATCTTCACCGATATATGTTGTGAAGTACAACTGATCCTTATGATATACTCCGAAAGTTGTAAGTAAACCTTCAGTGTTGCTAAGTTTTTTCAACTGCTTTTTTTCTAAATCCATCTCGACAATAGCACGTTGGTTATATAATTCACTACCTTCTTCATCATAATAACTCTTTATAAAAAAAGCCTTATTTTCATCCTTCAGTGCAAGTGGAAAAATCGCTTCAAGAGGTTCCATAGACAATAACACAGTGGTTTCATTGCCATTTTTCTGAATTATTTTATAATTATTCTCTATACTATGCCCAGTCGTGTAGATACTCGCATCTGGAGTTTTAAAATCAAACTGAAAATAATTAAGCGTATCGTTTTTTTCTACTATGGAATATGTCTTTGTATTATAAGTTATTAATCTTTGATCGACACGATCATATAACAAAATTTCATCTGATTCTTTTACACTCGGTAACCAATCCATTTTTGAAGTATAAACTGTGTGACTACATGACACAAGCATCAAAACTAATGTAGTAAGACATATAATTAAAATTTTTCTCATAGCAACGCAACCTCCACCGACAGATCTACTTTTTTGAAATCTATTTAGATAACATATAGACAACCTATGGCATATACTATGCTCCAAAGGTTGTCTATATGTTTTTATTTTGAGCTATAACACACTTGCAGAAATCTGGTAAGGCTATGAATCAGATTCCAGTTTTACTTTTGCTGTATTTACACGCCCGATAGTATTCCTGCGATAATCAGCTTTTAGGATTACCAACATAGTTGAACGATAGCAGGGAGACTTAGTACAATTATTTTTTTCCTGATATTTGGATGCGGTTTAACGTTCTGCCATGTATTCCTCCGCCCGCAGAACCACCAGAATTAGATATTCCAAGGGACAATATAACTGTGCTCTCCTTTGAACAATCGTTGTATTCCACACTTATTCTTGCACAGATTCTAATAAATTTCACCGTAAATTAAGTTGCGGTTTTCCGAAATCTTATTGCGGTCTTAAGAATCCTGATTTCTTCACAAATATGCATTCCATTACAACCTAAATATAAAGGGGGCTCCCACCACCTATTGCGTCGAACGACTCATGTTGTCGTGCGAATGGTGAAGGTTGCTGTGAGACGCCGACTCCCGAAGAACACGTTTTTTTCGGCGGAACCTGACATTTCCATAGACCGCCAGCAAAATTGCTGTGTTCATCACCATCAGTATGACTGTATAGACGAGATTGAGCGCTTTTGTGTCCACAGCCGCGTTGGCGTTCGTCGCATTTAGAATCGTAATGCCGAGCGGTTCATAAAGCGGATGGTACAAAAAGACCGTCAAATCATAATCGGGAATGATGTTAATAAAGTTTAGGGCAAACACGCCTAGCACTGCGGGAAGAATCATCGGCAGCATCACTTTCCGGAACGTATAAAACCCTTTCGCGCCAAGGTTCCTCGCCGCTTCTTCAATATCAGGACCGATGCCGAAAAAGGCCGCTTTGGCAATGCGCAACGTAAAAGGAATATTGACGACGACATACCCGATCAGCAATAACCAGAGCGTTCCTGTAAGAATATGACCAAACAGAAAGGGCTGCGCCGTGTTAAACGTCACCGTCAATCCAACCGCAATCAAGGTGGCTGGGAGAAACCACGGTATCATCAGCAAATAGTCGAGAATTTTCGTCAAACGATTGTTATACACCCGCATTAAATAGGCACACAAAAGGCAGAAAGTAATGACGAGCAAAGAAGCGAAAAAGCCATAGCCTAGGGAAACGATGTAAGGCTGCAACGCGTCCGTGCCGGAAAACGCCAGCTGATAGTTATTGAACGTCAGGCTGTCCCACCCGATCAATCCTGTCGAAATCGCTTTAGCATCTGTAAACGAATAAAGCACAATGGCCGCAACCGGCATCGTATAAATGACAAAAAGCACATACGCGATGACATGAAAAAAGAATCTTACCCAGCGGTTTTCAATCGTTTGCTTTTTCAGCTGCGATTTCGTTTTGGACAACGACATAAAGTTTCCTTTGCCTTCCGAACGAAGCATAAACGAGAGCACGATGATCGTCACGATCCCAAGAAACATCGCCAGAACTGTGGCCAACTCTTTGGAACTGGAGCTGTTCGCAAATGTCAGAATCATCGGCGTGATCGTTTCAAATTCATCGCCTCCAAAAACGAGTGGCGCCGATGTTGCACCAAGTCCTGCTAGAAACGTCAGAATCGTCATGGCGAATAACGTCGGCTTAAGGGTTGGCAGGACGACCCGACGTAAGATCGTCCATTGTGACGCTCCCAAGTTTCGCGCTGCCTCGACCGTTTGAAAGTCCACGCTTTTCATCGCGCTAGACAAAAAGAGCACATGAAACGACGTGCAGGCGAACGTCATGACGAATGCGACCGCAAACAACCCGTTGAACCATCGTTCGTCCCAGGACGGAAACATGGCCATCAATCCTTGCGTTATCGGACCGTGTTCACCGTAAACAAGTTTATACCCGAAATTCAGTGCCACGCCGCTGTAAACGATTGTCGTATAGAAGCTCCATTTGATCCAAGAGATCCCTTTAATATCAAAATAATGAATGAGCAACACAATGGTAACGCCAACCATATTAACCGTAACGACGAGGATGACCGCTAACAGAATGCTGTTGAGCACGCTCTGCACCGCCCGATCGGAACCAAGCAACTTCGTCACCGATTCGGCAGAGAAGGTTCCTTCAGGAAAAAACGTTTCATAGATAGGAAGGACGTTCGGGTAAATGAGAAATGCAACAACAACATACCCAATCAGCAATGCCAGTACCCAAATGATGGGATTGAAACGCCTTCTCGCCATCACGTGACCGCCACCTTTTCCAACGGATACTGCAACACATCGCGCCGATCAAACACCACATGGACAGGCTGGTGTTTCAGCGCATTCAACTGCTCGTGGTTAATCTGGACAGCTCGGAGGTCGTGCTCACCAACGCGCACCGTACACTTCGTATATAGGCCATAATATTCTGTATCCACGAGCTCCCCTTCCAGCCGAACCTCGTTCTCATCAAAAGGTGTACTCACATCACGCGCCCTCACAGATAGCTTTTCTACACGAATAAAAAAGTCATGGCCTTCTGGCAAACTTACATGGGCAAACGATTCGTAATCGCTCTGGACGAGTGGGGTCAGATGGTTATTGTCACCGATAAATCGGCATACAAAAGGCGTCGCGGAGGCTTCGTAAATCTCAGCAGGCGTGCCGACCTGCTCGACGTTCCCTTCATTGAAAACCGCGATCCGGTCCGAAAGCGTAAGCGCCTCTTCCTGATCATGCGTCACGTAAATTGTCGTAATCCCTACTTGCTTTTGCAGCCGTTTCAATTCCGCCCTCAGCTGCACCCGAAGTTTGGCATCTAAATTCGATAACGGCTCGTCAAGGACGAGAATGTTCGGTTTGTTCACAAGCGCTCTCGCAATCGCGACACGCTGCTGTTGGCCGCCAGACAACTCGGACACTTTTTTCTCCAGCTGCGTCTCTTTCAAATCAACCTTCGCGGCAATATCAAGCACGTCCCGGTGGATGTCCGCTTTTGGCCGTTTGCTGACGGTCGGCCCAAAGGCGATGTTTTCGTACACCGTCATCGTCGGGAAAAGGGCATAGCTTTGGAACACCATATTAATCCCCCGCTTCTCCGTCGGCAGCGCTGTAATATCGGTTCCATGCAGCGAGATACTGCCACTGGCTGGCTGAATAAATCCGACAAGTGTCCGCAATGTTGTCGTTTTACCGCACCCGGACGGCCCGAGAAACGTAAAAAACTCGCCTTCATTTATTTCGAGGTTTAGCTGCTTCACCGCTGTAAAATCATCGAAAGTTACCGTGACATCGTTAAATGTAATCATCCATGTCCCTCCATTATAAAAAGGGCCAGCACACCTATTGTGCCGGCCTTGTCTATGCTGTTCTTAATTTAGAAGATTTCAAGCTCCAGCTTTTCGACCCAAGCATCCATATGCTCTGTGACGAACGCCCAGTCAATCTGCTGCGACTCTAGCCCCTCAAACAGCTGCTTCTGGAAGTCCGTGACTTGCTCTTTCGCTTCTTCATTCGCTGGCATTGCATTAAACTCTGCGGCAAACTCTCCTTGCACTTCGGCAGAGCCCATCCAGTCAACAAACTCTTTCGCTTGTTCTTCATGTTCGGTTCCATTCACGATAGCGACGCCCTCAACGACCTGTGGCGTCCCGATTTCAGGATGAATATACGCCATATCTGCGCCATACTGCTCCATACTCGCTTCCACGACTCCGGAGATGATTGTACCAATTGGCGCATCACCGGAAGCTAGGGCCACAAAGTGGTTCTCCCCTTCAGGAATCTGAACACCATTTTCATAAAAACGATCAATGAATGCCCAACCTTCCTCGGACACGCCAAGCTCTCCTTCAGGATCTTGGAATTGTGTCAGAATGCTAGCAACAATAACCTTTGCCGTGCCTGCCCCAAGATCGTCACGTGCCTGATAGAGACCCTGATATTGTTCGTCATTGACGACATCAAGATAACTTTCTGGTGCATCGGCTTCAGCAACAAATTCAAGGTTGTAGGCCATAATAAGCGCCTGTTTCACAAGGCCGTGATAGTAGCCCTCGGAATCGTTGATGCCTTCTTCAATCTCTCCTGCCCACGCAGGCTCATAAGAAATCAAAATGTCTTCGTTCTTCAACTGCTCATAAAACATATGATTCAGCCCAAACACAACATCAGCGATTGGATTAGCTTTTTCTGAAACGAGACGGTTCGTCACATCCCCACCGCCGGCAGCAACAAGTTCAATCGCAAAGCCCGCTTCGGCCGCTTGCTCAATCAGCCAGTCTCCACGCCCGTTACTGTCTGAATTCGTATAGACGACAAGAGCCTCACTACTCCCAGACTCAGAACTACCGCCCTCAGCCGAACCTGACGCTGTCGCCTCTCCATTGCTTGTCCCTCCGCTCGCACAACCCATGAGCAGTAGCAACGAAGACGCAGCAACCAGTCCCTTTGACAAACTTTTTTTGATATTCATGCTGTTCCCCACCCTTTTCTAGTAATCACGCTACTAATAAGAATATGCGAGAACCGTTAAGGTGAAATGAAGGAGGTGTTAAGGAGTGTATGGGTTGGGTAAACGAAATGTTTTTTCAATAGTTGGAGGATCAAGCAGCGTAGCTTTAATACTAGGATAATGACCTTAATCAAGATTACTGAATTTAGCCTAAAATGTTGTTGAAGAAAAAATGTATTGAGGAGGCTTTTTAGCGAAGAGCGTTAACAAAGACGGGCAGAGAGATGTTTACCTTCTGGCTACTCTGGACTCTATCAACTTACTGAAAATCATTATCAGAAATACAACGAAGGAGATATAGACAAATGTGCTGAAGATTGACTCGAATTTTTCTATACTCCAACGATCATCGCCAATAATAAACTAAGCGACTTTATTGGAAATGCCTATACCATCATGAACTTTCGGTGATAAGCTCGTCATGTAATTTTCCAGGAGGAAAATAGTACATATCAGAAAAAGTCCAAACGTTGTAAAGAGTCCGATCGAGAAACTGTACGGATGACGTAATGACATTCTTAAATAAAGCGAAACAGCGAAGAGAATGGCAATAATGAGTAAGATGGCCATATTCGTGCCCCTTTTTATATGGATATTGATTCTAATGGAAAGGCATTTACTATCAACGTCTTAAAGAAGAGGTTAAGGTGATCCCATTTTGACTCTCTTTATTTCTCTTTGTTCTCGATCAATTAAATAACCTGATGCCTATGATTCATTTGTCATTTTCATATAAACGCCTTTTCTCATTTATTTTCAAATGTCGTTCTTCGATGCTAAATTTTTTCTCTCTTGCTCGTTTTAACAAAGTGCACGCCAACGCCAAGGTTATAAACCCCGTGGGCAATCATTGGGGCAATGAGTGAACCGGTAAAGTAAAACAGCAGGGCAAAGATGAGTCCAATGATAAACACAACCGCGTACGCGAAATATGATCCTTTATACTGCGGCAAATGAAGGGCCCAGAAGATCAGCGTGCTGATCGCGATGACACTCCAATCAATGAGCGTCGAGGAACCGATAAACAATCCGATGAGCACACCTCGAAAGAAAAATTCCTCAATGATGCCCCCACCAAGCGCAGTGACGGCGATACCACCTGGAGTTCTCAAAATCTTTTCAATCAGCTTCTTCCCTTCTGAGTCAGGAATTTCGATGTTGGCTACTGTGAACACTACTATATAACCAACTATGATAATGACGCCAACACTCAGACCGAGGAGTGCTGCCTCAAGAAAAGAGAGTACATCGGAAACAAACAACGATTGAAGAAATGGAAAAAATGATTCCCGTTTAACAATATAAATAAGCCCCAGACCAATGACCAGAAACGGCATTAACCCTAAGACAACCCGAAACAATAGTTGGCCATTCTTGGCAGCGTATACTGAACTCATGCTGATGCCCTCCTTTCAGTTTGCCATTTTATGATGAAGTAAAGAGCCTCCACACTGACGTTATCTGGCATAACGATACCAACACCATCGTCATTTTGTCTACATTTATTCCCACATTTACCTTATTTGTGTTCCACGTGTAACATCATGCACTTCACTACATGTTATCAATTCCTCAAAAAAAAAGACAACCTCTCCACGAAAGGTTGCCAACTTAAATGGTTCTCTTATACCAACGGCTTACTGGCCAATGCGTCGACGATCCGATCCACATCGTACACACATCCCCGCCAAGTGCCTCCGCTGGCGGCCTGCAGTGCTGCCCACAGCCGCGTATCGTCCGGAAGCGCTGGATCCGGCTGAACATCGGGACGGGTTTGGCGTTTCGCCAGAATGGCAGATCCTTCATCGGGGGTGCCTGCCTGTTCCCTTTCGCCAACAAACTGAACGCTTCCGGTCAGTTTTTCCGTGTCAACGATGACCTCCACCCAGTCCCCATTCTGCAGCTTGCCGATCGGCCCTCCGGCTAGTGCCTCTGGTCCCACGTGGCCG
The DNA here is from genome assembly GCF_004363045.1 of Aureibacillus halotolerans. NCBI lineage: Bacteria > Bacillati > Bacillota > Bacilli > Caryophanales > Bacillaceae > Aureibacillus > Aureibacillus halotolerans. The sequence goes on from NZ_SNYJ01000028.1 coordinate 17,389, forward strand.
ATACATGCGCCTGTCGAAACACCAGAGAAGCGAGCGTCGGTAATCAGAGTGACGTGTTTTCCGAAGCTTAGATGCTTCAGGGCCGATGTCAGCTGATAGGTCTCCTCCATCCCGGTACCAAGAGGACCTCTGCCGATCAGCACGAGAATATCGCCAGCATCAATGCCACCGGTTTTAATGGACTCGATTGCTTCCTTTTCAGACGTAAAGACCTTCGCTTGACCGAGATGGCGAAAAACACCATCGTCACTAATGAGCGACGGGTCAATGGATGTCGATTTAATGACCGAGCCTTCCGGCGCCAGGTTTCCTATAGGAAATGTCACTGTGGACGTTAACCCGTTAGCACGGGCTTGATCCGGGCTCATAATGACCTGGTCGGGATGAACTCCATCCTGTTCGAGCAAGGCAGCCCTGACTTTTTGGCGGCGTTCGGAGACTTCCCACCAATCAAGTACAGTCCCGAGCGTCTCCCCGGATGCGGTCATTACTGATTCATGCAATAGCCTGGCCCGGCGAAGATGGAGCATTACTTCCGGCACACCGCCCGCCAAGTACCCACGTACGGTCGCGTGGTGTTCAGGACCGTTCGGCAACAAACTGACGAGGCGTGGGACGCTGCGATTTACTTCCGTCCAGTCCGACACGTCAGGTACACGCAAGCCGGCTGCATGAGCGATGGCTGGGATATGCAACAACAAGTTCGTCGAGCCGCCAAATGCCGCATGGACGACCATGGCGTTGTGAATCGCTTCGTCCGTCAGGATATCGCGTAAACGCAAGCCTTTTTCCTGTTGGGTGATGACCGCGCGGGCCGACTGGCGGGCGAGTTCCAACCAGATCGGCTGTCCTGATGGAGCGAGCGCTGCATGCGGCACCGTCAGTCCCAGTGCCTCGGAAACGACTTGAGCCGTTGCTGCGGTGCCGAGAAATTGACAGCCGCCACCCGGCGTGGCGCACGCCCGGCAACCAAGATCCGCCGCATCCTGCAAGGAAAGTTCCCCTGCAGAGTAGCGGGCGCCAATCGTCTGGATTTTCCCGGCATCCTCGCCGTTTATGGGAGGCAGCGTCACACCACCAGGAACAATAACCCCCGGCAAATCCCCGCTTCCTGCCAATGCCATCAGCATCGCTGGCAGCCCTTTGTCACACGTGGCGACGCCAATAACGGACTTGCGGGTAGGCAACGAACGAATTAAGCGACGAAACACCATGGCCGCGTCGTTCCGGTACGGCAGAGAGTCAAACATTCCCGTCGTCCCTTGGCTACGCCCGTCGCAAGGGTCGCTTACATACCCCGCAAATGGAACACCGCCAGCTTGCGCAATTTCTTCCGCCGCGGCCTTCATCAACAGTCCAATTTCCCAGTGGCCGGTATGATACCCAAGAGCGATCGGCGTCCCGTCCTCTTCCCGAATGCCCCCTTGTGTACTAAGCAGAAGCACCTGGCTGCCATTCAGCTTCGACGACTCCCAGCCCATACCGACATTTTGCGTTAAGCCAAACAAGTTGCCGCTCGGAGAATGCCGCAGCATGTCCGGTGTCAGCGGAAGAGAACCTTCAGGCCCTCGTGCCGCGGTACGAAGTGCATAAATATTGTCCTTATTGGCCATGATGTCCTGCAGCACCTGACTCATCGCTTCTCCTCCTATTTTTGTTATCCCTTAGTGTCAAATCTTCTTTTACTGCGCCGGCGCCTCTGTCAGTACCTGCATGGCATTACGTAACGTACCGATGCCTTTAATCTCAATTTCAACGACATCACCGGCCTGCAAAGTAAACTCGTCCGGCGGAACGATGCATGTTCCCGTCAGAAGAACCGTTCCTGCAAATACATCATTATCCCTCGCCAGGTAAGACACAAGCTCGGTAAATGTTCGTTTCAGCTGGCCTGTGCTTGCCGTCCCCTCACTAACAACCTCTCCGCCTCTTTCAATCCGGCAGAGAATCTCAAACTGATACGGATCGTCCACCGCTCCAGCCAATAGAATCGCCGGCCCGAGGGAGCAGGAATGCTTCCACACTTTGGCTTGCGGCAAGTACAAAGGGTTTTCCCCTTCGATGTCCCGGCAGCTCAGGTCGTTGCCGACGGTGTAGCCCATGATGTTTCCCCCAGCATCGAGCACGAGCCCTAATTCTGGCTCAGGAATCTGCCAATTCGAATCCCGGCGTAAATACATGACATCATCCGGCCCGACTGTCCGAGCTGCGGTCGATTTCATAAACAGTTCCGGGCGCTCCGCGTCGTACACTTTGTCATAAAACGTCGTCGCATCGAGCTTACCGCCCGTCGCTTCATAGTTCCGCGCTTCCCGGCTTCGTTCATACGTAACGCCCGCCGCCCATACTTCCGGCGCAACTACAGGTACGTCTAGCGAAAGCTCGGAGGCCTTTTGCTCCAGTGGATCTGTGTCATGTACCCACGACTGCACCCACGCGAGCGGAGTCACCCCCTCTTCTGCTGCTTGCTGAAATAATTGCTGGATATCTAGCTGTGGCAACGGGTACACCGTGTCTTCCGCGGTCAACGCGGCAAGTGCAGGCTGCTGTCCTCCAGAGCGTTTAAAACGGATGATCCTCATCTCATATCTCCTTTTTGTTTTACATTGTAATACCCGAGGTGGTCTTTGCCGTTGTCGGGATCTACTGCACAAAATTTTAAAGCGCTTTCAAAAGCGAATAAATCGTACGCTCAAGCAGCCCCATCCGGCATCTTCAACTCAGGTTCAACTTTCGTAAACAGATCGATAATGGGCACCTCTCTGTCCAGTGACTGAATGACTGGGAACGTTCCCACTTTCGACAATTACAATTAAAAATAGTATGACTGTTTTGATTTCACTATACTACAAATACGCAGACGTGTGAAGAGCCAAAGGGCATTCAGGCATTTAGAAAAACGTTTCTCAGCGAATGGCGATAGTAAAATTCTGATCTGTGCGTTTATGCAGAGGATGTAAAGGAGATATACCTATATAGAAACAAATGATGTCGATTCGCATGGGAATTATGTACTCTGCACATTATTTTTTCCTCCATTTTGGATACCCTATTGATGATCAATAGTCACAGTAGTATCATTGCAAGGGTTCGCTAACGTGTACCACTCGCTTTATAGACACCGCGCCATGCTCTATGGGCTTTCTCCCTGTAGAATTTTCGCCAATACCACTTGGCAAGAAACGTTTTACTCAACGAAAAACGACTTGCGCACAATTGCGTTACTCATTTTTAATTCATCCACTTGAGAGGAGTTTTACCGATGAACCTGTTTCAGATCAGGAAAGGGCAGCTTGTCTACCACAACAATGAGTTGCACCGAATTTATGCTGTTAAACAGATGTATAAACAATCTGTTCATGCCATCAGACTGCGGGATTTAGAACAAGTCTTAACGACAGCGCCAAGTGTGGAAAAGTACAAACCAAAAGAAGGCGACAGCTTTATTTTCCACCGCAAGCCGTATACGCTCGTGAAAAGACAAGCGGTCGAAGGGGATTCTATTTTAATACATAATCCCAAGCCTGACCCTCTTGATACGTACTCCCTGCATGAGATTGATGTCGTGGAAGAAGCTGATGAAAAGGGCATTTCGACGAGCAGATCTTTTGGGCTCAGGCATAACGAATATTTGGTCATGGCACCTGGGCGCGCCGAAGGAAGTCGGCCAATTGACCGCAAGCAACCCGATGGAACGGAAGATACAGATGTAGCAGAGGATGAGCATCATTTCGAGCATCCTGAAGGTGATGTATTTCCAAAGGTAGGAAGCATTTACCGAAAGAAAGATACGAAAGAGTTTATCGAAACGATGGTCATCGCCATTGAAGGCCAGCGGGTCTATCTTGGTGGCGGGTATAAGGTGACGCAGAAAGAGATTATGGACAAAGACAGGTGGGAATATGTCCCCAATTCCTTTCCTCAATAATGTTTGCATACTAGGGAAGGTTTCCAACGAAAAGCACAGCAACGCACCACATCTATTTTTATCGGAGGTCTCCTATGAGCAGTAAACGAAATGAAATGGGCAGTAAACGAAAAGATGGCAGTTCTGTTTTTATTATTTCTCTCATCATCACAAGCATATTTATTTTATGGGGTGTCTTTTTCCGGGACAACCTTGCTAGCGTAACGAATTTCCTCTATGGTGGCACGATTGATCACCTTGGTTGGGTGTATCTGGTCGCCTCCCTCTTTTTTGTCGTCTTTTCAGTGTTTATTCTCTTCTCAAAATACGGGGATATCCGCTTAGGCAAAAAAACCGATCGGCCCGATTTTAAGACGCCATCATGGCTCGCCATGCTGTTTGGCGCCGGCATGGGGATCGGGATTGTCTACTGGAGTGTAGCTGAACCCGTCACCCATTACACGAATCCGCCCACTGGCGAAGGATTTACGACTGAAGCAGCGAACACGGCAATGAAATACACGTTTTTCCATTGGGGTCTGGACCCTTGGGCGATCTATACCGTCATTGGCTTAGCCCTCGCCTTTTTCCAGTACAACAAAAAACTTCCGGCAGCGATCAGTTCCGTCTTTTATCCGGTGCTCGGTGACCGTATCTATGGTCCCGTCGGTAAATCGATCGATATTCTGTCGGTTTTCGCCACGGTCTTTGGGATCGCGACGTCGTTAGGCCTTGGTGCGATGCAGGTCACAGCGGGCATGCACCACATTTTCGGGGCACCGAACACGCTGGTCGTTCAGCTCATCGTCATCGCGGTAGCCACCGTCATCTTTACGATCTCGATTAATACAGGGTTGGAGAAAGGCATCCAGTTTTTATCGAATGCGGCGATGGCCCTATCCTTTCTGATTATGTTGTTAATCCTAATTGTCGGCCCAACGCTGACGATTGTTAAAACCTTCATGAACACAACCGGACTTTACTTAACGGACTATCTGCAAATGAGTTTACGGCAGACCCCGTTTGGCGGAGGCGAGGAATGGCTCGCCTCCTGGACGCTGTTTTACTGGGCATGGTGGATCGCCTGGGCGCCATTTGTCGGCATGTTTATCGCACGGGTATCCAGAGGACGGACCGTCAGAGAATTTGTCCTTGGCGTCCTCATTGTCCCGACCCTCGGCACCATGCTTTGGATGTCGATCTTCGGCGGCTCTGCCCTTGAACTCGTACACAACGGGGCAAACGGCGAACTAGCCACCTACATTGCCGATAACATTAACTTGTCGATCTTTACCTTTTTTGAACAGCTTCCGTTAGGCTTTTTCCTAAGCATCGTAGGCTTTGCCGTCGTCGTCATTTATTACATCACCGTCGCCGACACCGCCACCTTCGTGCTAGGCATGCTCAGTGAACGCGGAACGCTCAACCCGTCCAACAAAATTAAAGTCACGTGGGGCGTCATCCAATCCGCCGTCGCAGCCGTATTGCTTTTCGCCGGCGGCCTGGAAGTCCTGCAAACCGCCTCTCTCATCGCCGCCCTGCCCTTCGCACTAATTATGGTGCTCATGTGCTTTTCACTACTGAAGGGTCTGAAGAGCGAGCTTTAGAAGGGTGCACGGAAAATAACGAAAAATGAACGGACCGGTCTCCTTTGGGAGGCCGGTTTTTTAATGGATATTTTTGGTGAGCTAAATGATAACATGGCATTGGTCACGATATTTACAGGGATGGCGATCATCGGATCTACATTGCTTGGCTAGAAAGAACCATGTCGGCGTCTATGAGATCGGCTTTCGATCCAGTGGCCATTATTCATTGACTGGCGCAACCCTCATTTCCGGTGTTCAGCATAAAACGGTAAATGATGAATCCTTCACCTCAACCGTGACAGCTAAACTGACAGCTGAATATGAAGGCAAAACTTACAAAATCCAGTCAACGGGGTACTGTGGTTTGAATTATAAGGACGGCGACTGCTTTTCATTTGCCTTTTCTCTTGAGGACGAGCCTGTGCGTAAGGACGGGATCGTTAGGCTTACGATGACTGGTTTGTATGAGAATGTTTGGCGTGAAAGATGATGTTTTTCAAGTGAATGTGTATCATTTCATCAAAAAATTCGGCTTATTGTTTTGGGATATTGCCCTGATTCACTTGGAGAACATCCCCATTTATTTTATGATGAAGGGAAGGAATTGGGAGGTGCGATCGATTTGAGAAAACTAGTCCATATGTTCTTTGCCATTTTGTTTATCCTTTCTTCCACTGGGTGTTCATACAACGTCAACGTCGAGGTGAATAAGCCAGAATACGATGGAGGCCGCTTACACATTGGCGTTATTGGTGAAGCTCCCAACTATAATTTTGAGAGAATTACATTTCAAAAGGTGACGCTTGATCAATTAGGTGCAACTAACCAAGGCGCTTATGATGGCTACATGATCACTGAAGAGTTTTTTGTCGAGGCGTCCTTACAAAAATATAAACAGGCATTTAAGAACTTAACGGTCCCTGTGTTCTTTATCAATCTACATAAGCTCTATTGGTTGTATTTAGACGAAGATGCTCATTATGATGATTATCCAATCGTTGATAGTGTAGGCTACACACAAGGATTTATACCAAATGACGATGGCAGTGTGCAGCTTTGGCGCATTGAATTGAAAAACTATGAGGCTACTGAGGAAAATATTCGCGACATGTATGTAGAGGTCTTCCATAACCTAGACGAGTTTAAGAAAGATTGTGGTCGCAAAAGCAAGGTTTCGATAACCGTATGTTATGACCATGACCAAACCTAAGGGGATGGGCTAATGTTTAAACAGTAAAAGCGAGTATCAAGGATCCGTCTACCTTATTTCTTTAAATTAGACATCACTACATTGAACAGCAAAGTTGCAGAAATTAACGAAAGCAGCATAATAAGCGGCTCGTCATCATCAAAGATGCCTTTAAATGAGAGGTTGTCGACAATAAAGTAAAGGAACATGGATAGTAAAATGATTCCGAGAAGAATTGCGATGAGTTTGATGTTGCACACCTCCACAATGGTTCGGTTGATACTTGCTTAACTTTTATAATATGAATGTCCAAAAGTTCTACTTTATCAATCTTTATGGCGTTTTGGGTCCATAATATCGGCAGGGGTATTGTCTTTTTATACCTGCATGTTGTTAAAAGGCAGTCCTGAAAGTAATTAAAACTGGATCATGACTGCTTAATCCTTGAGATCTTCCTGTTTGATTTGTTCAGCTTCTTCTTCTGTGATGCCAAAATCCTTCATGAACGTTTCCAAGACCTGATAGTGTGGATCCGTTTCTTTAAGCCACTCATTAAAGTCTTCTTCTCCCACATGTCGAATGAGATAGCCGGGTATCGATTTGGAAAGATCGGCATCCCCTTCATACCAGGGAAATTTGATGCTGATAATCGTATCATCATATCTAGGCACTTTACGATAGTCGACTTCTGCATTCATTTGATCGGCGACCCACCTTAAAGGCACATACGTGTGATTGTTGTAGTTCAAAATGCTTTGGTTTTCCGGAATTTCTTTTTCCTCCGAATTTATAACCAAAGTAACTGGGTATAGTGTTGCCTTTATGAAGTCAGCAGCAAAAAGGGTCGTTGTACTTGTAACAATACCGCCAATGACCAACCCGGCAATAAATATTCTTATCTTCATAATTTACTTCCTCCTTCTATTGCATGTCTCTCCTCACGATTCATAGAACCTGCGCAACTCCTCTTCGTATAGATCTGCAAAAGTATTGCCTTCTTCATCAAAAACAACTTGATCATCTTTCGAAAGCTCTACCGGCTTTATTCTGTCCAATCCAAGCTCTTGCTTGATCTCTTCAATGGACTTTTGTGGCTCTTTATTCAACCATGCACCCGCCTTTACAACAGAATTAGCAACAGTCGTACTTGTTTCAAGTTTAGCAAATGAGTATTTACAATAGCTCACCAGAGAAATGTGTTATAAATAGCGCAAATATGCTGAGGTTCATGTCATGACAAAATAGCATGTATGACGCCAAGAACGGATGTTTCTGAAAATCATTACACTAAAGGTACAACGATTGGAAATAGATGTCAAACGAGATGCGTGAGGTTTTATACTGGAGGTATCGGTTGAGGGATATTTGATGCTGAGATGGTGGATGGCTTCAAATTACTGCCTTGAAGGGGATTTAAGCAAACGAGAAGAAATTATAAAAGATTTAAAATGCTAGAATAAAAAGGACTGAAAAAAGGGAGAGATGCTCAGTGGTTAAGGTCAACGTGTATTTGAAATTTAATGGGCAAACAGAGGAAGCGATGTTGTTTTATAAAGATGCGTTGAAGGTCGATTTGGCAGGTCCCATTGTGCGCTATCAAGATATGAGTGACAAAGAATTACCGGATGAAGAAAAAAACCTTATTTTAAATATGGGCCTTGATTTAGGTGACAGTTTGATCATGGCAAGCGATACGAAGGAACCTATGCACTGGGATTTGAGCCCGAATATAACAATAAATCTTAATCCAGAATCCCGGGAAGAAGCGGACCGGTTATTTGCGGCATTAAGTGAGGGCGGAAAAATCATCTATCCGATTGAAGATCAACCATGGGGAGATTATTTTGGTCATTTTAGGGATAAGTTTGGTGTGTCCTGGGATGTTATGGTGACTGGCTGAGATCTCCCCCTTATAATTAGCTGTCCGAGTTTTTAATGATAACCACCGTGGGATAAACTCAAGGGGGGGAATCAACAATCATGACGATGACGTCTGCAACACGTCCTTCCTCCCCTTCTCCATCGGCGACTGACATATTGGACAGGGTTTAGAATCGAGTTGCGCCTCTTTGTGGTTTGAAATACGCTGCCAGACAATGCAATCATGGCCTGTGCAGATCCACGCATTCACGGTTTCCATCTTTCCTCCACGAACCGGACGTGGGGATGGATTTTGTGTCGCCTTGTCTTGGAAGATGTCTGAGAAGAAGCGGGAGATGTCGGTCTCTCTCCCTTGCGAACTCTTAGGCGAACTCACCACCAAATGGGATTTCGCTCGGGTAATGGCGACGTAAGCGAGCCTGCGCTCCTCTTCCAGCGCTGCCTCCACTTTTTGCTTCTGTGACAACGAGGGGTACGTGTCTTTCATCTTGCTTGCGTCAAAAATGGAATGATGCGGAATCGTGCCTTCCGAAGCGCCGATCAAGAACACGATCGGAAATTCCATGCCTTTTGACTTGTGAATCGTCATTAACGACACCGCATCCTCATCATTCTGTACAGCCCCTCGAGCCATCATCGCCTCCCTTTTGCGTTTGAATTCATCGATAAAATGAATAAACTCTGTAACGGTCAAAAACCGTGCAGCGGACGACTCAAGCTCATCCAGCTGATCCAACAGATTCTCCTTGTATTGGGAAAACTTGCTCGGTTGGTTGGCCTGCAAATAAGCATCGTAAAACGCCTGCCTCATCTTTTGGATGGCTTGCTGGGGCTTCATTTTATGTAACGTCGGGACGAGCGCAATGCGTTCCGTCACTTGTTTCTGCTGGAACCCTTTGAGGCTTGGGAATGAGTTTAGGTGATCGAACGGATGATCATTCGCATGTATCCGCTCTTTGTTCTGCAAAAATTCCCTTCCCTTGTCTCGAGGAATGTACAAAGTAGGCAACACATCATCGATCGCCTCAAGTTTTTGTGGATCAAGGCTCAACCGTAAATGAGCGAGCAGAGGCTTGACGACCCAATGATCATAAAACGTCTCCTTGTCCCCGTAATCCATGTATGGGATATGGCTCAAGGCTAGCTGTTCCAGCATCGCCCGGCTGTTTGCCGAGGAGCGAAACAAGACGGCAATGTCTTTATAGGACTGCTTTTTCTGCTGCACAATACGGGAAATTAATTCAATCAAACGTTCTGCCTCATCGTCCGAATTTGTCGGGCGGAGATACCTTGGCACTAAGGGGCTGGTATTTGTCGCTTTCAACGTCTTTTCTTTGCGCCGTTTGTTCTTATGAATCACAGCGTTCCCGAGACCGATAATTCGCTGTGTCGAGCGGTAATTGATATCGAGCGTCACCGTTTCGGCATTTGGGTATTGCCGGTCAAACGCTAAAATGAAGTCACTGTCGGCCCCGTTAAACGAATAGATCGTTTGGTCATCGTCACCAACCACCATGAGGTTGTTCTGCGGCTGTGCGATCATTTGAATCAGCTTGTATTGCACGAGATTGGTGTCTTGAAACTCATCGACCAAAAGATAGCGACATTGCTTCTGTAGCGCTGCCAGGACGTCAGGTTGCTTGCTCAGGAGCTCATACGCCATGAGCAGCACATCATCAAAGTTGATGTAGTTGTTCTGCGCTTTCCAGTCCTCGTAAGCGAGGAAGATGTCCTTAATTTCTTTCTCGACAGCATCGCCTAACTCGCGAATGTTCTTCAGCTGCAATTTATAAAACGAAAGCAAAGAAAGTATCGTCTCTGGCTGGTATCGGTCTTGAAAGCCGAGTCCTTTGATGATCTTTTTCATCGCAATCTGTTCTTGGCGACCGCTCCCTAAGATGTCTTTGTCTATGCCGTTTTGCTTAATGACGCGAAGAAAAAACGAGTGGTACGTTTGGGCTTTAATGCGCTTCGCTTGCTGGGCATCCATCCCGGGCAGTTGGGCGACGCGTTGTTTCATTTCATCGGCCGCTTTTTTGGAGAAGGTCACTAAAAGCAAGGCATTTGGATCAATCTGGCGCACCGCACAAAGATACCCCACACGGCCCACGAGCACCGAGGTCTTGCCCGAGCCGGCCCCCGCCAACACCAAAAGCGGCCCGTCGCCATGACGCACCGCTTCGATCTGAGGTTCATTTAAATGAATGCCGCGCTGCTCCAAAGCACGAAAGTAAAACGCATCAGGTGCCTCTGGTGGAACGAGCGTCCGGCTTGTTGTTGTTTCAGCCATAGGGGCTTGAGGAATCGTGACGCTTGTTTGGAACGGTGTTTCGGTAAATTTGTTGTTGGTCATGGGGTCACCTGCTTTTTGCAATTAGAGATCCAGCTCCGTAAAGTTTAAGTCATCTGAACGCTGGGAATCATACATCTTTGTCAGCTTATCATAGGTAATGTCGATACCAATGACATGTAATCGCTGCTGCCGCTGGTCAAATAACCTTTGCAGCAAAACGTTTCGTTCTTGAGGCGTCCCGTGATGAAGCAGACGATGGCAATTTGGGCAAAGGGCAACAATATTCGCAGGTTGGTCTAAGGCGAAATCGTATTCTCCTTGCCGTGAAAGCAAAACTAGATGATGCGCTTCGACATAGGGGCGCTGCTTGCTCTTTGAAATAAACGTGTGATGATGGGGGTCCACCTCGCAGGCAAAATTGGCCTGGCGTAGCGCCTTCCCAGCTATCGTAGCATCCCGCCCATACACAGTCTTGCCTGAGGAGATGAGCGTTGCAGGTGGTGCTTTCTTTTTTTTATCTGCTGGAACTGTGGAACCTTCATCAAGCTTCTCGTAAATAGTATCCTGATAGCTGGCCTCCTCATCCTGCTCATCCTCCGGAAAAATCGCATCGCTCTGTGCCAACAAGCTATCATTGAAGCTGGTCGGAGAATGTCGACCCAATAGAATTCTAACATCATTATATACCTCTACCATCTGAGTGAGATCCGATTTTAACCTCTCAGCGCTAGGCATGTCAGAAAAAGAGTAATACGCGCCGGTGATGTGGCAAAGTTCATAACCTTTAGCACGGGGACTTTCCCACTTTAGGTCAATTTGTTCTAATGAGATATCATCTGGAATGTTTAATAGTCTTGATCGCACATTCCAGGCAGTTACCCTTACTTTTTGACGAGCAATTTTCGTCCCATATTTTTCTTTAAAATAATTCCACCCTTGATGAAGACTAAGATACACTCCTGAACCGTCTCCGGCAAAAAGATAGACGATGTAGTACCCGTACGTAGCTGAAGATGTAATACGATTATCTAAAATCGCAACCCAAGGAATGTCTGCCCACCGTCCCTGGCCAACCGATCCTTCAATTTTATATAAAGAGTCTTCTAATGAAGCCGTTTTTTTTAATAGTCCCGGGAGATCTCGTCGAACGAAATACGCAGTAGAGTGGTTTTCTAGTAATTAGGTTTTTGCAGATGAATATTCTAGCATCACTCTTTGCAGACCTTGGAGGAGCTCATCTTTCACGTGTGTGTGTAGGAGCTCGTCCATAGAGATGCTTAATGCATTCGAGATCTCACCCAGTAGTTCAACATTAACCGATTGATTGTTTTCTTCAACATTTCTAAGAGATGTAACATCTATACCAATTTGATTAGCCAACATACGTTGCGTAATTCCGCTCTGCTCCCGCAATGCTTTCATGTTGTTCCCAATACCCATGAATACAACAACACCCTTTTTTGGAAAATATGTATCGATACATATTTTATCTTAAAAAGGTTGAGTTATAAACTTTTACGCACACATCAGGTGACAAGAACTTAGCTCATTGTATATTATTGCATATCCGAAGAGAAGTGGACTCTTGTATGAGTTCTGTCTTATATATAAACAATTTCTAATTTCAATATACAGAAACGTTCGATATATTGGTCTTGCGGTTTAAATAACTGTCCACATGCCATTTACCAGCCCTAGTCCTCTAACACTCCCCTCTTTTCATCCTCACTCATCTTTTAGACCTATCCAATGGTTGATGGAACAAAAACTCCGCACGCAGATCATAATCGAGTAGGAGGGGGTGATTAACCCCCGACCTCTCACACCACCGTACGTACCGTTCGGTATACGGCGGTTCATGAAATATTCCGTAAGTATTTGTATCTGTCCGTAAGACTCTTAAGTCCTCTAGATCTCCAATATTGGATGTCTAATGTTCTGTGTAGAATCGGACTACAAGCGATACGCCAATATCCCTTTCGGGTATTGCCCCATTCAAAGGCTTTGTCTTTAGGAACACCTAAAGACACAAGCCTTTTTACTTTGGTCTTGATTTTCTTCCATTGTTTCCAGAGACACATTCGCAATCGTCTCCTTATCCACATATCCAGTCCTTGAAAGATGCTAGGCGTATCTGCTAATGCAAAGTATCCACACCAGCCGGTTAGATATCGGTTGAGTTCTTTAATCCGCTGTTCCATAGAAAGAGGACGTTTCCGCGAGGTAATCTCACGAATTTTCGCTTTCACCTTCTTTAGACTTTGCGGAGCGATTCGAACTTTGGGTTCTTTATTCCATGTAAAGCTGAATCCAAGGAACTTACGTTTCCACGGACGGTCTACCGCACTTTTCTCTTGGTTGACCTTCAGCTTGAGTTTCTTTTCAATGAACGTTGTAATTGAAGTCTTCACTCGCACTCCGGCTTTACGCGTTTTAACGTAAATGTTGCAGTCGTCCGCATAGCGGACGAATCTGTGGCCGCGGCTTTCCAGTTCCTTATCCAATTCATCGAGAACGATATTCGATAATAAGGGGCTTAACGGTCCGCCTTGTGGTGCTCCTTGAGTGGAATCCGTCACTACGCCATGAATCATTACTCCAGACTGAAGGAACTTACGAATCAGCTTTAAGATCGTTTTGTCTTTCACTTTCTCCGCAAGCTTTGCCATCAATCTGTCATGGTTCACTTGATCGAAAAATTTCTCCAAATCAAGGTCTATCACCCATCGATATCCTTCTTTCATGTACTGTCTGGCTCTCCGAATTGCATCATGCCCACGTCTTTGTGGACGAAAACCATAGCTGTATTCAGAGAATTGTGGATCAAACACTGGATTCAACACTTGGGCAATGGCTTGTTGGATGAAACGGTCAGTTACGGTAGGAATGCCTAATAGCCGAACTCCCCCGTTGGGTTTCGGGATTTCGACCCTTCGGACAGGGCTCGGTTTATAGGTTCCGCTCTCAATCGATTGTCGAAAGGTGTGCCAGTTTTGCAGGATATGTGTCCGTAAGAATTTTACGGACATGCCATCTACTCCATGGCTACCTTTATTGACTTCGACACGTTTTAATGCCGATAGGAGGTTTTCCCGTGATAATAGCTCCTGAATCATCCGATACAACTCCTTGCGTGAATTGGTTTCTCTCTTTGTGCCATGGATGAACTCTGCCCTCTTGTTAATGCTGCTTAATAACGTCTTAATGTTGACGGTGTTGTTTGTCCGGGGATTGACGGATATAATGTCCTTAATCACCCTGAAGAAAGGAAAA
>NZ_SNYJ01000029.1 GCF_004363045.1 Aureibacillus halotolerans
TTGATTTAAGTAAAATCAACGGGATTTATTTTACATGTCTTTCAACATGGCACGTTTTTTGCATTTGACTTCTGTTCAGTTTTCAAAGGACAATAGTCATTCGTCGAATTTGACAGCGACCAAATCAGCTTACCATCTAGACAGTGTTAATGTCAATATGTTTTTTCAAAAGATGCTATTTGGATGTGATGTGCTGTTTCAGCGACGTCTAATAATATATCACGGATAAATCAGGTGGTCAACAAGTATTTTATAAAAAAAACGACTTACTTCAAAAATCGTTCTAGACGATCCTAGTCTGTTTCATTTATTCTTAGAGAAAGTCCTACTTCCTTCTATAAGAACTTAACGGTTACTACATGATGATACTTTAATGCTTAACGTTGTTATGCGCAAGAGAGAATAACTCACTAGCCTAACATACTTCCCTTTAGAGTCTATAAACGGTTCCGTACTGTTTAAAGAGGTGAATGACATTTCATAGAATGAGATCGATCCAAACAGATTCCACATAAAAATATGATATACTTCTTACCTAAGAGGAGGGTTTCGTTTGCAACTTCTATTCAAAAATAAAATAAATAAGATAAGGACTTTCGCTCTTTCCCTGGTGTTTATCGGCATTGCTGTCATGTACATCGGGTTGCTCTTTAAAGGATCGCAAATCGCGATGGCAGCATTTATGCTTCTAGGCGTTATTTTTGTTTTGATGAGCACCGGTGTTTATTTCTGGGTGGGCATGCTATCGACAAAAGCCATCCAAGTGACTTGTCCAGAGTGTGGAAAGTGGACGAAAATGTTAGGCCGCGTCGATGCTTGCATGCATTGCAGTCAGCCTTTAACAATGGACAAGGCGCTTGAAGGAAAGGACTTTGACGTTTCCTATAACCGTAGAAGTCATGCCTCTAATGAAGAAAGTGAAATCGACCATAAAAAATAGCCCCGATAAAATGCTTTATCAAGGGGCTTCGCTTCACGTCACTAATGAAGCTGTGACAAAGACTTAGAGGTTCAACAACTGAACCTCTTTTTTATTTACTGTTTTATATTTCCTGGCTGATGCTTGCACTCTGGGCAAGTTCCATAGATCTCCATTCGATGATGACTAATGTCAAATCCGGTAACGTGCGCCGCTAATGCTTCCACTTCATCAAGCCCTGGATAATGAAAATCAACGATTTTACCGCAAGATTCACAAATAATATGATAGTGATGCGATGTCACGTAATCAAATCTGCTCGATGAATCTCCGTAAGTCAGTTCCTTCACTAATCCTGCTTCTTTAAACACACGCAAATTATTATACACTGTCGCAACGCTCATATTAGGGAACTTCCCCTCCAACGCCTTGTAAATATCATCGGCAGTTGGATGCGCCTGCGAAGTGGAAAGGAACTCCAGTATCGCATGACGTTGAGGCGTGATTCTCACCCCAGCTTTTTTTAATGAGCCTAGCGCTTCCTGAAGATGGTCAGTCGCCACCGTCATGCACCTCACTTTCAAAAAGCGTTCTCACTTTATAATATTTATAATCTAATTTTACTCGCTAAAACGTTGCTTTGTCAATCTTTGTCTTCCTCATCCACTTCTAAATGTTGGTCTGGCAATCCTTCTTTGGCATTTGCATACCGTGCAGCCACAAACAAAAAGTCGGACAAGCGATTTAAAAATACGAGGGTATTGGGATTGACAACGTCCGCAATGGCCACCGCTTCACGTTCTGCTCTTCGCACAACAGTTCTTGCAAGGTGAAGGGATGATGCCACTATAGAGCCTCCAGGAAGAATGAAGGTAGTTAACTCAGGAAGAGTCCCCTGCCAGCGATCAATTAATTCCTCTAAATACGTAATATGACCTTCAAGAATTGGCCATTGAACATCCTTGCCCACTGGCGTAGAAAGCTCATTTCCTGCATGGAAGAGGAGGGTTTGTACGCGTGTCAATTGATCTTTAAAAGAAGCCTTTCCGATCCATGCACAATCTGTTAAAGAGGCCACCGCCAGTCCTAGATGAGCGTTTGCCTCATCAAGTGTCCCGTAAGCCTGAACACGGGCATGGTTTTTTGGCACCCTTTCTCCATATCCTAGCGACGTCGAACCATGGTCACCGCTCTTCGTATAAATTTTCATGTCTTCACCTCCTGTGTTTATTTTGATTTGCCTTGATTTTGTACAAACTGCAAAGCTTTTTCGACATGACCCTTCACTCTTACATTACGCCATTCCTTCAAAATCGTGCCTTCTGGATCGATGACAAAGGTTGAGCGGACAATACCCATGTATTCATTTCCAAAATTCTTTTTAAGTTGCCAGACCCCATAGTCTTCTGCTACTTGGTGATCCTCGTCAGCCAAAAGGCAAAAGGGCAGGTCGTACTTTTCAACAAACGTCTGATGTCGTTTGACTGGATCAGGGCTAATTCCAATAATAACAGCATTTGCATCTGCAAAAGATTGAAAATGATCACGAAAGTCACAAGCCTGCGTGGTGCAGCCTGGGGTCATGTCCTTTGGGTAAAAATAGAGCACGACATATTTGCCAGTAAAGCTGGATAACTGGATCTTTTCACCTTTTTGGGAAGGCAGGGTGAAATCCGGTGCGCTTTGTCCTTCTGCAATACTCATACGACTCCTCCTTATAACACAACACTTATTCCGATGAAATAGTATTCATAGCGTACATCAAACAAGCGTCTTGTACAAATTCAGGCTCCTTTTTCTCAAAAAGGAAGCGACTCTGCTACACTTAAACTACGGTCCACGACATTTGAACCGAACCATGCAAAGATTGGAGATCATTTAATATGAATTTTTCCTCATCAGAACAACACTATTCAGAAGCATTGCGTCATATCGTCGGCGGTGTAAATAGCCCTTCTCGTTCCTTCAAAGCAGTTGGCGGAGGTTCGCCTGTCTATATGAAGCGAGGGCATGGAGCATATTTTTGGGACGAAGATGATAATCAATACATCGATTACCTTGGGGCTTATGGGCCAATAATTACAGGGCATGCTCACCCTGCGATTACAAAAGCGATCACAACTGCTTCAGAAAACGGCACTTTGTTCGGTACGCCGACAGTTATGGAAAACACATTCGCCAAAGCGTTGAAGGATGCGATTCCTTCTATGGAAAGGGTACGTTTTGTCAATTCAGGCACAGAAGCAGTTATGACGACGATTCGTGTTTCTCGGGCGTATACTGGGCGAACGAAAATGTTGAAATTCTCTGGGTGCTACCACGGTCATTCGGATCTCGTGCTTGTTGCTGCGGGGTCTGGTCCAGCGACGCTTGGTTCACCTGACTCTGCTGGCGTTCCCCATTCCATTGCGAAGGAAATGATTACTGTCCCTTTCAATGATACGAACGCATTTAAGGAAGCGATGGAGAAATGGGGCGATGATATTGCAGGTGTGCTTGTCGAACCAATTGTCGGAAACTTTGGGGTTGTCACACCTGACGAAGGCTTTTTGGAGATGGTGAATGAGGTGACTCATCAGTATGGAGGTCTCGTCATTTATGACGAGGTGATTACCGCCTTTCGCTTTATGTATGGCGGCGCGCAAAACCTGCTCGGTGTTACGCCTGACTTAACGGCGCTTGGAAAAATTATTGGCGGTGGACTCCCTATTGGTGCCTATGGAGGGCGAAAGGACATTATGGAGCAAGTCGCACCACTCGGACCAGCTTACCAAGCAGGAACGATGGCAGGAAACCCTGCATCAATGGCCTCTGGTATAGCTTGTCTGCGTCTATTGAAAGAAGAACATCCTTATGAGCGACTTGACCAACTCGGTGCACGTTTAGAGGTTGGACTTCAAAAAAGCATTGATGAAACAGGCATTCATGCGATTGTACACCGTTTAGGCGGCATGTTGACCGTGTATTTTGGTGTGACACGGGTGACGCACTACGAAGAAGCAGAGGCAGCGGACAGTGAGATGTTTGCTCGTTTTTTCAAAGGTATGCTGCATGAAGGGATTAACCTTGCCCCTTCCAAGTACGAAGCGTGGTTTATCACAATGGGCCATACTGAAGCGGATATTGACCAAACCATTCGAGCAGCAGATAAAGTGCTTAAGACTTTGTAACATGCTTAAATGCTACTGAAAGCACGTGCCCGGTCAGCACGTGCTTTTTTTAATGACGTAATGGAGATGTGCAAATTCGGGCACTTTTCCTTCGTTCGGGCACTCCACCATGATTTTCGGACACTTCACGGCCGATTTCGGGCACTTTCTTCTCACTTCCGGGCACTCGAGCGCTTAATTCGGGCACTTTTCCTTATTTCGGGCACTTCACCGTGATTTCCGGACACTCTACTGCCAATTCCGGGCACTTTCTTCTCATTTCCGGGCACTTCACCGCTTTTTTCGGACACTTTCACTTTCTCAAGCATCCCACATCCTCATTTCTAGCACTTCCATTCCATCTTTGCTTTATCAGTTCTTGATTCTTTCCATTGTGCATTGTATAGTACGATAAGGCTAAACGAAACCATTGGAAAGGACTTAAACTTCCCCTATGAAATTTGGTGCACGTATTTTAAAAACCGGGCTGGCGATTGTACTTTCATTATACATCGCACAGTGGCTAGGGTTTGACGCTCCCGTATTTGCAGGGATAGCTGCCGCCTTTGCCATACAGCCTTCTGTATATAAGTCGTACCAAACGGTATTAGACCAGGCGCAGGCAAACATTATTGGTGCTTTTTTTGCCATTATCTTTTCGACGATTTTTGGCACTGAACCCATTGTCGTTGGCATGGTCGTCATCGTCGTTATCGCTGTGCATCTGCAATTGAAAATTGGGCAAACCGTCTCTATCGCACTTGTCACAGCGATTGCAATCATGGAGGCTCCTGCTGATGGCTTTCTAATTTATGCATTTGAACGATTTAGCTCTGTGATGCTTGGTGTCGTGGCAGCATTTCTTGTTAACTTGGCGTTTTTACCTCCAAAACATGAACATCGGCTGTATCAATCCATTTCTGAGACTTCAGAGGACATTATTAAATGGATACGGCTTAGCAATTATCATATGACAGAGCAGCACGCGTTAAAGGAAGATATCGAAAAGCTTAAAGAAAAACTTGTTAAGCTTGAGCAAGTGTATCTTCTATACAAAGAAGAACGCGTCTATTCAAAAAAGAAGAAGTTTGCTAAAGCAAGAAAGCTTGTCGTCTTTCGCCAAATGCTCGCAACAGCAAACCGGGCTCACTTTTGTTTGGCACAAATTAGTCGAGCTGAAAATGATTTTCATCACTTACCAGACCATGTTAGGGAGCCGTTAACGTCCGAATTGGATGACTTGACTCGGTTTCATGAACAATTGCTTGAAAATCTAACGGGCCGTACGAAAGCAATTCAATACGAAACGCATTGCAGCCCCGTAAAGACTCGGTTTATGGAGCTTTATACATTGGCAAAGGATGAATCCGAGCCGGAAAACGAAGAAAAATGGATGCATTTGTTTTCGCTCGTGTCCAATTTGCTTGAATATCATTATGCGCTCGATCACTTGGCAAAAATCCTGACAAGCTTTAAAAGTCATCATACCGAAGAAAATGAACTCGAAAAAAAATAAAAACACCCTCCTTGAAAAGACATTCGTCTCGTTCAAAAAGGGTGTTTTCTTTATGTTCTTATACAGGCTCAAGCTGCTGCACAGAAAAGAGCTTAAAGTATTCGCCGCGTTTCGTCATGAGCTGACTATGTGTGCCCTGCTCTCTAATTTCACCATTCGCCACGAGAACAATCCGATCCGCATGGGTAATCGTTGAAAGACGATGCGCTACGATAAACGTCGTGCGATGCTTCGCGAGCTTCTCTAAGGCATCCTGAATGAGATGTTCACTTTCCAAATCCAGTGCAGAGGTGGCTTCATCTAAAATGAGCATTGGCGGGTTTTTCAAGAAGACTCGTGCAATAGCAACACGTTGTTTTTGGCCGCCTGAGAGCTTAACTCCTCGCTCGCCAACCTTCGTGTCATACCCGTCAGACAGCTCTGTAATAAACTCATGAGCATTCGCTGATATTGCAGCCTGGATCACTTCTTCATCGGTTGCATCAGGATTGCCCATTTTTATATTTTCCTTCACGGAGTCACTGAACAAAATATTGTCCTGTTGAACAATTCCAATCTGGTCACGGAGCGATCGTGCCTGTACGTCTCTAACGTCTATTCCATCCACAAGAAGTCGACCTTCAGTGACGTCGTAAAACCTTGGTATCAGACTAATAAGCGTTGACTTACCGCCTCCGCTCATCCCAACGAGAGCAATAGTCTCACCGGGGTTAACGTCCAGACTCAATCCTTTGAGAACTTCAGACTCATCGTCATTGTATTGAAAGGAAACATTGTCAAACGTCACCCGTCCTGACAATTCCTCCACCTGTTTTGCTCCTGCTTTATCCGTTACATCATAGCGTTCATTAGCAAACTCGAAAACCCGATCCATCGATGCAATCGATTGGGTCAACGTCGTCGATGAATTGACCAATCTTCGCAGCGGACTGTACAACCGCTCCATAAACGCAACAAAGGCGGCAAGCTCCCCGACAGTCAGTTGCCCCTCAATGACGCGATATGTGGCAAACCCAAGCACTAACAAGGGGGCGATATCCGTCACCGTATTAATAACAGCAAAGGTTTTGGCATTCCAGCGGGTATGATCCAATGCTCGTGCAAGGAAATTGTCGTTTCGCTTAGCAAACTGTTTTTCTTCATGGTCTTCAAGTGCAAAGCCACGAATAACAGAAATGCCTTGAACACGTTCGTGCAAATGCCCTTGCACCTCAGCGAGAGCTTGAGAACGGTCGCGCGTAAGTGAACGAAGGCGACCATAGAAAAACTTAATCGCAAAACCGTAGAATGGAAACATTACAATAGAAAGCA
This sequence comes from Aureibacillus halotolerans, assembly GCF_004363045.1. Lineage (NCBI taxonomy): Bacteria > Bacillati > Bacillota > Bacilli > Caryophanales > Bacillaceae > Aureibacillus > Aureibacillus halotolerans. The sequence continues at coordinate 6,896 of NZ_SNYJ01000029.1, forward strand.
ACGCAAGCAAAGGATCCATCCAAAACATAATGGCAAAAGCGATAATAATGGTAGCTGTATCAAGCCAAACGTTCATCAACCCTACCATGACGAAGCTTTTTGTTTGTTCAACATCATGAATCACGCGAGAAATAATTTCCCCAACTCGTTGGTTTGAATAAAATTTCAAGCTCAGCTTCTGAATATGGACAAATAGCGTAGAGCGAATATCGAACAGCACCTTGTTGCCAACATACTGCGCAAAATATTGGCGATAGTATTCAACCGGTGGACGAAGAATAACAAATAAAAAAGCGCCAGCCCCCAACAAGTAGGCAAGCCTCGTCAACTTTTCCGCTGTATCTATTGATTCTGCGTTTATAATGTCATCAATCGCAAACTTTAACATCAACGGTGTCGCTAGAGGAATAGAAAATTTAATAATTCCAATGAGTATCGTCCAGACAATCATCCAGCGATACGGTTTTACAAACGTTAAATATTGCTTAATAGGACCCACATCCGTCCCCCCTGTTCAATTTACGGATATCGGCTTTGTAGATAGCGTTCTTAGCTATGAAACTGTCGGTACAACCCCAACCAAGCTGATACGACTCCTGGTGCAAAAACGCCCTCTTTCTCGTGATGGCGTCTTTGAATCTCAAGCAACGCATTTTCAACGGCATTCATCACATATGCCGGATACCCCTTCTCACTAGAATTCAATCTAAACTCGTCCATGTCGAGCAAATGGCCAAACCCATTTTGATCAACGAAATAGTCAATATCGTAATCAATATAAACGAATTGATTGCCATCCTTCTGCACGTACGGCGAAGCAATATTGCAATAAAACGCCCAATCGTTTTCACCTTCTAGGGCAATCACATTATACCACCGGTCTGGCCAAAAAAAGCAAACAGCGGCTTGTTGTGTAATCCATTGCGTCCCATCTGCTTCTGTGACAAGTGTTTTTTCATTGACGCCAATAAATTCTTCAGCAGTATGATGAACCACCTCTGTTTTTGCCCAGCTCCTATGAAACGAGCCGCAATGTTTCAGGCTCTTAATTCTCACGGTATCTCCAACCATTTGATGAGTCATCCGCTCACTCCACATTCGCATTAATGAATGTAGTATACCCTTTTCGTGAAACGAATAAAAATTTAGGGGCTCTAAACAAAAAGGCACCCCTAACGCTCGGATGCGCAGGGATGCCTTTTCGCAAACTAGACTCCACAAGTTATTTTGTAGAGTTTTGTTGTTTGTTTTGTTCTGATTGCTGGTTGTTTTGTTTAACGTGTTGTGCATCCGTTGTTCCAGAAGCCGCTTGGTTGCTGAAGCTCTGTTGAGCCTGTTGACCAGCTTGTGCTTGCTGACCTTGAGCAGATTGAGCGTTCTGGGCTTTAACGTGTTGCGCATCAGTACCTGAAGTGGTTTTGTTTTGCTTTGCCATGTGTATCACCTCCGCACTTCTAATGTGTGCAGAAGAGGTTTATTTCATACAACAGCAACATTGCTTTTTTCATTGGTATCATTTGGTAAATTAAACAAGCAATGATCGTCCTCCATCAACAATAAGGGTTTGCCCACGAATCATGTCCGCTTGTGGTGACAATAAAAATGACACTGCACCGACAAGATCCTCAGGCTGCACCATGCGTCCAGCAGGTGTGTTGGTTCGTGCATCTTCTAAAAGCTCTTCGCGGTTCGGAAAATGCGTGAGTGCCTCAGTATCTACAGCACCACCGGAGACGGCGTTGACGATAATGCCTCTTGAAGCGAGCTCAACGGCCAAATAGCGCGTCAATGCCTCTAATGCTGCTTTAGAAACACCTACTGTTGTATAGTTTTCAAGGTAACGAATCGACCCAATCGAGCTTAGGGAAACGATATGTCCCTTACCTTTCATACGCTGTGCAGCTTCCTGTGCACAAAATAACAGTGCCTTGGCATTAATATCCATTGTCCAATCCCAGTGTTTTTCTTCAAGCTCCATAATTGGACGCAATACACCTGAAGCCGCATTATTAACGAATACATCTAATGAATCAAAATGCTCGTCAAAGGTTTCAAATAATGCTGTGATTTTCTCACGGTCGCCAACATTGGCACGAATTGCGATCCCCTTCACACCAAGTGCTTCAATTTCAGCAACCACTTCGTTGGCAGCAGATTTGCTCCGCGCGTAATTAATGGCTACATTGTATCCTTCATTTGCTAATTGCAGAGCGATGGCTCGGCCGATTCCACGGCTACCACCCGTCACAAGTGCATTTTTGCTTTTCGTCATTGTTATGTTTCTTCCTTTCATTTGCCGATATGGCTAGAACTACTGGCATAATTTCCTCCTTAAGCGTTGAAAATACATTTATAAACGCGCTAAGGAGGTTTTTTCGTGTACAGTGGTCGAGACTTTAGTGAGCTTTTTATGATTTCAAAAAGGCAGTGGTCGGATGAGGAGCTTCGTTACAGCCATACGGCTTGTCAGCAAATGTTACCCTATTTGAATGTTGAAGGATTAAGCCTCTATAAGCAGCTCATTAAGGAACAGCTTGAACGAGAGCGCTAAACCATCGGCACGTCATTAAGCATTCATGTAGGATTGTCCACCATCAACTGTTACCGTCGTGCCAACGACCCAAGACGCCATTGGAGAGGCTAAGAAAACCACCACATTGGCAACTTCTTCTACCGTTCCGAATCGCCCAGCCGGAATGTTCTGGTCGACAAACTGCTGAATGGCTTGCGGTGACTTTTCGAGCCTTTTTTGCCAATTCCCTGTCGGATGGAGGATCGAACCAGGAGCAACTGAATTGACGCGAACGCCATTTGGAATCATTTCATCGGCAAACGATTTTGTAAAGGAGATCAAGGCGGATTTGCTTGCATTGTACGTTGGCTTTCCGCCTGATTCTTTCCCGAAGATAGAGGAAATCTGCACAATGGCACCTGATCGCCGTTGCTTCATATGAGCACCTGCAAGTTGGCTAAGTCGAACCGCCGAATAAAAGTTTAATTCCATTGCTTCTTTAAACTCTTGCAGTTCAGTGTAAAGGACAGCCCCCCCTTGAGATCCTCCAGCATTATTAATGAGCACATCGAGGGTACCGTTCCGACTTATGTATTTCTCAAACTGCTCATGGACATGCGTTTCATCGGTGACATTCAACTCAAGTATAGCTGCTCCACCAATCTCTTCTGCGGCGGTTTCTAAATCCTCGACATTTCGAGCGGCAATAGTGACATGCGCACCTTCTTTCAGAAATGCCTTAGCAATGCCTTTGCCGATCCCTTTACTTCCACCTGTAATAAGCACGTTTTTTCCTTCAAGCTGAAGATTCATGCACGCTCCCCCTCGATAATGTGATGAAGTATTTTTTGGTGCGACACTGAAAAAGGATATTGCAAAATCTCTTCTTCTGAAACAAATTGCAGTCCTTCTCTTCCTTCAAATGGCGTCTGTAATGACGCATGGAACACATCGATATTCCACACAAGGTGTGAAAAAGCGTGCTTCACTGACAGCAGATGCTCATTTACTTCGACATGGATGTGGTATTCTTCCTCTACCCAGTGCATCGCCTGATCCTTTTGAAGCTGAGCTCGATTGACAGTTTCACAATTCGGAAACTCCCACAGGTTAGCCAATAACCCTTGCGAAGGTCGCTTGTGAATCAACCAGTCGCCATTTTCGTCGGTAATCACAAGAGCTGTCATATGCTTTTCTTTTGCCTTTTTCTTTTTCTTTTTCACAGGAAGCACATCTTCTTGCCCAGTTGCATACGCTTGACAATGAGCACGGACAGGACAAATCAGACAAGTAGGTTTTTTAGGTGTACATACGATGGCTCCTAATTCCATAACCCCTTGATTGAACTCAGAGGGACGTTCTTTGTCCATGACCGTTGCGACGACAGCTTCAAACGCTTTGCGTGTTTTTTCTTCTGCGATATCATCAGCGATGGCAAACAATCTTGAGAAAACACGCAGCACATTGCCATCGACCGCAGGCTCAGCTTTGTTAAAGGCGATGCTTAATACGGCCCCTGCCGTGTACGGACCTACGCCCTTTAACGCTTGGAAGCTTTTTTTGTCTGCTGGAACATTGCCACCATATGTAGAAACAATTTCACGAACAGCACTTTGAAAATTGCGGGCACGGGAATAATATCCAAGGCCTTCCCAATGCTTTAGCACGTCTTGTTCATCTGCCTGAGCAAGCGCCTCAAGCGTTGGAAACGAGGAAACAAAACGATTAAAATACGGAATGACCGTATCGACTCTCGTTTGCTGCAGCATAATTTCCGATAGCCAAACCTTGTACGGCGTTTGGTCCTTACGCCATGGCAAATCTCTTTGTTCTGCTAAAAACCAAGTGATCAAATCTTCTTGGAAAGATACGTGATCAAATGATGTTAGAGCATTGGCATAATGTTCTTGCGCCATTTTTATTCACATCCTAATACTCTTTAATGAAATGTCTGCTACTGCACGGGGTGTGCATATCATGTTATGATGTCGTTATTCAGGCTGAAGGGATTGTCGTTGAGAAACGCTCGCTTTCTTCGTTGCTTTGTCTTGTCCGGTGCTCATTGCCCTTGTGGCAACTGTGCCGAAAAATTGCAACTGACGCGTCGCATAATGAACGTACCATAAGTGTGAAATCTAAAGAAACAGGGAATCATTTTTGGTACACACACTGAGATTGTTCTCGCATGAACAGCGGAAAGGAGGATTCAACCGGATGGATACTGGAACCCATCTTGTTATGGGAATCGCTCTTGGCGGTTTAGCAACTTTGGATCCGGTTGTTGCCTCGAGTCCATTAACAGCACAAACCGTCCTTATAGCCACCATTATTGGGTCGCAAATCCCTGATATTGATACTGTTTTAAAATTAAAAAACAATGCCACTTATATTAAACATCATCGTGGTATTACGCATTCATTATTTGCACTCGTGCTCTGGACACTGTTGCTCACTGGTACATTATTAGCCATTTGGCCGCAAACGGACGCCCTTCATTTGCTTTTATGGACAGGACTCGCCGTTGGCCTTCATGTGTTTGTTGATATTTTCAATGCATACGGCACACAGGCGTTAAGGCCATTCACCAAAAAGTGGATTGCGCTCGGAATGATTAATACATTCGACCCAGTGATTTTCACGGTTCACTTAGCGGGCATCGCCGTTTGGGTATCAGGCTGGTATCCACCTCAGGTCGTGTTCTCCACGATGTATGGTCTGTTGATTTTTTATTACGTGTATCGTTATTTACAAAAACGTACGCTTGTCAGAAAGGTTCACCAGCGTTTTACTGATGTGTTGGACGTTAATGTGTCGCCTTCAATGCGGGTAAACCTTTGGCATCTTGCGATTACGACGAAGCACGAGCACATCGTCGCAAAATATAGTGATCACTCCATAAAAGTGCTCGATTCTTTTGCCCGAAAGCCTTTACCAAAAGAGAACGAGTATTTCACAAAGGCGTTGGAACATCCCGATGTCGTATCGTTTCGGTCCTTCTCACCTGTCTACCGCTGGGAGCTAAGGAAATACCAAACGTATTACGAAATCCGCTTTATCGATCTCCGGTACTGGAGCAAAGGGCATTACCCGTTTGTTGCCATGGTCTGCTTCGATCAAGATAAAAATTGTGTAGGGTCCTTTACTGGCTGGGTATTTTCAGAGAAAAAACTACAGAAAAAAGTGTCACCATTACCGTTTTAAACATCGGATAGAACATTCGGCACCACATATACTAGTAGGGTACGCCAATTGCAAAGGAGAGAATTCTGTTGCGTAAAAGAAGCAAAAATTCCCCTCCAAGATTATCCGTTGAACGCATGCCAAGTGATCAGTTTTCTTCAAAACGTGCAGATGGGACGATAAACTCTCGTCCTGCTGAACGAATGCGCGCAGGAGGGATAAGCGATGAATAACGGAAGCCTGCACAACAATTCAAGCCGCTATTCCTTTGAGAAGAAACCTTTTCAGTCGCCTCGTGCAAGTGTAAAACATGCTTACAACCAGGTGAATGGCGAAACTGAGCCTGGGCGTCACAACGATATTCTAAAAGCAAATATGAAGTCACGTGTGTAACAACCGCTCACTCCTCACAGGTCTTGGACTTGTGGGGAGTTATTTTTTAAGCACACTCACTGGGACTGCTTGAAGAGAAATATCTTCACCACGATACCCCCATGCAAAAATTCCTTTGAAATAGTCAATCTTAAATGGGACCTGTTCGCCATCCTCTTCAATCGTATATGTCGCACCTACTTCAAACTGAGAAACATCAACAAGATAAGACTTCGCCATTGCAATTTTTCGTTCATGCACCGCGTATTCGTTTGGCATTCCAAGCTGCTCTGCTTTTCTCGCCTTCTCTGTTAACGCGCCAATTTCCGCTAAAAGCTCTTGTTCGTTCATGTCAGCGTATCGTTTCATTGCTCATCTTCCTCCTGACGGCTTTGTAGCCATTCTTGGATTGCATGAATAGGAAAGCCTTTTTGGTACAGCACTTGTTTCATTTTCCGCTCAAATTCCCAGCCTGATAGCTGCGACCATTTGCGCGCCGCTTTTTCTCCGTGATAGGCAACTGCTCCTGCTTCCTCATCTTTATCTGGGCGAACAAAATGCTCCTTCACTACCTGCACAGCGACAGATTGAGCGAACCCTTTTGTAAGCAGACGTTGAATCGCCTTTTGCTCCGCTTTCGAGGCACTGTCCTTTTGACTTGCTTTTATCTTTTCAACGACTGACTGCGCAGCCTCCGTTTGCTTTTCCAATGTATAACTCTCGAGCGCCAAATCAATGACTGCTGGAGCAACCTCTTTTTCATTTAGTTCCTTTTTAATGACCAAGGGGCCTTTTTTTTGTATCCTTCTTTTTTCATCCGTATACATATGAGCGTATTGTGCATCGTTTATATACCCAAAGTTTTCAAGCTCGTAAATGGCATCTGGAATGAGTTCTTGACCGTCTTCAAAACGTTCCATTAAGTCTCTTCGTATTTCGCCAGCCGTTCTCATTCGGAAGGAAAGTAAATACATCCCTCTTGAAACCATTCGTTTGACAATATCAACGCGCAATAAAGCGGTCCATTCGTCATCAGTAAACGCCTTCCCTTTTAACACTTGATAAGTAACGATCGTATCCTCTGCTAGAAAAATGTCCTCAGTGTGCCCATCCTCAAAAAGAATGGTCAATTCAAAGAGGCCGTGTTTTGCCGTTGCCATTTGTTTCACATAAGGCATGGGATCACCACCTTTCGTAAGTGTATCACAATTCATCCGTACAGGTTATCTGCTACGTTTAGTCGGGTATACTGAAGGAAAGTGTTATGACTGGGGGAGATTGGATGAAAATAGCGATTGCTGGGGGAAGCGGGTTTGTCGGTGGAAAGCTTGTTGCAGAATTAATGAAGCAAGGGCATCATTTGTCCATTTTAACAAGATCACCTGAATCGAAAAATGAAACGGAACACATTCAATACGTTGGTTGGATGCGGGAAAGTGACACACCAGAAAATCAGCTTGGAGAGATTGACGCCGTCATTCATTTGGCAGGAACATCAATTAATGGGCGTTGGACCGAGGCACGAAAGAAAAGTATTTACAACAGTCGCATGGAGTCGACAAAGGAAATCGTCCGTATTATGGAACAACTTCCTCAACCGCCAAAGGTATTTGTCTGTGCCTCAGCTGTCGGCATCTATAAAGCAAATACAGGAGTGGCCTACACTGAAAATAGAAACGAACTTGGCTCTGATTTTTTAGCTACAGTATGCAAAGACTGGGAGGCAGAAGCCAATAAGGCAACGCCAATAACGCGGACAGTCAATGCAAGGTTTGGTGTTGTTTTTGGAGAGGAAGGCGCGTTTCCTCGTATCGTTCTTCCTTATCGCTTATTAGCTGGGGGGAAATTGGGATCTGGAAACCAAGTCATGTCCTGGATTCATGTTGATGATGTCGTGTCGATGATTTCGTATGCATTATATCAGGAAAGTATTTCCGGTCCCCTCAATGTGACATCACCTCATCCCATTCCAATGGAGGAACTTGGTCGGATTGTTGCGAAAACTATTCATCGCCCCCATTGGTTTCACGTTCCATCACCGCTGCTTAAAATAGCTCTAGGTGATATGAGTAGTCTACTTTTGGACAGCCATAAAATCATGCCACAAAAAGCAGAAGAGCATGGGTTTCGATTTCTCTACCCAGATGCTAAAAAAGCTGTCGATTCTTTGCTGTAGAGCGTGTCGAATTATGCCAAAAAAAATTATTGTAAAAAACGTGTAAAGTCTATTCCATTTTGAAAAAAAATCGATTATGATATGGCTACAAAGTAGTGGGAAGGCAAATGGTGAGCCACCGGTGTCCCGGTTCTAGTGGGTTCGATTCCCACCCCGAATTTTTTGAAACTAAAAAATTCGAGGGTGGTTTTTCTATGCATTTAACCGCCTTGCGAGAAGGGATGATATGAATGCTTAGAAAACTTACGACCCGAGATGCCCACGCCCTTTTTCCTTTACTGCAAGACCCTAATGTATTTCCCTATGTACGTCATAAAGCCGATACGGCGGATGCCTACACATTTGTCTTGAAAGGATTGCTTGACCTTGAAGATGAAGGTGCGGCATATCCAAGAGTCATCCTCGATGAGCGTGGTTGCCCTATCGGCATGATTTTACTCTATGATGTGATGGATGGTGTTGGCTTTCTATCCACATGGATTGGCAAAGAGTTTTTCGGGAAAGGCTATAATGCTCCGGCAAAAGAAGCGTTTTTTCAAGAGCTTTTTGTCGAATACGGCATCGATACCATCCTTGTGAAAATCAATCAACAAAATACCCGTTCCCGTAAAGCAAGTGCGAAAATGCCCTATTTGACGCTTGCTGACAGTGCCTTTAAACAAAATGGCAAGGTCTATGACTTGTTTAGTATTTCAGCAGCTCATTATTTTTCTCATCCAGCGAGCGCGGATGCCCTGTATCAATACGAAAATGAAGGCTCGTGAACAATGGTGACTTAGCATAAACTCTTATCAAAAAGATCGTGAAACAAAATGGTCTGATCACTAACCACTGATCAGGCTTTTTTATTTAATCCTCCTGTTCACAACAATCGGCTCTGTTGTTATCCACACTTCTCGATTTCAGAATCATGTTATTCACAGGGCACATGTGTTTTCATGTGGATAATGTGCATAACTTTGTGAATAACGTGACCTATCACTAGTTTATCTGTGGATAATATTGTTGACAATCGCTCCCTTTATAAACAAGGTTGTGGATACTCTCAAGATCGTTTTGATACATAGTAAAAAATCTTGTCGAATCAATGACCTATTGGTATGATAATGATAATCTTTATCATTAAAATCGAAAGAGGTCACATCACATGCCCACTGCTATTATCCGATTGCTTCGTTATAGTTTATTTTTACTTTTGTTGTTTGTTTTAACTGCCTGTGGTACCACACAGGTTTCATCAGAACCTTCAGATGAAACGACATCAGCAACTAATTCCAGTACGTCTGACACCCAAACAGTCACAGACGACTTTGGTCATGAATTGACAATTCCAGTTCAACCTGAGAAGGTTTTCGCTCCTTACCAGGAGGATGCCTTAACAACACTTGGCGTTACTCCCATTGCAAAGTACTCCGTCAATGGGACCGTGCAAACCCATTTAGAATCCGCTCTTGAGGATGTCCCTTCTTTTGAGATGGCTTCTGGCATTTCCCCAGAAGCTTTATTAGAGCTGGACCCTGATCTTGTGATTGTAAGCTCACATTTTCTCCCTACCGAGCAGTACGATCCTCTTGCCAAAATTGCGCCGGTTTATTTATTGGATAGCAGTTCCACTGATTGGGAACAAAGCTTAAGAACGATTGCTGAGCTCCTTGGAAAATCAGATCAGGTCGAGCAAAAAATGACCGACTATAGCGGCACGCTTGAGGATGCGAAAACCACAATCGCTCAGCAGGAACAACAACGAGAGACGTATATTGTGTTTCCAGGTGAAAAAGAGTTTTTCATCGTGGGGAGTGACTTCCTTTCAGGAAAAGTTCTCTATGGTGAGCTTGGGCTTACACCACCAAACATTGCTACAGAGACACCAGACAATTTCACCTCAATGTCGCTTGAAATGATTCCTGAGTTAGGCGATAGCAACCTTTTTGTCATTACACCTGAAGGACAAACGACAGAGCAAGTAAAAACACTGCTCGATACGCTGCCTTTATGGTCGGATTTGCCTGCGGTCCAAAATGATCGTGTGTTCCACGTGGATACTGGGCATTGGATTAACTCTGGATATATGGCCAATCTTGCGGTAACGGAGGACGTCCTCGCTGCCCTCACATCAACAAAATAAAGCAGATTTACGTGGCTTGAGTTGAGATGAAAAGCAGTTGTCGGTCAACAATTGTTATGGTAAAATCATCTTCACGCCACATCGGGATGTAGCGTAGCTTGGTAGCGCGCATGCATGGGGTGCATGAGGTCGCAGGTTCAAATCCTGTCATCCCGACCACCATTTATCCAAAATGAACAGTGTGACAGTAACAAAATCCTCCACATATTCTCGATCGATCTCCAATAGATATATATTTTTCATCCCCCATTTAAGATGACATCTCTTAGAATATGTAAAGGCTTTCCTGAATCGGCATATGTATCATTCACCATGGTCACGACCATCTGCCTCGTCGGTAAAATACACGTGTACTGCCCTCCCATACCCATTGCGAAATAGAATGGTTCATCCGTCAACGTTTTCGAAGTCCACCAATGGTGTCCGTAATGACCAAAATGAGGGTATGTTAGGTTCTCCGGTTCCGTTGTTCGATCAATCCATTCTTCACTTATCAGTTGTTTCTTGTTCCACCTCCCTCTATTTAAGTAAAGCATTCCAAACATATGCAAGTCCCGAATACTAAGATGGATCCCGAAGCCACCAATATTGATTCCTTGAGGGTCCTCATGCCAAAGAAAGTCTGCAAAGTCCAGTCGAGTGAATAAATAGCGTTGGGCAAATTCTCGTGCAGTTGCCCCTGTTTGCTTTTGTAAAATAGCCAGTAGCAGATGACTACAGCCCGAGTTATAGTTCATTTTTTCGCCAGGTTCACTTACTAGTGGACGCTGCAATGTAAAATTAACCCAATTAGGGCTATGAATCATCCCTGGCCATCCTCGCCACTCCCCCATTTCCGGCCAATCAAATCCAGCTGTCATCGTTAGCAAATGGTCAACTGTAATGGAACGTTTTTTATTGTCCTGGTCGTTAAGAAGCGTTGGAAAGTAGGTTGAAATCGGCGTATTGAGGTCAGGGATATACCCTTTGTCATAAGCTATTCCAATGAGCGCTGAGGTAATGCTTTTCGTACAAGAATTGATCTTATGTTGCTTCTTTTCTGACTTTTTATTTTTGAAAAATTGATAGATCTCTTCATTTTCTTTACTAATCAAACAGCCATGAAATTTTTCCTTTTTAAATACTTTGTCCAACTGTTCAGTGTCCAGCATAAATGCATTGTGGGTTGAAGAAACCATTGAGTCCATCCTTCCTTTTTAGAGTTTCCTTCATCTATTGTAGACACTTTTCAATTTTATGTTCTTGAACTAGTTTTATCTCCCATATTATACCCTTGTTTCAGGTGCATGTAAATATTATCCATAAACTCAACTGTATGAGTAAGGGACAGTTTTAGATTAGTATTTCTGTAACATTATTCGGCGAGGTTATGATATCACTGAATCAGGGTAATACATTAGTCTGAATGGTCCATGAGTATTCTGCACCGAACATCACAAACAGCACTTTCTTTGAGTTCCTTGAAACAGAGGCTTATACTTACGTTAAGATTGCATATCCTAGCGATAAGGCGTCTAGAGTTCTACTATTCACCTATGGAGGTCACATTTTTGACAACTATTGCCGTACTCATTCTCATTGTGCTTATATTATTAAATGGTTTTTTTGCTGCATCTGAGATTGCACTTGTTTCCTTAAACGAAAATAAGGTAAAACGCAACGCCGAGGAAGGAGATAAAAAAGCCAAAAAGCTGTATGCGTTGATCTATGAGCCAAGCCGCTTTTTGTCCACCATCCAAATTGGCATTACGTTGGCTGGTTTTTTAGCAAGTGCGTTTGCCGCGGATTTTTTCGCTGGTCCCTTGGCAGAAGCTCTTGTTGCCATGGGGGTTCCAATTGCTCTATCCACACTTGAAACAATCTCAATTGTCTTTATTACGCTACTGCTTGCTTATTTCACGCTTGTTTTTGGTGAGTTGGTTCCAAAGCAGCTTGCCCTGCAAAAAGCAGAGGCGATTGCGAATGTCGCTGTCACACCGTTGACCTTGCTTTTTAAAATCTGTCTTCCGATTGTCAAGCTGCTTTCGTTTTCCACAAACACGTCATTAAAGCTTCTCGGGGTCGATCCTCATGCGGAAAACGAAGAAGCGACTGAGGAAGAAATTCGCTTGATGGTCGAAGATGGTGGCGAAAAAGGGACCATTCATAAAGAAGAAAAACAAATGATTCACAACATCTTTGAGTTTGATGATAAAACAGCGTCTGATATTATCACGCATCGGACAGATATGTCGGTGTTGTCTGTGAACGCTTCTCTCGAAGAAGTCATTCAGCTTGTCAATGCCGAAAAATATACACGCTTTCCTGTCTACGAGAATGATTTGGACTCGATCGTTGGTGTGTTGCATGTCAAAGATTTGTTCCAATTTACGAGCAATCACGATCAAAGCACATTCCGTTTACGGGATGTCATCCGGAAGCCTTATTTTGTTGTCGAAACTCAATCTCTGGACGTCTTGTTTAGAGAGATGCAGAAAAACAACGTTCATATTGCCATTGTCCTTGATGAATATGGGGGCACCGAGGGGTTGTTGACCATTGAGGGCATTATCGAGGAGATTGTTGGTGACATATTCAGTGAGCATGGGGGCAGGGATCTCTCAGATGAAGTCTTGCATTCCATTGATGAACATACTTTTTCCATTGCGGGCATCACCCATTTACACCAACTTGAAGAGCCTTTAAAACTTGATCTCCCGACAGAGGAGTTTGATACACTAAGTGGGTTTCTCATTGATCAAATCGGCTCACTCCCTTCTGTTGGCGAACAACCGACTGTGCAATACAAAGACGTCATTTTTAACATTGTTGAAGTGACGGAGAAGCGGATTGAGCGCGTACATGCAACAATTCAAAAAAAGGAAACAACTGAAACTGAAGAGGACTAATTTCTATGCTGCATTGTGAAAACAATGTAGCTTTTTTAATGCAAGCAGTCTTTCGCCGCTTGCGAGATTTTTTTGTCTTATCTATTGCTTATTAATGCATAGCGACTTCTCCTAAGTCTTCTCGCCTTAAAATCAAAATATTTCACTCAGAAAGGTTATTTTTACATCTCTTGATTAACTTTAATACGAGAATCGGATAAAATAAAGTTCACCAAAAAACCGAACTTCACAAAGCGAATGAAATAAAAATTGATCTTCAGCGTAGGAAAACTACGTAGACTCCTGCGGCAAAGTAAACACGACGAGGTTTTCTCGAGTCGATGTTGCACTTGTACCCTTTAGGGATTTTTCCGAAGTGGTCGAAGGACACCTCATATATTGAATAAAAATCCTACTATATCAAATCAGACACTTTTTTTCGTTTACACAATTCCACTTCAAAATTGTTTATACTATGGAAAAAGGACCGTTGGATCGCTAGGAGATGAACTGAACGTATGGGACTTGGAAAACGTATTCGCATCATTCGTAAACAACAAAATCGGACGCTTGATGACATCGCCTCACAATGTGGATTTACAAAAAGCCTCTTATCAAAAATCGAAAATGAGGTCACGACGCCACCAATCTCAACACTAATGAAAATAGCCGAATCGCTCGGGGTTACCGTGTCTGATCTTTTAGAAGAAAACAAGGACATTGAAACTGTCATGACAAGAGCCAGTCGTTACAGCACTCACGACCAGCTCATTAAAACTGAAAAAGGCTATTCTTTTTATGCCTTTGCGGCAGGCCGGCCTGACAAACGAATGCAGCCGTATTACTTTGTCGCCAAAAAAGGCGAAGTCAAATCGCATGTATTTTCACATGCCGGTGAAGAATTTATTTACGTGCTCGAGGGCACGATGAATTACAAAGTTGGCGATGTGGAGTATACACTACAGCCAGGGGACTCCGTTTATTTTAGTTCGCTAGAAGAGCATACGTTAACACCCATTTCAGAGGAAGTCAGGTACTTGGGCGTCTTTAGCGCACCATGAGTTGTCGTCCTTTACAAAGAAACGATACGTCTTTCCTTTGCAGATACATAAGCAGCATCAAGCAGTGCAATCGTATTCAGATTATCCTCTGCACTGTTTGCTGCGATAGTCCCTTCGTCAATGGCTGTCAAAAGCTGATTCAAGCCCTCATACGTTGCTTGCTCCCTCGACACTGGATGAGACCATGTTGACATTGGCTCGTTTTGTTCATGGTTGCGTCGTTCGACGTCACTACCTTTCACCTGTAAGGTTCCTTTCTCCCCAATCACCGTCATCTCTGTTTTGTTCACACCCGAAGAGAAACTTTGAATATAGGTGACGGTTGTTCCGTTTTTAAAACGAACCTGCACCGTCGCATCGGTTTCCCCTGCACAGGTGACATTGTTTGAAGAGCTCATCAGACAGTAGACATCCTCAGCCTCTTCACCGATGACCTGGCGGAAGCCATCAAACCAATGAATGCCCATCACAGACAATGCGTGACGTTCACACTCCGTGCGCCAGCCAACATCCTGACGATACATCAGGTTTGTAAAAACAATGGTCGTAATCTTTCCAATGACACCTTCCTTGACCTTCTCTCCCACAAGCTCGAAAGGAAAGTGACGTCTGAAATTTTGGTTAACCGAAATGGGAACTTGAAACGATTTGGCTTTCTCCGTGATCTCCCGAGCCTCTTGTAATGAATCCGAAAATGGTTTTTCAACAAAAACCGGAAACCCAGCTTCGATTATGGGGAAAAGCACTTGCTTCCGTATCGGAGATGGTGTACAAACGACAACGACATCAACATCACCTTTGCGCAAAAAATCATCAAGGTTCGTAAAGCGAGCTGAAATCCCATGCTTATCAGCTTTTTCATGCAACAGAGCTTCATTCGGATCGCAAAGCGCTGTGATCTTAATACGTTCTGGATATGGCTTGTAGCCATCGAAGTGTAAACCCGTAACACCACCCGCTCCAACTATGCCAATCTTGTATTGTTTCATTTTTCTTCTCCACCCTTCTATTCAACAGTCATCAATTTTTGTGCTTGCAAAAAGTTCACAGACTGTGAGAATGCCTCTTCAACTGAGACGTCACGTGTTTCCTCATCGACAATGAGCCAATCGTCATACGACCATTCCTTAACTGTCCTGCAAACACTGGCCAAGTCTAATGTTCCTCTGCCTAACACTGTAAAGCTGCCTTCCTTTGACAAGTCCTTTAAATGGATGTTGTTAATGAGCGGCTTAAATTGTTGCAGTGCATCTGCCAAATCCGTCATCCCACCCTTAGCCGCATGCGCAGTGTCAAAGGTGAGTCCACAGTAGTCCGGGTTGATCGTATCAAACACGGCGTAAATGTCTTCAACGCTTTCCAATATCGTATCGGCATGGTTATGAAGCGACAGAACGGCCCCTGCGTCATTAGCTCTTTTCCCAAGCTCATTAAGAATTGTAGCAAGTCCCTTTACACCGGTATCATCTAAGTGCTCTTTTTGGAGACCTGCACACACACAAACCTGTTTGCCCCCAACACCTTTCATGAACGAAAAGAATTGATCAAATTGGTTGGGCCACTTTTGATAGGAAAGGCTCGGATAAACGATCATACCTCCTTGAGCAAGGTAAGCGGCTTCTCCATACGATTTCCTCAACTCATCAGCGTCTGTTTTCAAAGGTTCATATTGATGAGGCTTCAATTGAATGCCATCAAACGGGTACATTGATGCGAAACGAACGATTTCCTCGTTCTCTCCAGTTTTCCAGGATGGTCGTGAAATGCCTATCTTCATTCACTCAATCCTTTCATATCAAATTGGCGATGCTAATGAAAATGATGTAATTTAGTTCAACTAAGTTGAATTTTATAGACTCTATTGTAACCTATTCTTCAAGTATTTCAATGATTATTTCATATAATCTAATAATTTCACCTTGATTTATTCAACTATGTTGAATTAAAATCAATACAAAAGGAGGATGACGATGACAACAATAACGAACGTCCGTGATGGCAACCATGTACTTGACATGAATTGGGGAAAAATCCAGTGGCTTTGTGGTGAACAGATTGATCCTAATAGTGAGATGACGTTTGGCATGGTCTACATCAATGCCGGCGATGAAAACGACCGCCATATTCATCCAAACTGCGAAGAACTGATCTTCGTTCTGTCTGGCGAATGTGATCATACTTTAGGTGACGAAGTGCACCACCTGTCACCTGGCATGATGCTTCGCATTCCACGAGGTGTTCCCCACAATGCTCGTGTAACGACTTGGGAGCCATGCCGCATGATCATTGTGTATTCAGCACCAGACCGCGAAACCATACTTGAAAACGCTTAAAACAAAAGGGCTGCTTAGTCGGTTTCCCCCAAAAAGAGGAGTGTCCCTGGTCTTCCATCGACCGGTACACTCCTCTTTTGATTTTACGCAAGCACTTCTTTTATGTCTGCTTTACAATTCGAATAGCCTGATATTCAGTGCCTGGTAAGTGAATACGGCATGTTCCCTTGTACACACCATCAAGAGACTGTACTGTCATCCCCCACGTATCAATGACGTCAACCTTAAACGAATGCCCTTCTGGCAGTTCAAAGTCTTTATAAGCTGCGCGATGGATGCCAAAATAATAAAGATAATACTGATTTTCTTTCCCAATGGTCGGCACACCAAGTTTGTCGACAATCGGTTCGAGTTCAGCAGGTGCCTCATCAATGATGCTCCTTAGAAAGGCAATACGCTCCGGGCTCTCCCCGTGGAGCTTGCCTCCTTTTGCCCACCAGATCACATCGTTACTGTCCAAATAGGTTTCTCCGTGTGTGCAATAGCCGCCTCTAGTGACAAGCTCCCAGAAACGCCGCGTCATTTCTTGAGGACTAAGATTTCCCCACCTTTGCGGTAAATTGCCCTCATAGCCGCATTCATCAAACAGAAGTGGTTTATCGAATTGTTGATGAAGCTGTTGCGTTAACTCTACGTCCCAATGCTGAAGGCTTACATGGGTAATTACAGGTTTTGTATGGTCATACAACACAAGACTTGAAGGATCATACATTCGCGTTCCGTTATGAATGGAGCGAAGATGATTGTAAGGGTCCTCAGCTTCCGTTAATAAAAGGAGACGGTCCCAATCCGCCATTGACTTTTCGCGCATAAAGTCATATTCATTTGCAAGTGACCACCAGACATTCCGAAATGCCGATACTCGAGCAATGATATAGCGCAAATAAAAATCGTCCGTTTCTGGTTCCATACGATCAAACCCCCACCGCCCTTTGTCGTAGGGATGGAAGAGGATAAGATCTGCCTCTATACCCATCTCCTGCAAGGAGTGCAAATGGGAGTCAAGCTTTTTAAAAAAAGCTGGCTCAAACCGCGTAAAATCAAACGTACCATCCTTTTCTTCAAACGGATAGACATCGGGGCCATCAGCGTTGTACGAATAATTTTTTGGCATGACACACATTCGTACTTTGTTAAAAGGAGCAGCTGCCAAAGTGGCGAGCGATTGTTCCTGAATGTCTTCAGATGAATGGATCCAAGCGTACATCGTTGTTCCAAAGGGCGCGTATGGAGTGCCATCTTCATACGTAAAATGAAACCGATCCTTTGCACGGACAGGTCCGTGATTTTCTTTTGAGGCCGAGGTACATTCAAAGGACCCTTCAACGCCATCAAGTTCAGGGGTGTTGCTAGACGTTATGTACGTCCAAACGCCCGTTTCGTCTGGCATAAACCGAAGGCGGTACGTCCCTTCTCCATCATAAAATCCCCTAACATTCACTTTCCTGTCTTCTTTTTGAAAGGTCGCACTCACGTCAATATCCATGTAAGGGTTTCCATTTGAAGGTCCGGAAAATTCAACTTCATAGATTGACCATTGCTCTATTTTTTTATTTTGCATCTCTTCATTCTCCTTTGTTATTAACCTTTGATTTTGAACGTTGAAATTCCTTCTATAAAAAGTGCATTTCACTGAAAAAAGAAGTAATTTGGATGTGATAGCTGATCCTCATTCCTCACCTTCTGCATGTCGCAACACAGAATTAACGGCTTTTCTCCAGCCACTATAAAAGGATTTCATATCTGCGACTGGCATTTTAGGATTAAAAATGTGTACATCTCGCTTTGGATTAGGAAGCTCATCTGTTGAACCCCAAACGCCAATCGACAACCCAGCTAAATAGGCTGCTCCTAAGGCTGACACTTCTTTTATGGATGAAACGAATACAGGTATTTGCAGCATATCTGCTTGATATTGCATGAGAAGATGGTTGGACGTGCCCCCACCATCTACATGAATTTCAGTTATTTCATTCGTCGAAGCCTGCGATAAAAAATGAACGATATCCGTCACTTGATAGGCTACTGCTTCTGTTGCTGCGCGAGCCAAATGGGCCTTTGAGCTGCTACGGTGCATACCGACAATGGCCGCCCGACTGTTCGGACTCCAATAAGGCGTGCCGAGCCCAGCAAATGCTGGTACGAAATAGACACCGCCATTATTCTCAATTGAAGCGGCAAGGGTTTCTGCTTCATCCAGCGTTTTAACAATGCCTACTTCATTAATAAGCCAATTGAATACATCGCCCGTACTATTGATCACCCCTTCCAACACATATTGAACACTTCCGTTCAAATCCCATCCTACAGAAGTAATCATACCTTTTTCAGGCGTTTTCAATAGTTTAGCAGGCATCATGACGGATGTTCCTGTACCAAACGTTGCTTTTACAGCTCCTTCTTTAAAACATTGCTGACCAAATAATGCGGCTTGTGAATCTCCAATAACACCTGTAATTTGCCACGCTTCGCTCGTAATTGAACGGTCCTTCAACCTTCCAAACACCGCCGTAGACGCCTTCACTTCCGGCATCATTTCTCTTGGAATAGAAAACAACTCAAGTAGCGAGTCATCCCAATCCATCGTATGGATATTGAAAAGCATCGTTCGACTTGCATTTGTGCTGTCCGTTGCATGAACTTCACCTTGAGTCAAATTCCAAATTAACCAACTATCGATCGTTCCGCACAGAAGCTTCCCTTCAGTGGCTTTGTCCCTTGCGCCGTCCACATGATCTAGAATCCACTTCACTTTCGTTGCCGAAAAGTAAGGATCAATCGGCAAACCGGTCTTTTCACGAACGACCTGCTCCCATCCTTCTAATTGAAGGGATGTACATATGTCTATCGTTCGCTTGCATTGCCAAACGATGGCAGGATAAATGATTTTCCCAGTCGCTTTTTCCCACACAACGACTGTTTCTCGTTGATTCGTCAATGCCAAAGCTGCAATGTCCACGTTAAGCAGCTGTGCACGATGAGAAATTCTTTTTATGACTTCTTTCACATTTTCATATAATTCATATGGATCATGCTCAACCCAACCAGGTTGAGGGTAATCCTGCTGATGTGCCTTTGCACTTTTTCCAATGATTTCTCCAGTTGAATCAACGAGAAGCCCTTTTGTTCCGGAAGTGCTTTGGTCGATGACAAGAATGCAGGATGGTCTCATCGTCATTTGTTCACACTCACTTCCGAGCAACCAGCTCTGCGGCATCATTCACTAGCTGTAATGGTGTTATTCCATAATGCGCAAACACTTCTGCCGTAGTACCAGCAATCGCGGGCTCATCTGGAATACCAACAATCTTCATAGGCACGGGCGTGACTTGACTTACAAGTTCTGCAACAGCTGCCCCCAGCCCCCCAAATATGCTATGTTCTTCAATGGTCATAAGGCAACCTGTTTCCGCCGCTGCTTTTAGTACTGCTTTTTCATCAAGTGGTTTTATCGTATGCATATTTAACACGCGACAATCAATGTGTCTCGCAGACAGTTCCATTGCCGTGTCCATCGCCACTCGAACCGTTTCTCCTGAAGCAATGATCGTCAAATCCATCCCTTCCTTCATCATGATGGCCTTGCCCGGTTCAAAGGTGTACGCTGGCGAGGCATACACATCCTCTACGGCGTTACGTCCAATGCGGATGTAAGCAGGGCGTGTCGTTTCATAAACTGTAGCGATCATTTTTTTGGTCTCATGCCTGTCTGCGGGCATAAAAACGTCCAATCCTGGTATGGCACGAGTCACAGCAAGGTCTTGAACGGAATGATGAGACATTCCAAGTGCGCCATAACTAATCCCACCGCTTATGCCGATTAGTTTTACATTCATTTGCGAATACGCCACATCGACTTTTATTTGCTCAATTGCCCTCATACTAAGAAAACATGCCGGCGAAGCAACAAATGGCTTTTTCCCAGCGGAGGCAAGTCCCGCGGCGATTCCGACAATATTCTGTTCCGCAATGCCTACTTCAATCAGTTGTTGAGGCAATTCCTTTGCAAATTCATTAAGAGACGCAGACCCACGTGAGTCACTCGTTAAAACGACTAGATCCTTATCCAATCGGGCTAACTCTAGTAACATTTCACTCATTGCTTTTCGATTGGCGATTGTGTTTTTTCCCACAGATCTCATCAGCGCTTCTTTCATCACAAGACCTCCAATTGCATCTTGAGCGTATTTATCGCTTCTTGATATTCATCTTTACTAGGTACTTTATGGTGCCATGTGACTTTATTTTCTGCAAAGCTAATTCCTTTGCCTTTCACGGTGTGAGCGATAATTAAGTTTGGTTTGTCCTTCGCAAAAGGCAGACCCCGAAAACACTGGACAATGGATTCCATGTCATGTCCATCTATTTCGACAACGTGCCATCCAAAAGCTCGCCACTTATCAGCTAATGGTTCAATCGCCATGACATCCTCCGTGTCGCCAGTTATTTGAAGACGGTTGCGATCGATAATGGCGACGAGATGGTCAAGCTTGTAGTGAGAAGCTGTCATTGCTGCTTCCCAAATCGACCCTTCCGTCTGTTCTCCATCTCCCATGATCGTGAACACACGATAGCGATCTTGATTTAGCTTTCCCGCTATTGCCATGCCGACAGCAACAGACAACCCATGCCCAAGTGCACCAGTATTCATTTCAACACCGGGCACTTTGTTGTTCGGATGGCCAATGAGCTTTGTGCCAAACTGTGAGAACGTTTTCAAATCTTCTTTTGGAAAGAAACCTTTCTCAGCTAAAACGGCCCAATACGATTCCACTGAATGACCTTTGCTTTGCACATATCGATCCCTTTCGCTCCATTGAGGATTAAGGGGATCCACGTTCATTTCATGATAATAAAGGGCTGTGAGGAGATCAGTGATGGAGAGCGATCCACCTAGATGACCTGCTCCAGCTTCATAAATCATGTCCAGCACATTGATCCGAATCTCTGTTGCTTTTCTTTTCAGTTCAGTTATTGTTTGCAACTCGTTCACCTCTTGGAACATTTAGATCACTCCCTCGCAGCCACGCCCGAATTTCGCTTTCTGTTGGATCAACCGGATCTGCAGTTAAACCTGGGATATATTCACACGCTTCAAATAAAACAGGAATGACATTTGCATGAATACCAACTGAATGATGAATATAAGGACCCTTCACAAGCTTCTCTTCCCAAAGTGGCCAATCATTCACTTCTACCCATACATAGGAGCCTCGTGTAAACGGACCTTCTATTCCATTTGCTTTTCCTAGAAACAGCGAATACTCCCCATGATCTCCATCAAACCTCGAAATGGTCATCTGCCCACCTTTAATTTGACCTTCATGTGTGCCTGGTGAATGATCTTCAAAAAGGAAATGCTTTTCTAGTTTTGGCTTGTTTTCAACACTTAGCGATACCGGGAAATTCCCACAATGAAAAAGCAGCTCTCCATTTGGGTGGTCAGGATGACGGATCGTAATATCTGCAAAAAACGTTGGATGACGATTCATCGCTGCAGACTGGACCATAATGGACGTAATAGCCCCGTGAATATCTGTTTCGCAGGCGACGGGAATTTGTTCATCGGTAAGAAGTGCATTTGCAAGGCATGGCATAATGCCGATAATGTCTTGTAAAGTAGACCAACATTGAATCGCAATTGCCGTACTGCCAGTTTCAATTGCCAATTCCTTAAGGGCCACTTTTAATGATGCAATTCGTTTGATATCGCTCTCACTCACTGCACTCCAATCAAGCGTTTTCTTAATATATTCAACACTTTCTTGAACAGAAACATCGTGCTCCTCTTCAACCCGCAACGTTCTTTTTTTCAAATCATCTAACGTCACTGGGTGAATTTGAATGTTAAACTTCTCAAGCAATTCGCCTTCATTACAAATAACAGACCAAAAATCAGCTGGCCTTGTAGAAATCTGTAAGACACGCATAGACGTAAAGTTTTTAACGACATTGGCTGCTGCGATAAAATTTATGAAACCGCGTTCAAATATAGGGTCATCAACGGCACAGTTTGTAATGTACGTAAATTTGACATTAAACCGTCGTAAAACCTTTCCCGTTGCAAATAACCCACACTGTGTATCACGAAGCCTCATACCATCTTGCAGTGGCGCCTCATCACGTGGACCCCATAGCAGCACAGGCTTGCCAACCGCCTTTGCGACCCGTGCAACAATGTCTTCTGTTCCAAAATTGCAGTGCGGAAAGAACACAGCATCCACGTTTTCTTCTTGAAAATGTCTGATGATTGCCTCTTCTTCTGAGCGATCATATAAAAGCCCCTCATCGTTTATCGAATCTAAATCAACAATTTTTATATCAAGGCCAAAACTACTCATCTTTGCTTTTATTCTTTCTTTATAGAGAAGAGCATCCTCCCGGCTGAATACAGACCTTCTCGTTGGCGCATAGCCAACAGTAATAAGAGACATTATAGGACCACCTTTCCGACATATTAAAATGTTTAGTTAATTACATAAAATAGTATCAGTTGTTTAGTTTTTATGTCAATGAGTTTAGTGATATTGCATAAATTTATTTAGTGTTTAGTCTCTGCCGGAACTTAAAATATAGTTCTATATTTAGTGAATACATTCAGTATTTTTTTAGGTGCAGACACTAATGTTGCATAAATAATTTCATAAAATTCTGTTCTGTTCTTTATTCATCGCGGGTAAAGCAAAAAAAGGAGAACCTGAACGAAAGGTGATCTGTCCATTTGGTAATTATATACATTTAGACATAGG
>NZ_SNYJ01000030.1 GCF_004363045.1 Aureibacillus halotolerans
GAGGTCACACCCGTTCCCATGCCGAACACGGAAGTTAAGCTCTTCAGCGCCGATGGTAGTTGGGTTTCCCTGTGAGAGTAGGACGCTGCCGGGCATATCGTTCCACAGTAGCTCAGTGGTAGAGCTATCGGCTGTTAACCGATCGGTCGCAGGTTCGAATCCTGCCTGTGGAGCCAAGGAGAGCTGTCCGAGTGGTCGAAGGAGCACGATTGGAAATCGTGTAGGCGGCTAACGCTGTCTCGAGGGTTCGAATCCCTCGCTCTCCGCCATAGCTCTTGAAGATATACATACCTTTTAGGCCCGTTGGTCAAGCGGTTAAGACACCGCCCTTTCACGGCGGTAACACGGGTTCGAATCCCGTACGGGTCACCATTAAAATCAAACATAGCAGTTCCGGAGGATTAGCTCAGCTGGGAGAGCACCTGCCTTACAAGCAGGGGGTCGGCGGTTCGATCCCGTCATCCTCCACCATTCATTGTCGCGGGGTGGAGCAGTCTGGTAGCTCGTCGGGCTCATAACCCGAAGGTCGAAGGTTCAAATCCTTCCCCCGCAACCAAAATAATTGACGCACCTACGTCGTGATTATTTCTACGACAAGTCAATAAATCTTTTATTCCAAATGGTCCCGTGGTGTAGCGGTTAACATGCCTGCCTGTCACGCAGGAGATCGCCGGTTCGATCCCGGTCGGGACCGCCATTTGGCTCGATAGCTCAGTCGGTAGAGCAAAGGACTGAAAATCCTTGTGTCGGCGGTTCGATTCCGTCTCGAGCCACCATTTTTTGTTGTGTGCCGGTCTAGCTCAATTGGTAGAGCAACTGACTTGTAATCAGTAGGTTGGGGGTTCAAGTCCTCTGGCCGGCACCAGTGTCTTTTGTGGAGGGGTAGCGAAGTGGCTAAACGCGGCGGACTGTAAATCCGCTCCCTCCGGGTTCGGCGGTTCGAATCCGCCCCCCTCCACCATTTTTTATCACACATTTACCTGTAGGGGCATAGTTTAACGGTAGAACAGAGGTCTCCAAAACCTCCGGTGTGGGTTCGATTCCTACTGCCCCTGCCAATATAGTTTTATCGTGGCGATTGTGGCGAAGTGGTTAACGCACCGGATTGTGGCTCCGGCATTCGTGGGTTCAATTCCCATCAGTCGCCCTTTTTGTTTTGGGCTATAGCCAAGCGGTAAGGCAACGGACTTTGACTCCGTCACTCGTTGGTTCGAATCCAGCTAGCCCAGCCATGCGGAAGTAGTTCAGTGGTAGAACATCACCTTGCCAAGGTGGGGGTCGCGGGTTCGAATCCCGTCTTCCGCTCCATCCATTGGCGGTATAGCCAAGTGGTAAGGCAGAGGTCTGCAAAACCTTTACCCCCGGTTCAAATCCGGGTACCGCCTCCAAACGTTTTACATCATGCCGGTGTGGCGGAATTGGCAGACGCGCACGACTCAAAATCGTGTTCTTTCGGGAGTGCCGGTTCGACCCCGGCCACCGGTATCACTAGACAGCTATGCCAAAGCTGTCAAAAAAGGGTTCCCTTAATTATAGGGGGCCCTTTTTTATTTATATATTGTCGATGTCCTAGAAGATTACTTTAGTGTCGGTGTGGCGGAATTGGCAGGCGCGCACGACTCAAAATCGTGTTCTTCCGAGTGTACGTACCGGTCCGACCTCGGTCACCGATACCAAAATTCAAGGAATAAAGCCCGAAAAATCAAGGTTTTTCATCTATGAGAAGCCTTTTTTTGTTGGATTAATGGGGACTTATCTACACAAAAAGAAATCTGGGAATCGTATTGTCATCGATATCCATCCTCCAATGAGTCTGCCCACTTAACTCATAATCACAAGACACGAGTGGCGGATGACCGACTCTCAGAAACCTCCATTGGGATATTAATACGAAAAGCCTTGAGGCATGTGTTCAAAGCCTCGAGGTTTTTTGCTAAAAAGGCTTTTGAGACAACCAAAGCTCGGGACGCTGTTCCCTATGAAAAAATTTATAAAGCCATCACCCAACTCATGCAGACATGGGATCTATTATCAACAAAACTGAAAAATAGATGGAGGCTTTAAATGGATGGTTCTTTGAAATAGCGCATGGAGTATGAGCTGTCCAAAATCAAAAAGTAGAGGAAAAATCATTGAAGAAGTTTGAAACGTGAGGAAATTGCGAAATACTTTCTCAGGTTTCTGTCTGCTTAAAGGATCACTATTCCTGATCCCTTTGTTTGAGTCTGTCCTGGGCTGGCGCCTCTCAAGGTTGCAGCTCGAAGGTGGTTACAGCACTTGCTAGGACAGACTCTTGGGAAATTAAACGACTTAACGCTTACTGATCCTTGCCATAGTTCAGACCTAATTGATACGCTTGATTTAGCAGCATGTCGTAATGACTAGGATTCGACTCCAACGTCTCATATAGGAATTCAACTTTGGAATTGGAAATCCCGCAATAATCGGCAATTCCTACATTCAGTAGCTGCGTCATCGCTTCATCATAATGGCGCTTTTTCATCTGTGTTTTCGACTCACCAGCTAACCCAATCCACAAGGCATGATGATGGTGAAGATGGTTTGCTCCATAGGCAAATCCATTATTTAATACACGGTCAACGTACCCCTTTAGCATTGCCGGTAAATGCCACCACCAAATAGGAAAAATAAATGCCAGCGCATCATGCTCCTTCAGTCGTTTCATTTCCGCTTGTACTGCAGGTGAAAAGGACTGATACTCTGCTGACATATCTGGTTCGTCTCCTCCATTTAAAACAGGTGTGTTAGGCAATGTAGAAATGCATAACATTGCAATTGGACCTACATAGTAATGCAACTTGACACGGAGCCTCTATGGGCGTGCACTAAACGCCAAGAAGCCAAGCGCCATAAGGCTTTGGCTTTGCCAAAAAGGCTAGCACGCCCAACTCTCCGTGTAAAGTTGCAACGAAATATTGGCTTGCAAAGTTATGCACTATTGTTTTGCACTACACAACAGGATCAAATCCAATTTCGTGCAAATCCAAAATCCCATTATCGTGCCCCGCTTCGGTAAGACCTTGTGCGAAACGATTGGCCACTTCAAAGGTCAAGGAATCTTTTCTTGGATGTGAAACGACGCTTAATACTTTCATATCTGTACTTCACTACCTTTCTTAATTAGCCATGGTCAATGCCTGGTGCTATTATAAGATGGATGATAAAAATGCGGAAGTACGCACTTTTAAGTTCTATAGGGAGATAGTAGTGCCATAGGAACTTGAAAGTGCCTTAGTAGATACACTTAAAACGAACCGAGTTTCTATGATAAGAATACTTTTCATGGAGGATTGAAAATGACTGAACAGATAAAAAATAACACTCAAAAGAAGTATCGTGTTGGAGTGGAAGTTGCTTTAGAAGTGATGGGCGGAAAATGGAAGCCTTTGATAATCTACCATTTGATGTCGGGACGAAAACGAACGTCTGAGCTTCGCCGACTAATGCCAGAGATCACTCAGAAAATGCTGACCACCCAGCTCAGATCATTGGAAAAGGATGAGATCGTTACACGTAAGGTGTTTAACGAGGTCCCTCCTAAAGTGGAGTATGACTTAACGGATTACGGTTGGGGGTTAAAACCTGCGCTTGATCTTCTATGCTATTGGGGCGAGGTGTGTTAGGCAATGTAGAAATGCATAACATTGCAATTGCTCCTACATAGTAATGCAACTTGACACGGAGCCTCTATGGGCATGCACTAAACGCCAAGAAGCCATGCGCCATAAGGCTTTGGCTTTGCCAAAAAGGCTAGCACGCCCAACTCTCCGTGTAAAGTTGCAACGAAATATCGGCTTGCAAAGTTATGCCCTATTGTTTTGCACTACACACGAGGAGCATCTGGAAAAGGTTCATGGAGATAAATCTAAGATGTTGGAAGAGTTTTAGGATGATAGTGAATAAATGTAAGCATTGAAAGTACTCTGAGGCATGTAGTCATGTCGCCTACTGTGATCACCAGGATTGGGAGTACTTTCATTATTTTTTTACTTTGAGCACCACGAAAGGAATGAACCTTAAAATAAACAATCTTTGTTGGCTAAATTTACGGATTTTGTCGTCTCTGAGGCGGCTTCTAGATATGGGGTTCAGCTTAAGGATCTCAATTTGCTTGGGTCTCACCAAAATGTGGTGTATGGATATTCACGTGAAGGACGTGAGTACATCTTAAGGATCACTCATAAGAGTCATCGTAGCCAGGAGCTCATCCAGGGAGAATTAGATTGGATTAGTTACCTCTCGATGAACGGTGTTTTAGTTTCTCGCCCCATTTGTTCAAACAACGGGTTACTGATTGAATCATTGATGAATGAGGATGAGGGCTTCTTTTTCGTTGCGTTTGAAAAGGCTTTAGGTGATCGATGGACGAATGCTATATTTCAAGATGAGGAATTTAAACGGCATGGTACAGTTGTTGCAAAAATGCACGCGTTATCAAAAAGTTACAAACCAGGTGGCTTGAAGACACGTCGGCTGCCCTGGAATAAGAGTGAGTATCTTACTGATTTTATTCAGAATGTTCCATCTTCACAACGGCGTGTGATCTCACATTTTAACGCATTGATGCGGAAATTAGAAGCATTGCCAAGGGATTCAGAGTCATTTGGACTTATACACGGTGACTTTTGCTACGGCAATTATTTCATTCAGGCGGACGGATCTGTGACTGTTTTTGATTTTGATGAATGCCAATATGGTTGGTTTGTGCAAGACATCGCTGTCAATCTGTTCTAGGGGATTGCGGTGCCATCTCCAGATAAAGATGTGGTTTCGTTCACGCGGAGATATCTTACTAGCTTTCTTGAATGCTATGATCAGGAGAATTCTTTAGATCGAAATTTATTAGAACAATTGCCAATTTTCCTTGAGTTGAGGCAAGCGGTGCTATATTCTTCGCTTTATAGAAATGGGAATATTGACTCCCTTGATGACTGGTCGAAAAATTTCCTGAAACGATCTCGTGTGAATATGGAGAATTCGATACCTTTAGTTGATTTGAAGAAGGTTGGTCTGTAAGGTCTTTCGGCTGGTATTGTCGAAGCGAAAAGGGAGGAAAGTGTACTAGTGAATAGGAAAGAACACATTTAAGTTTCATCTCATTGGAGGTTGCATATGGATATTGAAATTCGTGAAATTAAATCAAATGATTATTCTGAAGTAATTTCTTTATGGAAGAACGAAATCGGTGATCTCAATGTTAATGCTGGAAGTTTTTCCGAACGGTTCGACAAAATGAATAAAGATGAAAACTACAAAACATTTATCGCTCTTTATGAAGAGACAGTGGTAGGTTTTATTATGGTGGTTCAAACCATGGCATTGGAATATGAAATTGGCTACTTAAAAATTAATGGTCTTGCAGTACAAGAAAAATATCAAAAAAAAGGAATTGGAACTAAACTTCTTAAGCATGCGGAAGGATATGCTTCGGTAAGAGGGCTTTCTCGACTAATACTAAACTCTGGGTTCAAACGAACAGAAGCACATGATTTTTATGAGTCTAATGGTTTTGGTAAACTCTCCTATTGCTTTACTAAAAAAGTGTAACTCTCCATAAGTATAAGTGTAGTGGAGTTGATGTATCCTTTAGGCGTCAAAGAATCGTCTGTAAACCAACTATGAGAATTTCTTTTTGAGCGCTCATATTCTTCTCACCTTAATTTATATAAATCTTGATAAGGATTGCAATAAAAATGGAAACCCCTTACAATGGATAAAACAGAATAGACTGTATTTTACGCTAAATAAAATTATAAAATAGGTGAATCTATGAAATCCTTTTTTTACTTTGATTCAGATGAAACAAAAAAGAGCTTGCTCTTGAGGGCAAGAAAAGTTGCCCTTTGGTCCATTCAACAGTATGACATTGAATGGAATTGCCTTCGTTTCATTCAACTATCAGATACGATTACATACAAAATTGAAACTGACTCGGCAGAAAGTTATTTACTTCGTATTCATTCAGAAAGAGTAAACAAAGAAGAAATATTGTCTGAGCTTGTTTTTCTTCGCCAACTAGCAAAGGTGGATGACTTGAAAGTACCTGAAGGGATTCAATCTCGGAATGGCGATTATGTTTTGGAATGCGAAACAGAGGAGGGGTATCGAAAGCCATGCGTCTCAATGATGAGATGGGTTGAGGGGGATCATCGGACGGAGAATTTTACCGATCCTCATGTACATAGCATCGGTGTCATGATGGGAAGACTCCATAAAGCTTCCGTAGGTTTGACCACCCCTCCTGATTTTGTTCGACCTCATTGGGGAGGTTTTAGCTTCAGTCAAGAGGTGATGAAACTTGAACGCTATTATTCACGATTTTTATCGGAGCGGTCGTGGAATCTCTATCAAGAAGCAGTAAATAAGATCATTCAACAACTTGATAGCATGCAAAAAAATGATCAAAACTACGGTTTAATTCATGCGGATTTGCATTCCGGAAACATTGTTTTTAACAAAGAAACCCCATACCCAATTGATTTTGGAAGGTGTGGCTATGGATACTATCTATATGACCTTGCAGCTTCACTGTTAGAGCTAGAACCTAGACAGCGAGAGATCCTTATTCAAGGGTATGAAAGCGAAGTACGATTGGATAATGACTACGTTCGCACCTTGGAAATGTTTTTCATACAGTTCATAATTGAGAATTACTGTCATCATTCATCCGATCCTAGTGAAATTCCTAGTTTAATTAATGAACAAAAATATGCGTTGGCCTACATTAATGCGTTCATAAAAGATAAGCCATTCCTGTTTGAAGTGTTAGAACCTGTAGATGCCTAAATAACATACTATTGAACTAGCTCAAGGGGGGTCCCTAATCAATACGACAATAGCAACGATTCTAGCATCGTTTATGATGTTCGTATCAATCGTGTACTTACTCGTTTATTTGAAAAAGACGAAAAACAACACGCATCATCAGACTGGATATAGATATGCTTTTCTCATTATCCTTATATTGGTGGCTATTGCTTTTATCAATACGAGTATATAGGAATTAATTTTGGCTTTATTGCTTGTTCATCTTGTTCAACAATTTACTATTTTTGAGGGAATCACCCCTTCACGGGCAGAGTGATTTACCCGATACATAGACAAGTCACTTTTAGATAAGGGGGGGTCTTCATGTCAAACAGTGCTTTACTAAAGAAATGGAAACATCCGTCGATTTTGCTTTGTAGTATTGGGATTTCAAACGTTGGGGAATGGATCTACTTTATTGCCTTGAACTTAATGGTTTTAAGCATCACGGAATCCCCTCTAGCTGTAGGCGCGCTTTATATGATTAGACCTTTGGCCACGCTATTTACAAATTTATGGGCTGGCAGTCTAATCGATCGGTTGCAAAAGCGAAATCTCATGGTGTTCCTAGATGTATTCAGAGGTGGGCTGTTGGTCTTACTGCCCCTTTCTTCGTCCATTTGGTATATTTTCGCTGTCGTCTTTGTCTTTAGTATGGCGAGCTCTATTTTTCGTCCAACGGCTATGGTTTTTATTACAAAGCTTGTACCGGTGGCGCTTAGGCCGCGGTTCAATTCACTTCATAGTTTAATTAGTTCGGGCGCGTTTCTAATCGGCCCTGCAACGGCGGGTATCCTCTTTCTAATCGCCTCTCCGGAAGTGGCTATTTATATCAATGCGATTGCCTTAATTTTTTCAGGAATCATTACATTGCTTATTCCTAGTATGGAAGATGAGCGCGACCCACTTTCCGTAAACCATCGTATGTCTATGGAAGAACTAAATAAAGATTGGCATGTTGTCATTAAGTTTTATCGTGAGAATTTTTACGTCATGCTGATCTGTTTGTTGTTCGGCATCGTCATCATCGTCTTTGCATCGGCGGTTGATTCGCTTGAAGCGTCCTTTGCCACCTTGGTGCTACATTTATCAGAAGGCGAGTATGGGGTCTTGGTGAGTATCGCAGGAGCGGGCATTATCGTTGGTGCCATCATCAATACACTGGTTGTGACGAAGGTGAAAGTATCTGTCATGATCGGATTTGGCGCTGTTGGAACTTGTTTAGGGTATATGATTTATGCGTTTTCTCATTCATTTCTCCAAGCAGCTGTTGGGTTTTTTGTGTTGGCTTTTTTCCTTGCCTTTGCGAATACAGGATTTTCCACCTTTTATCAAAATAACATTTCGAGCGGTGTTATGGGGAGGGTGGGGAGCTTCAATGATTTCATACAGGCGGTACTCGTGATTGTGATGACAGCCATTGTCGCTGTCGCAGCGGAATACACCTCTATTCAGGTCGTTGTCATTGTTTCGGTTCTATTTATGGCCGCCCTCTCCTTGATGTTATGCTTGTGCATCTTTAAGCCTACAAAATCGAAATACTATGACATAGGGGCTGGAAATACGCTTTAATGAAGACCCATTGTTCCATGAAAAAGTGGCTCAACTTCACATAGTCGGGTCTTTTTTTTGTGTCATTTTCACGGTTCATTGAGAAAATACAGTCACCTTATGCTACTACACAATACCTAATTCAAAAAATCAACCTGCGGAATGTCTAGAGTTCCTTTTTGCAAATTCATCTTCATTCTCCAGGTAAGCTGTGATACGTTTACTATACAAAGAGGCGAATTAAAAAAGGTCGAAAGTGGTCGATATATCTTTTAAAAGCGGTAACATGTGATGGTGGACAAGGAGGCAGACGCATGAAAAAGTTTATTAACTTACGGTTTCCAAAGCATTATTCCCTGAAAAAACGGATTGTGCTACTGTTTGCTTTTGGAACACTGTTTCCGTTGCTTGTGACCACGGTGTTTGCTTATGAAACGATGTCGTCTTTGCTGACGAATAAAATGAATGGGTCGTACCGGGCAAATTTGCAGCAGACGATGCTATCACTGGAACATACGATGGTAAACTTGAACCACGTGTCCCAGCAACTGACGGCTCCGGGTAGCCTTGGCGTGAAACTCAATGCGTACTTGCTGGCGGAGAGCCCTTACGATCGTGGCAGGTTATACAAGGAGTTCAACAACGAATTTAATGTTGTTATTTTTAGCAACCCTGGTGTAGGGTTAACGATGTATTTTGTTGAGGAAGATGGCCAATACCTTTTCAACAATTACGGTGTGAAAGACACGTTTGATCCGCATGCTTTGCCGGTGTTGGCCAATCACCACAAAATTACAAATTTTGGGCCTCACAAAAGTATGCAGCGTTACAACGATCAGTTTGTGTTATCCACGATCCGGCCAGTAGATATTCCAGACAGGGAAGATGTGTATGTATATATGGAATCAGCGATGGACTTAACCAAGGACATTTTGAATGCAGGCGGCGATCAGGGCATTTCCTATTTGATGCTGGATTCGTTTGGAAGGGTCACGTACAGTGAAGGCGAAGCGTCTGGAGTCTATCCTTTAGGGACGTCGTTCGAGGAAGGGCAGGCAGGTGTCTTTGATGGCCACCATTGGTTTAAAGAAACATCGGAACAAGGCTGGAGTCTCGTCTCTTTTGTTCCGGATGGGAAGTACAATCAGGAAAAAGCCTCCTGGCTGTTAAATATGACTTACGTAGTCCTGTTTTTTATTCTCTTCAGTCTGCTTTTGGCCTGGCTGTTGTGGCTCATGGTATACCGTCCACTTCGCCGCTTTGACGCGGAAATTCGCTCGGTGAGTAACAAAGATCTGACGCCTCGTCCTGTAATGGCAAATGTCCCGGAATTTGACCAGTTGTTGCAACAGATGCAGCAAATGAAGCGCCAAGTTCTTTCCCTATTACAGCAAGTGGAGCATGAGGAGAAACAAAAAGCAAAACTGGAAGTGCAGAAGCTTATGTATCAGATTAATCCCCATTTTCTTATGAATACCCTCGATACAATTCGCTGGATGGCTTGGTTAAATGGTGAAAAAGAAATTGATCGAAATGTCCAGTCGCTCATTAAATTGTTGTCACACAATCTTGGCAAGCGAGGGGAATTGACTACACTGACTGATGAATTAATGTCGGTTACCAATTACCTAAAGCTTCAGCAGATAAGGTATGACGTCACATTTGAAGTATCAGATAACCTCACCTTATTTGAATTGCAACAAATGGTACCACGATTTATTTTGCAGCCGTTGGCAGAAAATGCGCTGTATCACGGAGTGCAGAATAAGGGACACATTACTATACATGCCATGCGCAAAGGGAATACGATTTCTGTGACCGTTGTGGATAAGGGGCAGGGCATTTCTAGGGAAAAGCAAGAGGAGCTCCTTTCCTCTCCGGCGACGCAAGGTATGGGCATTGGTATGCAGTATGTCCGTCGCGTCCTTGACCACCATTACGATGGAAACGCAAGGCTTGTCATTGAAAGCGAACTTGGGAAAGGAACGACGGTCACTTTATTTATACCAGTAGAACGCAGGGAGGAAATTTCATGATTCGTGTGTTAATTATTGAAGATGACAGGTTGGTGCGAAAGGGTCTAATCTCAGCTTTGCCTTGGGAAGAACACGATATGAAAGTTGTTGCAGAAGCAGGAAACGGGCAGCAGGGGCTGGATGTTTTGGAAGCGGAAACGATTGATCTCGTGATTACTGACATTTCAATGCCGGTAATGAACGGATTGGATATGATGGCGGAAATGCAAGATCGGCAACTCCAAGTCCCCGTCGTCTTGCTGACACTTCATGAAGAATTTTCTTATGTTCAGCGGGCATTGAGAATGGGTGCTATAGATTATATCTCCAAAACGGAAATCAATGAGGAAAGTTTTGCGGCGTTACTTCAACGGATCAACCAACGGTTACAGGAGCGACAGAGCCATGAGCTACCAGGAACAGCGAAGCGACGCCTCACCTCTTCCGAAGGGTGGGCGCTGTTGTGTCCGGATGGAACGTTTTCGGAATTAACCCCCTTGCTGAAAGAGACGGCCCCTTCTGCCACGGTGGATGGGGTATGGTTTTGGGAGCAGCAGTTAAGCTGGACGCAAGAGAGTGTCGTGGAGGAACTGAGGGCTGCTGCGATTAGCCGGAATGCTTTTGGACAGATCATCTATACGACGGATATTGCAAATTGGACGTTGGAAACAGCTACTTTAGATCTGAAAGAATACCGAGATGGCTTGGGATTTTATGAGATGGGTGAAGCGATTCCATTTGTTCACCGCTCGGAAGCGGATGTTTCGATTGTTGCTTCTCCTGGAAGAGCGGCGAAACATGTGCTGCAGCCGTTACGATCCATGGACTGGCTTCGTTTTGATCATACAATGGACCAGTTAAAACAGGCTTTGATGGAAAACGGCATCTCTACGGAGGTCCTGAAGCAGGAGATGTATGCCATAGTCAACGAATGGAACCGTTTGTATGGTGCGCTGCTGCCCAATCAGTTGACTTTGCCAAGCTATGACTGTTGGGAGTGCCTGGAAAAGTGGCTAAACTACATAAAAGAGATTTTTGAGCAGTCCGCTGGAAAGCCACAGCTCTCAGGTGAAGTACAGGCGTGCATCTATCAAGCCGTCCATTTGGTACATGAGCAGATTGGAGATGCGCTGCATGCGTCTGAGTTGGCAAAGCGGGTGAATATGAGCCGAAGCTATTTTTCCCAATGCTTTAAAGACATCACAGGGGAAACGTTTAATGAGTATGTCCGCCGTATCCGAATGGATCAGGCAAAAGTCTATTTGTGGCAAACGGAGAAGCCGGTGTCCTGGGTTGCTGGCGAAGTGGGGTATGCGGATCAGAAATATTTTAGCAGAGTGTTCCGTGAAACAACGGGTATGCTCCCAAGCGAATATCGAAGAAAGGGAGATAAATGACTGTTTGAAGGTGAGATAAATGTATTTTGGAAATGTGAATAAAAAGAATTTTCGCCATCCATCCCCCTAAAGAGTAGACATTCATCTCATCTGAATGCGCTTTCACTGGTATAAAGTAAAGGTGTCAAACAAGGTTCAGCCAAAAAAAGGGGGAGATACATTTGAAAACAACATTTAAAGGAGCCGCTCTTGCCGGGATGTGTCTATTGTTCATTGTTAGTGGGTGCTCTGGTGGAACAAATGAAAGCGCTTCAAACGAATCGCCTTCTGATAAAACAAGTCCTTCAGAACCCGCTGACCCATTCGGCGCATATGAGGAGCCTATTACTATTCGTATTGGTCAGGTAGTAGACCCAACCGATACAAGTCTGCCGGAAGGGGACACACCGCTGGATAATCAGTACACTAGAAGTGTAAAAGAGAATTTGAACATCGATGTAGAACATTACTTCACCGCAGCTCCAGCGAATTATGACCAAAAGGTAAGCCTGGCCATCGCCAGTAATGACTTGCCAGATGCGATGGTCGTCGGAGCAGTTGAAGTTAGACAAATGTATGAATCTGGCCAGTTAGAAGATTTAACGGAAGTGTACGAAAATTATGCTTCTCCTACGATCAAGCAAATTATTGATGGGACTGGGGAGATTGCTCTCGGAAGCGCGACATTTGATGGGAAACTAATGGCAATTCCTAACATTCAGGTGCAGGCGGATGGCGTTCATACCCTGTGGATTCGACAAGACTGGCTGGATAAGCTGGGACTGGAGCCTCCTCAGACAGTTGCAGCCTTAGAAGAAGTTGCCAGAGCTTTTGTAGAAGACGATCCGGATGGAAATGGTCAGGCGGACACCATTGGATTGTCGGGACCCGACACCAACGGACATTTGTACGCCACTTTCCTTCGATCGACCAATAATTCTTTTGGACTTGACGGCATCTTTTCAGCTTATGAGGCGTATCCCGGTTACTGGCTGGAAGATGACAACGGAGACACTGTCTACGGATCGATTCTTCCCGAAACAAAGGAAGCTTTGGCAAAGTTGCGTGACATGTATGCTAACGGATTGATTGATAAAGAGATGGCGGTAAGATCAGACGCAAGCGAACTCGTCGCAGGTGGAAAAAGCGGCATGTTCTTTGGACCATGGTGGATGGGGTACGGAGCAGTAGCGGATGCCATTAAGGATAATCCAGATGCCAACTGGCAAGCTTACGCACTACCTTTGAATGAGAATGGTGAGTATACCCCTCACTTAGGAACGCCAACAGGCACCTATCTTGTTGTTCGTAAAGGGTACGAACATCCAGAGGCGGCAATGAAAATTGTCAACAACTATTTGAAAGAGGAGCCAACGTTTGATGAGTCTAAAGGCGGTCTTGGCATGTATCCTTTAAGAATCATTTACTCACCATTGGATACAATCGAATATTCGCTTAAAGCCATCCGTGAGGTGCTGGCTGGCAATAAAACGCCAGAAGATTATGCAGGCGACGAGAAATATCCGCTCTTAGTGTCAGATCTGGAAACGGTGAAAATAGTCAAAAAAGAACCTTATGACGACATGGATATTGAACATTGGGACCCTGAGGCAGATATGGGCATTTGGTCACGAATCTATTCAATTATGGTAGGTGGAGCACCGCTCGCAGACACAGAATACACAGGTGTTTACAGCCAAATCTACTCGCAGACAAGCTTGATGCAACAACGTTGGGTGAATCTGCAAAAGATGGAAGATGAAACATTTTTGAAAATCATCATGGGCACAGAACCGCTGGATACATTTGATACATTCGTTGAAGATTGGAAAAGCCAGGGCGGCACACAAATTACCGAAGAAGTAGCTGAACTCGCCACACAGTAATCCCTTAGGTTTCAGAAGAAATTCTGGAGCAGATAACAATAGTGCAAGGTTAGACTACACTGAAAAAATGGAAGATGAAATGCTTCTGAAAAGTATTAAGGGCAAAAAGCCTGGATGACTTTAATGAATTTGTGACGGATTAAATAATCAAGTTAACTTACAAATTACGGAAGAAAGTTCAATGGCTATCGTGGATGAATACGAAGGTTCCGGATGTCACTCTGGAGCCTTCTTCCATTAGAAGGAGGGGGGAGAACCGCATGGTCAACAAAGGGTTTGCAAAACATTATTATCTTATGATGCTGCCTGGACTGATCTGGCTGTTTATGTTCAGTGTACTGCCAATGTTTGGTATTGTCATTGCTTTTCAGGATTACAATCCAGTGCAGGGTATGCTGGGGTCAAAGTTTGTCGGATTGGATACATTTGAATACATGTTCTCTCTGAACGACACGGCGTCGATTTTCTTTAATACCATTTTTATTGCTGTCATGAAGATTGTAGGCAATCTTATTATTCCCCTCATTTTCGCACTAATGCTGAATGAACTACGGCATATGTTCATCAAACGTTCGATCCAGACGATTGTCTACTTGCCGCATTTCCTGTCCTGGGTCATTCTTGGCGGTATTTTGCTCGATATTTTCTCATATCAGGGTCCGGTTAACCAATTGCTTAGTGCGTTTGGTTTTGATCCGGTGTTGTTCTTCGGACGGGCCGATCTATTTCCGTTTCTTGTAGTAGGAAGTGACATCTGGAAGGAATTCGGTTTTAATACGATTATCTATCTGGCTGCGTTAACAGGTATTAATACAGCACTTTACGAAGCCGCTGCCATTGACGGTGCTTCGAGGCAGCGCATGCTGTGGCACATTACGCTCCCAGGTATTCGGACAACGGTCATCCTTTTGGCGGTACTCGGATTAGGCAATGTCCTGAACGCGGGTTTTGACCAGATTTTCAACCTCTATAATCCACTCGTTTACTCAACAGGCGACATTATTGATACGTGGGTGTACCGAGCAGGGCTGTTAAACATGCAGTATGAACTTGCAACTGCCGTCGGTCTGCTCAAATCTGTGGCTGGTTTCATCCTCATCAGCTTGTCCTATTTCCTAGCCTATCGGTTTACCAACTATCGGATCTTTTAGAAAGGGGGAACAACTGTGGTTTATGAAAAATCTGCTAGGTCAAAGATATTTGATATCGTGTTGCTGGTTGTCCTCATTTCCATTTCCATTACCTGTATTTTGCCACTTTGGTACACATTGTCGTTGTCTTTAAGTTCCAAATCTGCTGCAGCAGCAGGCGCTGTAGCGTTATGGCCGGTTGGTTTCAACCTGAATTCCTATGTGCAGCTTTTGCAGGAAGGCCAGTTTTTTAAATCGTTTTGGATCTCCATTCAGCGAGTCGTTCTTGGCGTTGCCCTTAATTTTATCGTTGTTCCACTCATGGCCTACCCGCTTTCGAAGACGACGAAAGATTTTAAAATGCGCAACGTCTTTATGTGGTCCGTTTTGTTTACGATGTTGTTTAACGGTGGGCTCATCCCACTCTACTTGACCATTAAAAACCTTGGCCTAATGAACAGCATTTGGGCGCTCGTTCTTGTTGGCGGTGCGCAGACCATTGTGTTTAATATCATCTTGACGATGAACTTTTTCCGAAACCTACCAAGTGTCCTTGAAGAAGCTGCACTCGTCGATGGCGCTGGGCCTTGGTATATCCTTTACAAGTTATATATTCCACTGTCCGTCCCTGTGTTGGCGACCGTCACGCTTTTCAGTATCGTGTATCACTGGAACGAGTTTCTCTACGGCCTGATTTTCATGACGCGAGAAGAATTTTACCCACTTCAGACGTACATCCAGCAGCTCACCGTAGCGGTCGATCCGTCGAGCATGACGGAGGATCAGTACAAGCGGATGAGTGAGCTTTCGAACCGGACTCTTGATGCGGCAAAACTGTTTATTGCGATGCTGCCGGTTCTCGCTGTGTATCCATTCCTCCAGCGATTTTTTATCCATGGCATTACGCTCGGGTCTGTTAAAGAATAGCTTGAACGGTATGAATACAGCACAGTCTTCTTATGACAAGTGAAGCTCTGTGAGCATTTAAATAGCACACTACGCGAATCGTTAAAACGGAATTGCTGATTCATCTTGCCTGCACGTGAGCGAAAGAGCCCCATTCTTATGATCGTGAAGGAGTGAAGGCGCTAGATGTGATAATTCATTCTGTCGTTAGTGACAATCATTAATGGAGATACGGCGAAAAAAACAGAGGCAATGGACGTTTCGCTCCGTTGTCTCTGTTTTTTTACACTTGTGCCGTTAATAGTAAGGGACCGTTTTTGGTAATCGCGAGGGTATGCTCGTATTGCGCGGACCATGACCCATCGACGGTTCGTGCTGTCCAGCCATTGGTGTCCATTTTGCTTTGCCACGCCCCTTGATTGATCATTGGCTCAATCGTAATCACCATACCTTCTTTTAAGCGGGCTCCTTTTCCTGGCAAGCCATAATGAAGAATTTGTGGGTCTTCATGCATGCTCGCTCCAATGCCATGCCCTGTGAAATCACGAACAACGGAATAGCCAGCTGCTTCCGCATAGGATTGAATGGCATGGCCGATATCGCCGAGACGTTTGCCAGGTATCGCTTGTTCAATGCCTTTGTCCAAGCAAGTACGGGCAACGTATAGTAAGTTGTTGGTTTCTTCCGAGACTGTGCCAACGGCGTACGTCCAAGCAGAATCAGACAGACTGCCGTGAAGGTTTACGACCATATCAATCGTAACAATATCTCCTTGTTTGAGCGGCTTTTTTCTTGGAAACCCGTGACAAATTTCATCGTTGATTGAGGCGCATGTGGCATATTTGTAGCCACGATACCCCTTTTGCTCAGGTGTGGCGCCATGTTCTTTCAAAAACGCTTCAACGAATTGGTCAATCTCATGCGTTGTCACACCAGGCTTTATTCGTTTCGCAATTTCTCTATGGCAGGCGGCCAATACCTTCCCAGATTCGTGCATTGCTTGTATTTCTCTGGCCGATTTTAACGTAATCAAATGCCTAACTCCTTTTTTTGACAGTACTCCTGTAGTATTGTTTACTATTCTATTCTAATCTCTAAAGTGCTAGGATGTGCGAAGTTGAAACAATCTCTTCATTTATAAAATTCTCCCATTT
This sequence comes from Aureibacillus halotolerans, assembly GCF_004363045.1. Taxonomy (NCBI): domain Bacteria; kingdom Bacillati; phylum Bacillota; class Bacilli; order Caryophanales; family Bacillaceae; genus Aureibacillus; species Aureibacillus halotolerans. Next base: position 16,847 of record NZ_SNYJ01000030.1, read on the forward strand.
GTTTATAAAAAAAGCAACAGAGATCCCCGTTTTGAGCAAAGAAAAAGTGACCCCTCCAAATTGAGTAGTCACACATAAGCATTTAGTTATTTTTTCTCTTGAAAAGCAAGGTTCAATGCTAAGGTGCCAAGAACAGTGGCCATAACCCAGTTTTGGATGTTCACCATAAACGGTTTTTTGCCGATCCATTCGGACAGTTGGGCCGCAAACACCACAATGAGCAAATTCACTATGAAGCTCACAAGGATTTGCGTGCTTCCAAGGATGGCCGTTTGAGTGAATAATGAACCACGAGCAGGGTCCATGAATTGCGGCAGCAACGAAACGTACAAAATGGCAATCTTAGGATTCAATAGATTGGTCATAAACCCCATTATGTAAAGTTTCTTTGGAGATTCCATGGTCAATTTTTGCGGTGTACCGATGGAGTGAGCTCCTGGACGTACAGCCTTCCATGCTAACCAAAGCAGGTATAAAACGCCGACCCAGCGGATGATGTCATACATGACAGGGACCCATACAAAGAGGAGAGACAGGCCTAACATTGTCGCGATGACATAAAACAAAAACCCTGTGATGACGCCTAGAAGAGAAATGAATCCATCTCTTCTGCCTTGCGTAATGGTGCGTGAGATTAAATAAATCATGTTAGGTCCTGGGGAGCAAACCATTCCTAATGAGACAAGAGCAAACGCAGCTAACGTACTCCATTCGACCATCCTGCACGCTCCTTTTTGAAAATGATCATACCATAATAGAAGACACTACATTCAACTAATATAAAAAACCTTTCCAAGTGGATTCGTGGAAAGGTCATCGGGAGTGTTAGGCACTCTTATGCTGTAGTGTTTTCAGCATACATGATATAGTAGCAGAATGTAGGGTTTCATGGACCGTTGAAAAGTTAAATGCCTCACCGAACGTTCTGAATGTGAGTGGACCAATTTGTAGTGCAGGTTCTAATGGCGTTTCAAAGGTGTCAGAACTAATATCTGAAAAGAGCGACATTTGTCTTTTGAGCTGCTCCAAAAATTCTTCCTTACCGGGCGCATTAGCGTTCCATTCAGAAGGGCTAGTTCCTGTATTAAAAAAAGGAGCGTACGTCTTTATAAGGCTTTGGTCTACTTTAATTCCAGTCGAAAGGAAGTATTCACTACAGAAGACAATGTGACCAGCATTCCAATGGATGGTGTTTTTGAAACCATCTGGTTGAACATCCCATACCTCGTTTGGCATCGCCTCCAATTGTCCAATAACCATCTGACGAACCGTTGTTGCCGTACTTATTAAAGTGTGTAACATTATAATAAAACCTCCATTTTTCAAAAAGTTGTTTACAAGGCAATTATATCAAGGGATCAGAATGCCATCAATGCAGTGGTTCTTATCGTAATGATAAGTCAGTGTTATGAAAGGAAGTATTGTAATGGAGCTAAGGCAGTTAGAGTATTTTGTTGCGATCTGTGAGGAACTGCATTTTTCAAAAGCTGCTGAAAAGCTGTATGTGTCTCAGCCGAATTTAAGCCAACAAATAAAGCTGTTGGAAAATGAACTTGGTGTTCCACTGTTTAATCGAATCGGTCGACGAATTACGATAACAGAAGCAGGACAGCTGCTTTATAACCATAGCAAGCAAATTCTTTCCCATATATCTCAAGCACAAGTAAGTATCTCCGAGCTAAAGCAAATGAAGGGTGGATCACTTACAATTGGAATATTGCCTGGAGATGCCGATTTGATGTTCAATGCATTGCTCCTTGACTTTCATCATAAATACCCGGATGTGACGCTGTCTCTCGTCGAAACGATGTCTGTTACTGAACGGGTTATTAATGGCACTTTCGATATTGGTGTAACCATTGCTCCTATTTCAGACGAAAGGCTTGTTCACCAATCACTGTTTTATGAAGAGTTTTCATTGGCTGTGGCAAATAAGAGCCCGTTGGCAAGAAAAAAGGCTGTCCAGTTACGGGATCTGCAAGAAGAAAAGCTTGTATTGTTCCCGTCAGAGCATCAGTGTCGAAAATTAATCGACGACGCAAGTTCACGCTTAGGGTTCCGATTGAAGCCTGTTATTGAAACAACGACGTTATCTTCTATGCTTTCATTGGTTGAGAACAACGTTGGTGCGACCGTCCTGCCAAAACTGTTGCTAGAAAATCTCCATCATGAAGGAATTGAAACCGTGCCTATTACAGATCCAACACCAGGGCAGGACATATGCCTTATTTATCGATCGGATAAGTATTTAGGATTTGCCGCCAGAACATTTATCACGGCGATTAAAGAATATATCGAGGCAGCGAAGCAAAAGGCAGTGACCTCCTGATGTTGTCGTAATGAAGTTGACGTGCACCCTGAACCCCGTGGTGCAGGTTTTCTTTTTGAATCGAAGCTTTCGTGGCGTATGATAAGAAGAGGAGTATTGGAAGTAGAAGGAGAGTGACGTCATGGGCCATTTTGGTGATCAAAAGCTACTGCCAGCCATTCGTTCAATGAAAGACTTTGACAAAATGCTAAAGCATCCGGTTCATTATGGTGTTTTTTTGGATATGCACATCGGTCTTGTCAAGCAAGCGTTTGACTATGCCAAAAGCAAGGACAAGAAGATGTTTCTGCATATCGATCTGATACATGGATTGGCAAGCGATGACTATGCGACGGAATACATTTGCCAACAAGTAAAACCGTACGGCATCATTTCGACACGAAGCAGTGTGATTAAGAAAGCAAGGCAGCTTGGCGTTATGGCCACGCAGCGTACATTTGTGATTGATTCTAGCGCCATTGAGCGGAGCATTGAGCTCATTAGGAAAAATGATCCCGACTTTGTCGAAGTGTTGCCAGGGGTGGTCCCGAAAATCATCACGAAAATATCAGAGACGACAGGCAAACCAGTGATCGCAGGCGGATTGATTGAAACCGAGGAAGAGGTGGATGCAGCCTTACAAGCAGGGGCGTCATGCATCACAACATCCAATCGAGCATTATGGAAAACGTATTGTGTCTAGTTGACTGCTAAACTCTTAGTCAACTCAAATACGTACCGCCCGACAATTAGATGAATTCTATAAGAGAGTTGGTGTCATGATGTGTGATCAAAGCGAAAAAGTAGATTTTAAGACATTAGCTCATTTTATAGCCAAATTAAATCAATCGAAGATCCATCATGTTGGCTACTGTGGAGAAGATGAAGCTGAGATTTTTGATGCGTTAACAAGTGACTTCTCGACTGAAGACTTCACAGTTTTTTATGAGGATAATCAAATTGTCGGGGCATTAGGATTTGATGTGGATCACGAAAGTAAGAGGATCGAGCTTTTGGGACCGTTCGTAAACCACCAAGAGTGGAATAAGGTGGCAAATGCACTCTGGGAAAGACAACTCAAATCCTTAGAGAATCAAGAGTCGTTCATTTTTTATGGATTCTATAATAAAGACCATCTAAATGCCAAGAATTTTATAAAAGATCTAGGTGGAAAGACAACAGGAGAACACCTCATTTTACATATGGATCATTTCGAGCATAAAGGAACAAGCTTGAATGCAGAGATCTTGCAGAAAGATGATTTTTCAGCATTTCGACGTTTGCATGATTCCATTTTTCCTCATACGTATTACGACGAGGATGTGATCGTGTCCAAGCTTAACGATCAAAATAGAGTTTATACGATAAAAGATCATGGAGAAACGGCTGGGTATGTTTATGTAGAAGGTAATAAACAATTTAAAGTGGGGGCAATTGAGTATATCGGGGTAGCGAAGGAGTATCGAATGAAAGGCTATGGTAAAATCCTTCTGAATCAGGCGCTCACATTTCTTTTTGATGAACTGAACATCGATGAAGTGAGCATTTGTGTGGAGAAAGAAAATACAGCTGCCATTCAACTATATCTAAGTGTCGGATTTTTTGTTGACCATGCGATGGAATCCTCTGTTCTGAAATTGTAAAATTCAGAACGTTCTCTTTGAGTTGATAGGGCTTCCGAAAGAAACTTGACACATACCAAAAGAACTCATCTCTTGACAGCGTTTACAGCTCATGTTACGGTGAAATTAAGTTAATCGTCTGGAAGAGAAATGGAGACCCACTAATGTCAATTCGCCTAAACCGAGGTGATATTGGATTCGTGGGTCTTCTTTTTTGTTTTCTTAATGGATGATTAAGGTATTCGAGGAAATAAAAGGAGGTATTATGTGAGTGCATTTCTGGCAGAAATTATCGGAACTGCAATTTTAGTTATATTTGGTGCTGGCGTTTGTGCAAACGTGAACTTGAAGAAATCCTTCGCATTTGAAAGTGGATGGATTGTTGTTGCGTTAGGATGGGGCTTGAGTGTCGCCATGGGGGTTTATGCAGTGGGTCAATTCAGCGGGGCTCATTTAAATCCAGCCGTAACTTTAGGTCTTGCGTTTAATGGCGATTTCCCTTGGGCTGATGTGCCAGGTTACATCCTCGCTCAGATGCTTGGAGCGATTATTGGGGCAACGGTCATCTGGCTTCACTTTTTGCCCCATTGGAAAGCGACCGAGGATCCTGGAACGAAGCTAGGTGTTTTTTCAACTGGACCAGCGATTCCACATCACTTTTCAAATGTGTTGAGTGAATTTATCGGTACATTTGTGTTAGTGCTCGGTTTATTGACAATAGGTGCGAATGAATTTACAGAAGGTTTAAAGCCGTTTATTGTAGGGCTTCTAATCGTAGCAATTGGTCTTTCGTTAGGCGGAACAACAGGGTATGCGATCAATCCAGCGCGTGACCTTGGACCGAGAATAGCGCACTTTCTCCTTCCGATTGCTGGGAAAGCATCATCGAATTGGTCATACGCATGGGTTCCAGTGATAGGCCCTGTGTTTGGCGGTTCTTTTGCGGGTGTGTTTTATCATAGTGTGTTTATGGGGCAAATGACAGCCGCCTTTTGGTTTGTTTTAGCAGCAACAATCGGTATGCTTGTCATATGCGGATGGATGGATAAAAAGCAGACTCATTCAGAATCAAACGTATCGGTTTAAAAAATGAAGGGAGACTAGAAAAATGGACACATACATTATGGCATTGGACCAAGGAACGACAAGCTCACGAGCAATCTTGTTTAACAAAAAAGGGGAAATCGTTAAAACGGCGCAAAAGGAATTTCAGCAATACTTTCCAAAGCCGGGATGGGTAGAGCATAATGCAAGCGAAATCTGGGGATCGATTTTGGCATGTATCGCAACAGTGCTTACAGAAGCAGATGTGAAGCCTGACCAAATTGAGGGTATTGGCATTACGAACCAACGTGAAACAGCCGTTGTTTGGGACAAGCATACAGGATCGCCTGTCTACAATGCGATTGTATGGCAATCACGCCAAACGAGTGACATTTGTGCGGATTTGCGTGAAAAAGGGTTCAACGACATGGTGCGGGAGAAAACAGGGTTGTTGCTTGATCCTTATTTTGCGGGTACAAAAGTGAAATGGATCCTAGACAATGTGGAAGGCACACGTGAAAAAGCGGACAACGGTGATTTGCTTTTTGGCACAATCGATACATGGCTGATTTGGAAGCTTTCAGGTGGAAAAGCCCATGTAACAGATTACTCCAACGCCTCTCGAACGTTGATGTACAACATTTATGATCTCAAATGGGACGATGAGTTGTTAGACATGCTTGATATTCCTAAATCGATGCTTCCAGAGGTAAGAAGCTCTTCTGAAGTGTATGCCGAAACGGTTGACTATCATTTCTTTGGAAAGAACATACCGATTGCTGGTGTAGCAGGTGACCAACAGGCAGCGTTATTTGGTCAGGCATGTTATGAGGAAGGAATGGCTAAAAATACGTATGGTACGGGTTGCTTTATGCTGATGAATACGGGCGAGAAAGCTGTTAAATCAAAGCACGGGTTGTTAACGACATTGGCATGGGGCATTGATGGAAAAGTAACATATGCGTTAGAAGGCAGTATTTTCGTCGCGGGCTCTGCGATTCAATGGCTCCGTGATGGCTTACGGATGGTGAAGGCGGCCCCAGATACAGAAGAATATGCGAACCGAGTGGAGTCTACAGAAGGCGTATACGTTGTTCCAGCGTTCGTTGGACTTGGGACGCCTTACTGGGACAGTGACGTACGCGGTGCGATTTTCGGTGTCACAAGAGGGACGTCGAAGGAGCACTTTATTCGGGCAACACTCGAATCACTTGCCTATCAAACGAAAGATGTGCTTGATGCGATGGAAAAAGATTCAGGCATCGAATTGAAAAAGCTCCGTGTGGATGGCGGTGCAGTGAAAAATAATTTCTTAATGCAATTCCAAAGTGATTTGCTTGATGTTCCAGTTGAACGTCCAGTCATCAATGAGACGACAGCGCTAGGGGCTGCGTACCTCGCTGGTCTCGCAACAGGCTTCTGGAAAAGCCGCGAAGAGATCGCAGGCATGTGGGCGGTTGATGATCATTTTGAACCGGACATGGACGAGAGCCGTCGTGAGGAATTGTATGAGGGCTGGCAAAAGGCCGTCCATGCGACAATGGCATTTAAATAAGCGAAGTGTTGGTATATTTACTTGCCGTATGCTATACTTTTGGTAAGTTAATGATCCGGCAGAGACGTAGAGAGGCCAGAAACGCATTATGGATAGTCATAATGTTTTTCTGCCTCTTTTTTTACTTTCTGGGGAATCTAACCGTAAGTGGTATCCCATCATGAGGAGGAAATCAAATTGAACGGAATTAAAACGACACAGCGTGCCCATCAGCTTCAGCAGATGCAAGAAAAGTCCTACGATCTTGTGATCATTGGCGGTGGAATCACCGGAGCAGGCATTGCTCTTGATGCGATTACACGAGGCTTGTCGGTGGCCCTTGTCGATATGCAGGATTTTGCAGCTGGAACGTCTAGCCGCTCAACAAAACTGGTTCATGGCGGATTGCGCTACTTGAAACAATTTCAGGTTGGTGTTGTTGCGGAAGTGGGCAAGGAGCGCGCTATTGTCTATGAGAATGGCCCGCATGTCACGACTCCAGAATGGATGCTCCTTCCTTTTCACAAAGGAGGCACCTTTGGCAAGCATTCAACGTCTTTAGGCTTGCGAGTGTATGATTTTTTAGCTGGAGTAAAAAAACAAGAACGACGAAAAATGCTTACACCTGAGCAAACATTACAACGAGAGCCCCTCATTAAGAAAGATAATCTAAAAGGTGGGGGCTATTATGTCGAGTATCGAACCGATGATGCACGGCTTACGATCGAAGTGATGAAACGTGCAGTGGAGCATGGTGCTGATGTGATGAATTACGTCAAAGCAAACCGTTTCCTCTATGAAAAGAAGAAAGTAAAAGGCATAGAGGTGACAGATCGAATTACAGGTGAGACGTTCACACTCAAAGGCAGAGTCATTGTGAATGCTGCCGGTCCATGGGTGGATAACGTGCGTGACCTTGATTATTCTAAAAATGAAAAGACCCTTCAGCTGACAAAAGGTGTTCATCTGGTCATTGATCAGTCCGTTTTTCCTTTACAGCAAGCCGTTTATTTTGATACCGCTGATGGACGTATGATCTTTGCGATACCTCGTGATCGAAAAACATACATTGGGACGACAGATACCTTTTATGGAAATGAGAAGGACACGGCTACTCCACGTATGCTTGAGGCGGATCGCACGTATATTCTAGATGCCATTCATTATATGTTTTCAGACGTGACGATTACGGAACACGATGTTGAGTCCTCCTGGGCTGGCGTGCGCCCGTTGATTTTTGAAGGAGGCAAAAACCCTTCAGATATTTCACGTAAGGATGAAGTTTGGGAGCATGACAGCGGGTTGGTCACTATTGCAGGTGGTAAGCTGACAGGCTATCGGAAAATGGCGGAGCATGTCGTTGATATAGCATCCTCACGTGTGCAAAAAAAGACGAAGAAGAAATTTAGTTCCTCCAAAACTGAGCATTTGCCGATTTCTGGCGCGGATTTTGGTGGGGCAAAGCAATTTGAGCGTTTTATCCGTGAAAAAGGAGAAGAGGCATTAGAGTATGGTCTCTCAACTCAAGAAGGACGACGATTGGCTAGATTTTATGGAACGAATGTCGATCACGTTTTCCGTTTGGCCCACGCCGCAAGTGGCCTGGAGCTAAGTGGCAGTTTGACGCCATCGATTTATGCACAAGTGGTGTACGCCATCCAAGCGGAAATGGTTGTGAAGCCGATCGACTTTTTTATTCGACGAACAGGAGCGTTGTATTTCAACATCGGCTGGGTCAGAGAGCACAAAACGTCTGTCCTCCACTTAATGCAGAATTTGTTAGGTTGGACACAGGAAGAATTCCAGCAGTATGAACGCGAGCTTGACAAGGAAATCCTGCTTGCTGTCGTTCCTTATGATCGTGTCGAAGCACCAAAAGAATAAGACGAATGTAGGGGCTGTTCCGAAAGTCGGGGCGGCTTTTTTATGTGGCTTGTTCCTAAGGCAAATAAAAGGGTTTGTAGCGATGATAAGTGCTGAAAGCCCTTTTACTGTTCGAGAAGTCAATGCCCAGAATGCAGGTGGTCAGTAAGTGATCCTTGACATAATGACAATAATAACTTACATTATGTATATGAAAGTTGTCATGAGTTAGCGTCACAGCCATAGGAGGATTCCACGGGTTCTTATGGCAACAAATCCTACTCAAGAGGTGAACCAACAATGAAACTTTTATTTGCTTACTTGATTGTGTTTTTTGCTCCAGCAATTCCTTTTGTTGATGGGTTAGTGGTTATTCCGATTGGTGTAGTTGCAGGATTAAATATAGTTTTAGTTACCTTATTGGCTTTTCTTGGTAGTGCATCTATGGTTCTTGTAGTCATCATGTTCGGTGAGAAAATGCAACGCTGGATAGAACAACGAAGAACGGCAAAGACTCCAAACAAGACGCCATCTAAAAGACACCAAAGGGCAGAAAAAATTTGGCGGAAATATGGGTTGCCTGGATTCGCCCTGCTAGGTCCCGTACTCGTCAGTGCATCGGCCACGGCTTTTCTTGCGATGACATTTGGGGCACCACGAAAAGCAACAACAGGCTGGGTTATCGGGAGCGTTGGTTTATGGTGTATCGTATTTGCCATATTGTCTTATGTCGGCGCGGATGTTATTCTCGACCGGACTGGGGAGAATGGGTTTTTGTATAAGTATTTGAATGTCAATGAAGGGTAACTGTTCTGAACATGTATCCTACAATGATCGTACGTATATAGAGTGGGGGAGTCGTCGCTGATAGGAGCAATGACTCCTCCTTTTTTACTGCCTTTATCGCTTTCAATCGTTTTCACCTTATGACTACGGTATAATGAACATCGGATGAGGAGTTGAACTCACAAAAAATCTATGTGATAGTTAGAATTACTGTGGCGAGCGTTTGATACACATCAAGGATTGGGGGGATTGCGTGTTAGACCGTTTAAATCGAAGTTTAGAAAAAGCTCTCCCATTTCTTACACCTGTTGCTGTTATTTTAGGGGTTTTGTTTAGTGGCTTTTTTTCTATTTATGTTCCTCTCGTGCCCTTTATTTTTTCATTTATTACATTTGCAAGCACCTTGGCGATTTCTCCAAGTGACCTTACCAAAATTGTGAAACATCCTTTGCCGATCATTGTAAGTCTAGGCATTATACAAGGAATTTTGCCGCTGTTGGCTTATTTAGTGGGTCACTTGTTTTTCTCAAATGATGTGAATACCATGACGGGTCTTGTCCTGGCTTTTGCGATTCCTACAGGCATTGTTTCACTAATGTGGGTCTCCATTTTTAATGGCAGTCGATCTCTGACGTTGGCGATTATTCTTGCAAACATGATCATTTCGCCATTTGTTTTGCCGCTTACGTTGAACCTATTGTTTGGCGGGCAAATTGCGATGGACACATTTGGTGTCATGGAAGGTTTGGTGTACATGGTCGTTTTGCCATCAGCGGCGGGTATTTTTGTGAATTTTTTACGTAAGGGCAAAACGATGTGGATGAGCAAACGATTCGCTCCATTTTCAAAGCTTTGCCTCCTCGTGGTCATTATGATCAACGGATCGATCGCTGCCCCATACTTCAAAGATGTGAACGGTATGGTCGTCGAACTGTTTTTTGTTGTATTGGCCCTCGCAATCACCGGCTACTTCCTAGGTCTTGGATTCTCTAAATGGCTTTCTTTTTCATCCGAAACAGCCATCAGTGTGATGTTCAACTGTGGCATGCGAAACATCGGTGTTGGCGCAGCCATCGCTGTCGTCTATTTTCCACCGGCAGTGTCCTTGCCCGTCATTATTGGTGCACTGTTTCAACAAATTGTCGCAGCATTGGCGGGAAGAATGGTTTCAAAACGGTTGAATAAAACGCATACACTTCAAACATAAGTAGGTTGTCCCTTTTAGGCACCCATCGTTCGTATTAACGATGAGGTGTTTTTTTGTTGTCGTCCATACAAGAATTTGAACGTCCTCTTCATATAGTAATAAGAAGGGTGTAAATGACATCTCTTTGGATGACAACGACGACAGAAAGGGAGGTGAGTTGTAGATGTATCAATTTCAGTCCATTTCAAAGTTTAGTGATCAACGGCAAACATTGCCAAAGCATTCATTACGCACCTATCGGTCATTTCCGATCACATCAAAACGATATATCGCCATTCATCATTCATTAACGGCCACAGGTTCAGCACGCGCGTTTGCTCAGTATCATGTGCGGGCAAATGATTGGCCTGGCATTGGCTACCACTTTGTCATTGAAAAAAACGGACAAGTGATTTGGTGTCATGACCCAGGTGTGATGTCCTATCATGTAGGGAACAGCAATCAGCATGCTCTTGGCATTTGTTTGACAGGTGATTTTAGAACACAGATCCCGACACTAGCTCAAAAGGATTCCTTAAGAAGGCTTGTAGCTGCACTGAAAAAGGATTTGCCTGCCTACAAGGAAACGAGAGGGCATAACGAATTTCCGGGATACTCATGGAAGCAATGTCCTATGTTTGATTACAAGGCAGTTCTTGGAGAGAAATTATCATCACAGCACATTAGTGAGCCGGAAGCGAATGAGCTCCTTTATTGGGCGACACTCGTGGACACTCATGGTCTACAAGGTGCGGGCCACTGGGCCTACAATCGCTTACGCCGTTTTTTTAATGTCACAACCCCACCTAAAAAAGACGATGCCAACCAACTAGCCTATTTGCAGTTTTTAGTCGCAAAAGGTGGAGGTACGGGCGCTTGGGCAAAACAAGAAATCGCATCCTATTTAGATGCGAATCAAATTTTGTATTTAGCGACTGTCATTCATAAGAGCCGTTTATCCCTTTTGGCCAATTGGGCAAAAAAAGAAATTCCGAACTATCTTTAGGAGGTTATCAAAATGAGTGACATCCTCATGTTTGCCACTGTGCTGGTTCCAATTATTACAGCACTTGTACAGCTTGTTAAAGTAACGGTTGATGTGCCGAAAAACTATATTCCCCTATTGTCATTGCTCATTGGGCTCGTCGTTGGTGCTGCTGCGTTTCCTTTCGCTGAAGGTCTCCCATTAGCTGTTCGATTATGGGCTGGAGGACTGGCAGGTCTGGCATCCACAGGCTTGTTTGAGATTGGAAATTCCCGCCTGGGCACAACCAAAATGTCTTCTAAGCAAAAACAATAACGACGTCATAAAAAAACAGGACTGCGCTGAGCAGCTCCTGTTTTTTAGTGCGCCAAGAATATGTCTTCTATCAGCTCCAACGATCAATTGCATTATATCGCCTTATACATAGACTTTTCGCATGGTCGAAGCTGGGATGCCCAAGGACTTACGATATTTTGCAATTGTTCTTCTGGAAACCGTGACGCCTTCCTTGTTCAATTCATTGACTAGCTGCTCATCCGAAAATGGGAATCCTTTGTTTTCTTCATGAATGATTTGCTCGATTTTAAATTTTATTTGGTGAGAGGTTATCATCGGATTGTCCTTTTGATCAATACCTGAAGAAAAGAAATATTTTAGCGCGTACAAGCCATACGGCGTCTGGATGTATTTATTTGAAGTGGTTCGACTAATGGTGGACTCGTGTAAGTGGCATTGTTCAGCAATATCCTTCAGAATCATTGGCTGCAAATGCTGAGGTCCTTTACAAAAAAAGTCTTTCTGCAATTCGACAATGCGATGAAGAATGGCATGAATGGTCTTTTCTCTATAAAGAATGCTGTTTTGTAACCAGCTTAGTTGGTTTTTGAATGGTTTTAAAAACTCTCTGCTCTCTGGGTGTTTAAGCATAAGCTGAAGGTAGTCATCGTTTACCTTGAGTTTGGACAAAATGGTCTCATGTGTATAGATCACTGGAGTTCCATTCTCGATACATACGGTTGCTTCGGGTCTCGTGTATTCAGTCGGACCTGCGTTTGTAGAAAAACTTGGTCGAGGTTGAAGCGACAGGATGACGTCATAGGCTGATTGAATGTCTATGAGTGATACATGTAACGATCGCGAAATGATGTTCCATTTTCGTTGCGTGAATTCCTCGAAATAGTAGTTGACGAGGAAATAGGCAAACTCCTGACGATGAATGTAGTGGAGTTGAATCAACAGACATTCTTGCAAGCTGCGAGCACCTACACCAGCCGGCTCAAGACTCTGTAAAAGACAAAGACAGTGTGTGACGTGCTCTAGGGGAACTTGAAACTCATCGGCAATAGTGGAGAGTGATTCGGTTAAATACCCATTCGCATCTATACAAAAAACCAGGTGGTCTAGGACAATTCGCTCGTCTTCATTTAAGTTGAGATCGCTTATTTGCCTAATCAGCTGATCATACAATGAGGGGCTTTGCTGAATTGTTGCTTCACCAAGGGATGTAGCAATTGGCTCCGACCATCTCTGGCCATGAAGGCTCTCTAAATCGATAAAAGGATTATCCACGGCCAATGATAACAAATGTTCCTCGAGCTCAGTTTGCGTGAAATAGAGCAACTCAATCGCTTGCTTTAATGATGCAGTCATGTGAAGCTGCTGCTGTTGATTTAGAAACATAGTCATTTGCATAAGAACAACCCCTTAATTTTCGGAATGTTCAATCCGTATCACCTTAGACAATTGTAATATAGGAGCCTCATCGAATCACTACCTCATAAAAAAAAGTCAGTTTTTTAAACTTTACAGCCGGTTTTGACTACTAGTACCTTGACCTAATTTAATTTTAGTTCTACGCTCATTCTATAAGAAAAATATGGGAGGGCTAGCAAATGAACAAAAAATACGAGATTCGA
>NZ_SNYJ01000031.1 GCF_004363045.1 Aureibacillus halotolerans
TCCATTGTAAAGGGTTTTTTCATTATATAACGACTTGTTTATTGAACATTCTTTGTATTTTTAATGATCAGTACCTTTTAATGCAACGCTAGTGATGCTAAGGGTTTTATTTGTCTTTTGAGGGCAACGAACTAGATAGCGAACAATTTGGGGAGCAGGAATATTGTATATACGAAATGGAAATTGGTCTTGCATTCTTTGTTATGTCAGGGGACACATGAGAACTGAAGTCTGACAATAAAAGAATGAGTGAAGACTCTACTCTTTGGACCCTTCTATTTCCTTAAAAATTTTACGGAATATTCAATTGAATGAGCGCAGGTTATTCCTGAACATACAACGATATAATTAATAGCGTCCAGAAAAAGTTCTGTTGTGGCATTTACGATAAAATATAGGACCATCAATGTTAAAAAGGTTGGGACGAGTCTCATGAGGTGTTTGAAATAATTTACTATGTTCGACCCTCCTTATATGCTCTGTCTTTTTAAGGGTAATTAAATTTGTAAGCGTTTTCGTAAACTGAGAACAAAACAGAAATGATTACAGCGAGGTGGCATAGTGCCTCTTTATGGAGGTTTGATGCCGGTCCCTATGGCAGATGAGTTTATGCAGAAAAGAGCATCCTCGGAAAGATGCTTTTTTGGTGATAATATGAAAGAAAGCAATAAAATATGCCAAATGGAACTTGGAAAATTAGTTGGCTTTTCGGAAAAATGTTCAATTCGTTATACTGTTTTGGACTAACAACAAGAATTTAACAAACCCCAAAAAAGAGGTGCAAAAACAATCAATTACTCCCACTTAGAATCGCTAACAGAAATGGTACAGCCACATCCAATGGACGCAAAAAGACGGTACTACAGACCATTCGTCAGCAATGATCCACACCGAAAGCATGAAGTCTTTTTGGTCGGCATTAATCCAGCGACGCCGATCAGTGAGACGGATCTTTCATTGAGTGAATACATACAGCTTCTAACGAATGAAGATGCATTTTATGGAAAGTATGAAGAACTACGTAGAGCACAGGGAAAACCGGCTGTCTCGCGGACGAGAGGCGGCATAAACAACTTTGTTAAAGAGATTCAAATACAATCAGGAAAAGCCGTCCTGGAGACCAATGCGATCCCTTACCCGACGCCCAACGTGAAGGAATTAAAGAAGACACCACGGGACGTGATCGAAAAAGCAGAAGCCATCTTTTATCGCTTGCTGATGGAGCAAACACCTAACGTATTGCTCGTGCATGGCAAAATGAGCTTGAAGTGCTTAGTGAACGCACTGGCGTCACATCAACTGTTGGACGACTCTACTATAGACCTCGATCAACCGCTGAAAACCATCGAGGCCAAAGCACCGTTCGTCGAATTTACCTACCCTAACGGAAATAAAGGTGCGATCTTTGCTTGCAGGCATTTCATGTACTATGGAAAAACGGGCGAGAGCTTTGCTGATTTTAGATGTAACGTGATTCATTATTTAAACGACAAACCAGTACCGTAATTTTATTTGTAAGCTAGATTCAAATAGCACAGAAAAGGACATAGAGAAGCCTAAGAGAAGCGTTGATTCGTTCCTCTCAGGCTTTTTTGCATTGTATTTGGAACCATATTAACAGGCTTTTCTCACGGGAATATTTAACCCTTATATGGAAACTAAACCCATTGAAATTAGATCATTTCCTCGCAAAATCATGCGGTATACAGCCATTTCACACAAGAACATACGTCTGGGAAAAAAGAGTTGCTCTCTCAACTTGAGCCTTCATCATCATGAAAGGGTTTACAAAAGTAAATAGTGATGATAATATCCTTAGTAATAAATATTACCTAATTATATTATAGAGTAATATATATAACTTAACTTGAAGTGAAAGAAGGGTGAAACGATGAAGCATACAGCACCGCTTTTACCAGAAACAATCATTGAAAGAGCTAAAAAGTTAAATTCAACACTGATCTCAGATGCACTCGGCAATACAGGGTCGATGGATTATAAAGTAAAGCCTGTGTCTCCAGAGTTTAAAGTGGTCGGGACCGCTTTAACCGTTGACATGAGAGCTGGCGACAATTTGTTTTTGCATCAAGGCATCTATAGTGGCAGCGAAGGGTATGTGCTTGTCGCGGATGGCAAAGGGCATACAGAGAACGCCTATCTTGGAGAGCTAATGGTGGGAGCTGCGAAAGCGATGGGGCTCGAAGGCATCGTTATTGATGGTCTCGTCCGTGATAAAGAAGCGCTGAGTGAGATTGGCTTACCTGTTTTTGCGAAGGGATTCATTCCAAACGGTCCTTTCAAAAATGGTCCGGGAGACATTAATACAGCCATTTCATGTGCAGGAGTGACGGTCGTCCCAGGTGATTTAATTGTTGGGGATGCGGACGGCGTGGTGGTCGTTCCAAAGGATAAAATTGAGGATGCTCTCACGAAAGCGGAAGCAAAAGTAACGTATGAAGAAAAACGTCTGCAAGCCATTGCTAGTTATGAGCAATTGAGAAAAGAACAAGGCGTTAGTGAGGAGGACATTTCTCGCATCGCACCGGATTGGCTTGCGGAAAAAATGAAACAATATGGGTACTAGGGGGCAACAACGATGCATTTAGGGTTTATCGGTTTTGGAGAGGCAGCATTTGAATTGGCGACTGGCTTGCATGGGCAGGGCCTAGAAAATATGAAAGCGTATGATCCTCTCTGGATTGTGCCGGAATACAGCGAGAGAATACAGAGTCGTGCGCAATCAGCAAACGTGACGATCGTTGGACAAGCAGAGAAAGTGCTCAAAGGGACCGACGCTGTCATTGTGGCGGTGCCGGCAGACAAAGCACTAGGAGCTAGTGAACAGCTGCTTCCTCATTTAAGTAGTGAAACCATCTATATTGATGTGTCTGCCGCTAGTCCAGATGTGAAAAAGCAGATCGCAGCCAATATAAGCAAAGTCGGCGGGAAATTTGTGGACGCGGCGATGATGGGATCACTGCCTGTTTATAAACATAAGGTTCCGATTCTAGCCAGCGGTGATGGCACTGATGACTTCATTCAGTTGGTGGCAGGCTACGAGATGAACATTGAAAAGGTGAGCGACATTCCAGGGGAAGCGACCGCGGCAAAGTTAATTCGAAGCATCTATATGAAAGGTGTTGTCGGTTTGTACGTTGAGATGTTGCAGGCTGCGCGCCATTTTAATGTCGAAGAGCTTGTGATTGGTTCTTTAAGTGACACCATGAATGGCAAGTCATTTGAAGAAACGATGAATCGTCTCGTCACCGGAACCGCTCTGCATGCTACGCGACGTTCGATTGAACTTTCAGGCTCTATCGAGATGCTGGAATCAGCCAATCTTGATTCATCGATGTCAGCAGTAGCCAAAGCAAAAATTGAAAAACTGGCTTTGCTGAATTTTAATGAAAAACCTGAACATTGGCATCAAGTCATAGATGCTTGTAAAAAGTAGGCTCAATGGCAATAAAAAAATTGACTGAGATTAGAGGTGGAACGGATGGGTTTAGGTATTTGGGCATTATTTACGTTTATTGGAATCATTATATTTTGGAATGTTGTGATGAAACGTAATATTGGTGAAGCGATGCTGTTAGCTTTTATTGCAACCTCCCTATTTGGGGGCCGAGACGCACTTTCTCTCATGTGGGATGGCCTTGTGTTTGCGGGAACGTATGAGATTCTCTATGCAGCGATCACATTTGTTTTCATGGCCTATGTGATCGACAAATCAGCGATTATCGAAAGCTTATTAAAAATATTGAATTCCCTCCTGGGGAGATTCCCAGGAGGGGCAGCTTATGTGGATACGCTTGCATCGGCCTTTATCGGAACACTTTCAGGTTCGAATTCAGGGAATACAGCTACAACAGGCTCCATTACAGGTCCATGGATGGTAAAGTCAGGTTTTCGTAAGGAAATGTCAGCCACCATTCTTGCAGGGAATGGGGGAGCAGGGGCGGCTCTTCCTCCTAGTTCATCTATGTTTATTATGCTCGGTTTTGCGCCAGTCGCCGCAGTTGTCACTGAAGGGGATTTGTATATCGGGTTAATGATTTCTGGAATATATCAAATTGTGTACCGACTTTTCCTAGTCACGTTTCTAGTAAAACGTGAAAAAATCCAAGCAGTATCGCCAGAATTTATTGAACCGTTAGGCAAATCTTTCCGAAGCGGCTGGAAATCGACATTGATTTTTTTAGGCGCTCTCATACCGATCATTGTAACAATTGGACCTCTGGCTGAAGGATTGGCGGCCATCCCTAGTATTGGGGGAGAGGCTATGGACAGTATCTCGCTTATTACGTGGATTCCCATTCTAATTCTACTCATCAGTGTGGTTGTCGGATGGGGGCACCTTCCGAAAACGAAAGCGAGCTGGTCAACGTTTTTGGATGGTGCAATACCAAGATTTTCAACGATTGGTGCCTTGCTCGTTTTCGCCTTCGCAGCTAGTAAAGTGCTGAGCGAATTAGGACTTTCCCAAGACTTGCAAGCGTTGATGGACTCCCTCGCGATTTCCCAATGGCTCATGGTGTTGCTCGTGGCGTTTCTTGTTGCTCTTGTGGCAGGCCCTTTATCTTCAACAGCCACATTAACGGCAGTTGGTCTGGTGGCTTTCGCAGGATTGGCATCGGCGGGCGTTGACCCATTGCTTGCTGTCGTAGCAATTTTGGTGTTTGCATCTACAGAAGGGGCGTCTCCACCGGCTTCGGGGTCCATATTTATCGCATCTACATTAACTGGAGCCCAGCCGGAGAAGACATTCGTTCCATTAGTTGTTTACTATGTCATTCCGATTATATTGATTGGTTTCCTTATCGCTATGGGCGTTCTGCCTGTATCTTTATAACAAGGGAGAGATGTACATGCGAAACGTACTGGTTAAATTGTTTAAAATCTGCCTCGTATTATTTCTAGCTGGTGGCACTTGCCTTGTGATCGGGCAGTTGGCAGGCGTCATTTTCCAAAGCGGTTATCTCATTGAGCAAAGTTGGGACTTGTTTGCAAATCCAACATTTATCATAAGTGCTGTGGCAGGCATCATCGGCTTCATTATTGGGTACTTCCCCGCGGAGAAAACGGAAGATGAAGAGGAAAACGCTTCAGGTGAATTAAAGACCTAAGTAAGTACATGCAGGCAGATCCGGTTGAGATCTGTCTGTTTTTTTGAGGTGAGAATGTCCGGGTGTCCATACCAGTTCCTTTTTTACATGAAAGGGAAAACATGATACGATTAAAAGTGGAAAATTCACACCAATTAGATGGAGATATGAAATGGACAATCCAATTGAACACTTACAACAACATTTAAGTAAATTAACGGAAGCGCAACGAAAAGTTGCTGACTATATTATTAAACACCAATTAGATGTCGCGTTTTTAACGGTGGACCAACTCGCGCGTGAAGTACAGACGAGTACGACAACCATTATGCGGCTGGCCTCCAACCTGGGCTACTCGGGGTATACAGAATTTCAAAAAAGGTTGCAAGAAAACCTTAGAAATCAGTCTGCTCCGAATACAAGGCTTGCAGCGAATATAAAAGGTATGGAAGAGGACGACCTCTGGGGGAAATATGCGGAACATCAGATTGCCAACATTCAAGACACGGTGGATATGATTTCTCGTGAAAAGCTTGAGCAGACACAGCAAATGATCGTGTCAGCCAATCGTATTATTTGCACAAGTGTTCGAAGTGGTTTGCCTGTTGTACAGTATTTAACGCACGGTTTAAATCGGCTTTTTGGGAATACGAACCTCATTGTAGCCGATCTATCCGATTGGGTGGATAATATTGTGGATATGAATGAAAATGATCTTGTAATTGTTGCGAGCTTTCCGCGTTATGCAAGGAGAATTATTGATCTTGCCAAGACAGCGCAAGCTAATAGTGTACCAGTCATATCAATTACGGACAGTTACTCGTCTCCAATTGCTGCGCATTCCAATCTCGTATTGCCGTGTAATTCGAGCAGTATTGCGTTCCATAACTCTGCTGTGTCCTCCTTGTTTGTTGCGGATTACCTTGTTAGTGCGCTGGCCATTAATTACTCCGAGCAAACAAAAGGACGTCTTGATAAAGTCAACGCGATACTGACGGATATGGACTACCACTCAGTGCGACGAACGGATTAAAGTCTAGACCCTTGACTTCTTCACTAAATGAAGTAAGATAGACTCAACGTGCATATCGAAAAATGTTTTCTAGGGTTCCGTAGCTACGGCTAGTCTGGTCCGAGAGAAAACGCACAGCAGTGGTTGCTGTGACACGGAAGGATAAAAGCCTGGGAGAAACTTTCATTAGTTGCTCTCAGGCTTTTTTGTTTTTTTTGGAAATCATATTATTTAGGAGGTCATCAACATGAACAAACATTGGATTATGGTCTTTGTCGCTGCGTTTTTTGAAGTGCTTTGGGTCATTGGTTTAAAGCACGCCGGAGATGCGTTGACATGGACTGGAACGGCAATCGCCATTTTTATCAGCTTTTATCTCTTAATTCGCTCAGGACGGTACATCCCTGTAGGCACCGTATATGCCGTCTTTGTAGGGTTAGGCACGGCAGGCACCTTTTTTTCAGAAATTCTCTTTTTCGACCAACCGTTTGTATGGGCTAAATTTTTCTTCGTCGTGTTCTTACTAGCGGGCGTCGTCGGGCTCAAGCTTGTGACGAAGGATCAACCATCGGAAGGAGCTGAAGCATAATGGCGTGGACATTTTTAATTATTGCAGGGTTGTTTGAAATGTTTGGTGTGGCGATGATTAGTCAGGTCAACAAAAAGCGCAATTGGGTCTCCGTAGCGTTATTAATCGGTGGATTTGGCGCAAGCTTCCTTTTCCTGGCGTTTGCTATGGAGTCTCTGCCTATGGGCACGGCCTATGCCGTCTGGACCGGAATCGGTGCCGCAGGAGGCGCACTATTAGGGATGTTTTTGTTTGGAGAGTCTAAAGACTGGAAGCGAATTGTCTTCATTGCTATGGTCTTGAGCGCCACTGTGGGGTTAAAGCTGATATCTTGATAGGGAGATTAAATGGTTATATTGATAGTTGAATATAACGGACTGTTGTTCTAACATATTAAGATAATAACTGGATATAGGAGGGGAAAATGGGATATATCTCTGAATTGCGGAAGGTTATTGGCAGCAGTCCAATTATAAGTGTTGGGGCAACGGTCCTTGTCATAAGTGAGAAAAGGGAAATTCTTTTTCAACATCGTTCAGATACATTAGATTGGGGCTTACCTGGAGGTTCAATGGAGCTAAGTGAAAGTTTAGAAGAGGTTGCTTCTCGTGAACTTAAAGAAGAAACCGGACTTTTAGCGGATCAATTTGAGTTATTAGGTGTTTTTTCGGGTCAGCGTTTTTATTTTCAGTATCCAAATGGAGATGAAACGTATAATGTAATTAACCTATTTCGTGCGAATAATGTAAGTGGAACATTAGCAATGAATGATGGAGAAAGCCTTAACCTAAAATATTTTAGTAAAGAGACTCTTCCGGATAACATTGAAAAAAGAGCAAAAGAACTAATAGAGAGTTTCGGGGATCAATTGTGGGATTTAGATAGCTCTTTCGTAGATAATGACTCATCCAACAGACTACTCAACAATAGTATTTAACAGACCCTTAAATTTATTGCCAAGCTTTTTTATGTTTAAAGTGTTTAACAAACAAGCAGACTCATACCGTTTTGGATGAGTCTGTTTTTTGCATTTACTTATAGCCAAAGCCTTTGAAAAAAGGAAAATAAATGCAATAATTGATAATGAAGTTCCAATATTCAAGCGAAAGAATAGGAGGAAAATGACTATGAAAAAACCATTGTCCATCTCCGTTTTACTCGCATGTGCTGTCCTTGCCTTCTCCACCACAGCGATTGCAACTGATGCCATCCAAGCGGTTATTGCGCCTTTACAGCTCGTCATTAATGGTGATGACGAGGAACTGCCGAAAGACACTGCAATACTTAACTACAACAATCATACGTACGCACCAGTGCGCTTCCTCGCTGAAAAGCTGGGAGCCGATCTAGACTATGATGGTGAACGTATTACCCTCGATTATCAGAGAGCTGCCGCTGTCTGGCCAGTGAATGAGCTTAAAGTGAACGATGATACGCTTTCCCTTGCCAAACATGGACAATTGACGGGTATTGGCGTTCCTATCGGCACCTCAAAGAAGGAGCTGATTGACACTCTCGGTGAACCTGATCGCACTGGAGAATTAAATGCACCTTATCTCGTCTATGGAAACACAACTTTTTACATTTGGAGAGATCAGGAGAATCCAGAACATCCGTACGTCGGTGTCATCGATTTGGTTCATAATCTTTCCATCCCTGAGGTGAAAGCGCTGTTGGGAGAACCTGATGAAGAAGATTGGAGCGACGGTGGTTATAGGGAATATTTACTCATTTATCATACGGGAAGGTATAATTTGTATTTTGCGTATAACGACGAAACTTCCAAGGAAGGAACCCTTCTTTTCAGAGACCCTAAGATTTAGTGAACCTCAAACATAACGCCACTATCCTCTTCTAAACAATAGGAGGGGGAAATAAATAGAATACTAAGAGTCTGCTCCGAAAAACTTGATTCGACGAAAACGTCAAATTAACATAGGACTGGTGCAAAAAATGTGTAAGGACACAAGGTAAACTACCATGTTGGCGTCAGCGTTCCTCTGACAGGTGGTCGAGTCTATGATACGGCTTTCTCCATCAATTGAATACGGATTGAATCATTCTGAGGTATATTCACATCGCTTTGAATTTTAAATTGACTCAGGGACGAGTTATAAGTCATTTAATAGGAGAGATTTAATTTTGAACCTTATGAAGCTAAATACAAAACAGTCTATCTTTGCATTAATATTCGTTATTGTGATAGGCCTTCCTCTTGGGATCACCCTTAATTATTATTCAGGCAGTCAAGGGGGCACTCTCGTCGGTCCCCTTCTTTGTGCTTTAATGGGGTCAATATTAGCGAAGATATTCATTAAATAAACATATTTACCTTTAGATTAATCTGCTTATTTCTACCATCTTCTTCGGTTAAAGTTGCTTCAACATGTTTTTTTTGTTTCGCGAACCAAGGGAAGCCTGATACGGGCAACAAGGGAAAAACAAAAAATTTCGATAACCGTATTTCAAACAAAAGCACTTTCTACTCCACACCATATATGAAGTGAATAAACAAACGCAGACTCATGCCATCTTGGCTGGGTCTGTTTTTGTGGTATGGCAATTCAAAAGTAAGTTGAGCAACTTCTGTATATTGCATAATATGTCGAAAAATGCGATATATAAACCCTTACAGCCACAGACAATTAGCCGTTCCTATGAACCTCCTATTGACAAAATAGGACAAAAATCGATAAAGTAAAACGTATTGTGAAAAAATTTAAACGCTAGGGGGGAACTTTTTTGATCTTTAAAGAGCAGTATGAAGAGATCAAAGCGTTGGCTGAGGATATTTATAAACATCCAGAGCTAGGCTATAAAGAAGTCCGTACGAAGCGAATGGTTCAGGACTTTATTACATCACACAATCCCGCCGCGGAGTTTGAGGAGTTCGCCATCACCGGCTTTAAAACAACACTAGGACAAGGAAAGCCAATGAACCTTGCGTTTATTGCGGAACTTGATGCGGTGTATGCGCCAACCCATATGCACGCCGCGAAGGAAACCGGAGCGGCTCATAATTGCGGTCATTACACGCAGGTCGGCATTGCGCTCGCGCTGTATCGTCATTTGTTAGAATCGAATGACTACGAGAACTACGATTTCTCAGTGACGTTTGTTTTTATTCCGGCTGAAGAGTATCTCGATCTCCCTTACCGTGACAAACTCATTGCTGAGGGAAAGATAAGCCACTACGGGGGCAAGCCAGAAGCGATGAAACTTGGGGCTTTTGATGAATTTGATTTCGCTCTTTGTGTGCACGCTATGGGAGGCGTTTTCCCGAAACGAACGATCGAAATTAACTGCGACTTGGCTGGATTTCTCTATAAACGCTATACGTTTAATGGTAAGCCTTCTCATGCAGGATTTGATCCTTTTTCAGGAACGAATGCGTACCACATATCAACCTTATTCAATACAGCCATTGGCTTAGGCAGACAGCAGTTAAACGATGCGGAAATGGTTCGCATTAATCCGATTGTGATGGAGTCGGACATGTCGACCAATGTCGTGCCAAGCCGGATCAAAGTAGGAACAGACCTTCGTTCGAAAACAACAGGTTATATGAAGCAAGTGGCTGAACGATTGGATGCGGCAGCAAAGGGGAGCGCAATGGCTCTTCAAGGAACGGTCGATATCGAAACACAAATGGGCTACCTCCCTTTTGTTCAGGATCGGTATCTGTCAACCTTTGTAAAGGAAGCGTTTGAGCAGGACGATGCGATCGAAGCGATCAGTGAAAACAACGCGATCAGCGCGGCTGGCGACATTGGGGATTTATCGTTCATGATGCCTTGCATTCAGATTGGCTACAGCGGATTTACTGGAACGATCCATGGCGATGACTTTATCGACACCGATCCGGAATATATTTACGAAATCTTTCCGCGGTTTTTAGCGCGCGTGCTTGCCACGATGAATGGAAAGATCGAGCGGGACAAGCTGTACAAACGAAGCTACCAGGAGTATGTAGCTGAACTAAATCAAATCGTCGATTGACAACTGAGGTGCGCGAATTGAAAAAGAATGCAATTGTATTTCTCGTTTTTGTATTACTTGTTATTACAGCAGCAGAAATGATTGGCATGCAGTTTATTCCTGTAGGGTCTATTACCTTAACGTTGCTGCCGCTCGTTTTTGCCATACTCATAACAATGGTGTTTGGCTTGCCGCTATTTCGAAAAGGCATCCTGAAAACCATTTACAGCAAGGCCAATGTGCATTTTTCAAGTAAGTATTTAATCTTTATTATGTTGCCGCTGATGGCACGTTATGGAGCAGATGTTGCTCCGAAAATTGAGGAAATTCTAAGTGTGGGTTGGGTTTTCCTCGTGCAGGAAATTGGAAGTCTCGGAACGGTGTTGCTCGGTTTGCCGGTCGCTTTGCTTATAGGGTTAAAGCGTGAAGCCATTGGCGCCACGCTTGGCCTCGGTCGAGAAGGCGAACTCGCGTACATTTCGGAGAAGTACACGCTCGAATCAAAAGAGGGACAAGGTGTCCTTTCCCTATACATTATCGGAACGCTGTTTGGGGCACTGTTCTTCAGTATTCTCGCCCCTGTACTTTTGGATCTCGGCTTTCGCGTTGAGGCGCTCGCCATGGCTTCAGGGATGGGCTCAGGAAGCATGATGACGGCAGCTTCTGCGAGCCTCGTCGCAAGATTTCCCGAGATGGAACAAACCATTCTCAGCTATGCAGCTGCCAGTCAGCTTCTAACCAGCTTCCTCGGCACGTTTACAATGGTTTTTCTTGCCGTCCCATTGCAACGTTTCATGTACAACAAACTGTCTAAAACGAAAAAAGCGGAGGTGAAGGAAGATGCTCGCTAAACAACATGAGTATATAAAATATGCGCTTGTCTTGCTGTTGAGCATCAGTCTGATCCTGTTCACACAACAAGTAAAGCTATGGAATGATCCAGCATCAACGCCGGTTTCGATGATGACGATTCTAGGGTTGATGACCCTTTGGTTATTTTCAATGATGGGGATTTTTATTGCCGAAGCTGTAAAGAAAACAAAAGTGAAAGTCCTTCACGAATTTCCGATCCTTGGTTGGGTCGCGTTGACCTCACTCGTGATGTGCCTGATCTTTGATTTTTTCGTTCAGGCGATCTCGGCCGTAGACTTTCTTTCGATTACGACGCCGATTCTGACGTTTGCTGGCATTTCTGTCGTGGATCGAATGGCTGATTTACGGAAGACATCTTGGAAAGTAGCGATTGTGGCCGTGTTTGTTTTTACCGGAACGTATGTCGGTAGCGCCCTTCTGTCCCAATTCGGTCTGTGGATTTCAGGAAGCTAATGTTTGTTACACCATGGCATGTAAAGCCTTTATTGGGCTTTGCAGTGCCATGGTTTTTTGTTATTAGGTTTCGTAAGTCATAAAAGCTCCTATTGTTGCTTTACAATCCAAGAGAATAACGATATAGATTAGAGTAGAAGGTCATTGAATGCTTTTGAAAGAAGCACATTCCGAAGAAAAGAGGTTTTACGTCATGGGAAAAATGCCAAGAGAACGTTTTGAAAAAGCAAAAGCATTTCTGCACATAAAGGCTCGTGGACTGGAGTCTGCGCGATTTGCGTTTCTGTTTGAGAATGGCACGAAAGAAAGTGTGATAAAGCAGCTTGCGGGCTTTCAAAATGACGATGGAGGCTTCGGTCATGGAATTGAGCCGGATTTTTGGTTGCCTCTATCATCGCCAATGGCGACGTGGACGGCAGGACAGATATTAATGGAGATTGACGCAGACGAAAATGAACCGATGATTCAGGCGATGCTTTCCTATTTGGTACAGACAGCGAATCGCGAGACGGGAATGTGGGCTACTGTCCTTCCTGAAAACAATGATTACCCTCATGCACCTTGGTGGCATTGGAAGGAAGGCGTTCAGGACAATTGGATGTTTAACCCTAGTGCAGAACTTGCGGCATTCCTCATCCATTGGTCGCCAGAGAATAGTGAAGCTGCAACTATCGGCTGGTCTTCAGTGGAAAAAGCGACTGCCCGAGTGATGAGCCAAAAGGAAATGGATTCGCACGAGATAAACAACTTTCAGCAGATGGTGAAGATCTTAAAGCCGTATCAACATACATTTGACTCAGCAATGCCATTTTCATTGGAAGAGGTCTCTCAGCATGTGATGCAGTTGAGCGAGGCGTGTGTGGACAAGGATGTTTCTAATTGGTCAGTGGGCTATAAACCATTGCCCTTGGATTTTATCGAAGGCCCAAGAGACCCACTTTGCGAAAGGCTGGGACCGTTGGTTGAAGAGCATCTTTCGCTATACGTAGAACAAATGGATGAGGACGGCATGTGGGACATTTCATGGAGTTGGGGTCAGTATCCAGAGGCGTATGAAAAGGCAAGGCAGGAGTGGAAGGGGATTCTCGCGGTTGGACGGTATAAACAATTGAGGCTGTTTGGCTATTTAGACTGATGAGAAACGCTCGCTTTCTTTGTTGCTTTGTCTTGTCCGGTGCTCATTGCCCGTTTCGCAATGCGATATGTAACCGAGTGAGGTAGTCATGATTTAGTATTAAATGAACCGCAAAACAATGCTGCGTTTTTTATTTTTTTAACCAGATGTACAGTGGGATTTGCATGGTATAATCTTCAATATCAATGGTATTGGAGGTAAAGAGAATGGGACTTGCAAACACACCAGCTCCCCCTTATTATGCCGTCGTTTTCACTTCGCAACGGACGGAGAAGGAGCCTGACAGCTACTACGCGATGGCAGAAAAAATGGTCAGATTAGCTTCCGAACAGCCTGGCTTTTTAGGCGTGGAAAGTGCAAGAGAAGACAATGGTTTAGGCATCACTGTGTCCTACTGGGATTCTTTGGAGGCTATACGTCTTTGGAAACAGAACATTGAGCATCTAGAGGCACAAGAAAAAGGAAAGACGGGTTGGTATGCATCCTACTTTACCCGTATCAGTAAGGTTGAACGGGACTATAGCAACTTCTTTTCATGAGCTTATAATACAAAAGATTTCAGTGCACTAGCCTCATCACTTGGTGAGCGATTTCAATCTTTTAAGCACCATTTATGTTAGAGAGTGTTTTAAAAAACCAATTTCCTAGCCCAAAGAGGATGCCAGATGTGACGAAGAAACAATGAAACAACATCGCCTCGGGAGAAAAAATGTCCGTGCTCCCGTACATTAATGTAATACACAAGGTTGGCAGGAGAAAGACAAGCCCACAACACACACAATAAAGAACCCCGCGGTAAGACTGGCATTTTATATCAATGATCCGGATAATCGCTAAATAAATCGGAACGGCAACGACGATAAAACCTATACTGCCGATATACATGACTGCAAACGTCTCACCGCCGAGGGTTTGATCCCAAAAGAGGCGTAATGCGATGACATAGCCACAAAAACCTCCTAAATAGGAGAGGACGGGCGTTAATACGTATAGTCCAACTTTCTCCATGTCTATCCACTCCTTAGTACGCAAGCTGCAAGAATTTCCTCATAGGAGTTACTACTCATTATCCTTATGCTATCAGAAGAATCGTCAATGAAGTACGAAAAGTGCACCTGTGATAGACAGATATTACTTCCTTCCAAGCATAGTGTGACTTTCAACAAGTGTTCTTTTGCGAAAGAGGGGAAATAGTATACTGGAGGCTTTTGTTCGCAGATGCTTCACTACACCCCATTGTTTGCAGAGGAGGAACGCGTGTGACCCACCATTTACGTGCATCGACAGAAATTCAGGCACCGATCGATGAGGTGTTTCAATTTTTCTCAGCAGCGGAAAATCTGGAAAAGATTACGCCGCCGTCATTACGATTTCAGATTGTCACGCCACTTCCTATCGAGATGAAGAAAGACACCCTAATTGATTACAAGCTCCGTATTAATGGTGTTCCTGCAAACTGGACGACAAGGATTCCTGTTTGGCAGCCCCCGTTTAAGTTTGTCGATGAACAGCTCAAAGGACCTTATAAAACATGGGTGCATGAGCACACGTTTGAAGAAGTAGGCGACAAGACGATCATGATGGATCACGTGGCTTATGAGCTGCCGTTTTTCCCGCTTGGTGAAATCGCTTATCCCTTCGTGCACAGGCAAGTTCGCTCCATTTTTTCATATCGGAAGAAAACTATACAGCAATGGTTTGGTGAATAAAAACGTGTCGATTTAATGGTGGAGGATGGTGTTTTTGAGAGGAGCTGTTTATGGTTGCTATCGCTATAATTACCTCGATTTTCACCCTTATGTTTTGTGCATTGATTGGTTTTATTGTGATCAAAATGATGATGAAAAAAGAAGTGCCGACCAACTATTACACGCCATTTGATACCATCACAGCTCAGGAAAGAGAAGAATTTCATGAAGAACGACAGGAAATAGAAGAGGTGGATGAGGATAATCATGGGGAGCCAAATAGGCATTGGCAGAGAGACAATGATTTTTTGTTATAAGAGAGTTTTCTTATATTTCATTTAAAGAAAGTCTCATCTTTGACTGATCGCTGTTGTCTTTGAAATTAAGGACTCATATATACTGTATCATGTTCACCGCAATTGCGAAGTAGAATCCCTCCAGAGATTCTTTCATAAGTCATTCGAAGCGCAGGAGAGCCTTGACTAGCAGTGGCTTCCCAAACAAAAGGATTTTTGTACCCCTTCATTTTCTTAGTTCGTAATGAGGGATGGCTCAAATCCTTTGCCATTTGTTCAATACATTTCTTGATTTTTATTTTTGCTACGGGATCTAGTTTTTTATATGCTTTTTTAAAACTTGCTGTTCGAGCTATTTCCATTAGTCGTCCTCATCATTTTCGTCATCGAGGTCGGAAAATAACGCATCGGTTGAAGAGAATTTTTTAACATTACCGTTTTCTATATCTATTTGTGCCTGCTCCTCATTTACCTGCCAATCTTTAGTCCAGAACCAAGCTTGGTCTTTTTCAATTGTTACCACGGGGATTAGAACAACGCGACCGTTCTCAACAGATACCTCGAAAGCGTCTCCTTGGTGAAGATTTAATTTCTCTACGACGTCGTTTGGAATGGTTAATTGGTTTTTGGAACGTAAGGTTATAGTTTTCTTCAAGGTGAGTTCCTCTCTTTCCATGAGTTTCCTCATAGGTATGCCACTTCCCTTCTAGTTATATTCAGAATTTCCGAAAGTGTTACTTTCTGTTTTTCTTATTTTATCATGATAAGTTGTCATTGAAAATCTCGGTGGTTTCGGAAACGTACATTCTAAACAATTTTTTGAATATAACGTGATATTATTGTCGTTTCTTTGTTAGTATAGTAGGCAGTAGTTGGACACCTAAGAAGAAACACTGAAACGAGAGGGTCAGAATTCTATACTATTCGTCATTTCATTTTCTTAGGGAGGAATGAAACACATGAAAATGTTTAAAAGCTTATTAACAGGGGCGTTATCAACCTTAATGTTGTTGATTTTTTCTTCTAGCGCATTTGCTCAATCCGCGGATCAGATGAGCGACGGACCGTACGCAGCTTCTGTAACAATTGACGGAGAGACCACTCATGTTTCCAGTGCTGAAGTTGAAAGATTGGCGAAGCTTAACAACGTCGATCCATTTAAATTAAAGGAAGCGATTGAAGCCGGAGTCGATGAAGAAGGTAGATATTCGCCATTTTCAAAGGTTCCTCAACTGGAAAACGGAGTTTCTCAGGAGCAGTTAGCCGAGTATAATAAGCAAAAGCTATCCTCCACGGGAGTGCCTCTCATTCGATATGAAACGGAAAACGCTGAGACAGGTCTGTCGACAGAAGTTACAAATCAAAGTAGGACTCACCTGGATGACATTGAGCAGGGAACCAAACAGCAAAAAATCATCGAGTGGTTTTGGGGATTAGTGCCGTTTATAGGCGAGCAGGCTGCCACAATCATCAGTGAAAAGGTTGTAGCCTCAGTCTCTAATGAGTAAGCTGTCGAAAGAAATGCATAACCGCAACGGAACCATTACCGGAGCGGCTTGTTACTTTCAACAAGGCGCGCTAACAAAAAGGCTGGACGGAAAACTTTACGTTTTCTCACCCAACCTTTTTTATTTTGAAACTTATTGGACAGTCCCCACGTACGACTTAACCTTCATTTTTGGAGTCAAACGGACTCAAAAGCGTACGAATCTCTTGCATCTGGCTTTCAGTCAAGGGACCGTATTCAAGCGCCGATGCGATTTCTTTTAATTGGGCCACCGATTTCAAGCCTGGGATCGGGATCGTTGCTGCGCTTCTTCCCCAAATCCAAGCAAGCGCCCCCTGTGCAAGCGTACGACCCTCTGACGTCAGAACTTCTCTAACCGCATCAAGCTGATCCAAATAGTCGGGGTTGGGTTTTCCATTCTTAAAATAACGGACCCAATCATGCTTTGTCCCTCGGACGTCGTCTTGTGGCAAGGTCGATGAGCTGTCAAACTTTCCGCTCAATAGTCCCATAGCCAGCGGTGAATTATTGATGCTGCTTAGATGGTTACTCTCGCACACGTTAATCATTTGCTCATGATCTGCCAGCACATTAAGGGAATGTTGAATGGCATCGGCGGACGAGTTCGCGGCGAACACGGCCGCTTGTTCCGCATCCCAAGTGCTCCACCCGTACGAGCGGATACTCCCTTCCCTTTTTAACGTATCCAGCGATTCAATGACTGAATGAAGCGCTTCAGGCGCAATTTCTCCAACGTGAATTTGATACAAATCGATGTAATCGGTCCCTAGTCGTCGAAGCGAAGCTTCGCAAGCTGTTCGGATATAGGCGGGGGATAGATCGGCGCGCGAAAATACTTGCTTCGTCGCGATGTCGTGCGTATATCCGAATTTGGTGGCGATTACGGCTTCGTGGCGTTTCCCTTTCAGGGCGCGGCCGAGTATTTCTTCGCTATGTCCAACGCCGTAAGCATCCGCCGTATCGAAAAAATTGACCCCATGTTCCAATGCCACGCGGATCATGCGGATCGACTCATGATCATCGACATCCCCCCACCCGTCTGGAAGTCCATCCAGTGCAAAGGGACCCCCGATCGCCCAACAGCCAACACCAAGCGGACTTACCTCAATATCCGAATGTCCAAGCTTCTTTTTTATCGCTTTCATTTCGTTGTACCTCCCTTTCCATTCGTTTCAAATCGATTATAATCAAAGGGAATGGTTTCTTGTAGAACCAAAAAACGATTATTTTAAAGAACCAATTTGGAGGTCGCGCCTATGTTTGGTATTTTGATTGATCCTAAGCTAGCCCAATCCGTCACTGCCCAACTCTGCGGGCAACTACGAGATAAGATCGAAAACGGTGAACTGACCGAGGGAACACGTCTTCCACCCACACGAAAACTTGCCCAGACATACGGAATTGCCCGGAACGTCGTGATTGATACGTATGAACAGTTGACGGCAGAAGGGTACGTCATTGGAAAAATGGGATCAGGGACATTCGTTGCAGGCGGAATCTCGCCCCGCCACTTCCAAGCTGACCCTCTTGAGCCTGAAGCCATGTCTGTGGATTCGAACCATTCCGAGGAGATCATCGATTTCATATCGGGAGTACCGGATCTCAGCTCTTTTCCACGAAAGATGTGGTCACGTTATCTTAGAGAAGCAGCCGAGTGGGGAGCCGACAGCATTTACAATTATGGAGATGTCCGTGGGGAATATGAACTCCGGACGGCAATCGCATCGCATCTGTTCCGGACTAGAGGCATGCGGTGCCATCCAGAACGAATCATGATCGTTACGGGTTCTGCAGATGGCTTGGCCATCGCCGCCAAAGTGCTCTCCACCCGGTATCACTCTATCTATCTCGAAGATCCGACCATTGAATTTGCACAGCACATTTTTCGCCAGGAGCATTTTACCCTTGTGCCGATGGAGGTGGATCACTCCGGAATGAAGCTGCAGAACCTATCCGACCTAGAGGAGGGTCATCTGCTATTGCTTACCCCCTCCCATCACTATCCTAGTGGAAGCATCCTCACCATCCAGCGGCGGCAGCTCGCTGTTACACTCGCAGAAGAAGCAGACACCTATATTCTCGAGGACGACTATGACGGGGATTTTCGCCACAAAGGCATACCTGTTCCGCCGATGTATACGCTGGCTCCTGAACGGGTCATCTATCTAGGCACGTTCAGCAAAACATTGGCGCCAGGCTTGCGCATCGGCTTCATGGTGGTCCCCGGGAGCTTGGTGAACCAATTTATCGATTTGCGGGAGAATTCGAACTTTCGTTCCCCTGGCATTACACAGATTGCGTTGGCCCGGTTTATGATGGATGGAAGACTGGATCGTCATATCCACAAGATGAAAAATCTCTACAAGCACCGACGGGATGTGCTGATCGAAGCTCTGCAGCAATCGTTTGGGGACGCCGCAACCGTGTTTGGCGACGAAGCAGGCATGCACATCATGGTCGAATTCGACAATGTCCGGCACGATATAGACTGGCAGCGTTCCGAATCTTACGGCGTCCGATTCCAACGAGCCAAGGATTGCGCGCTGAACAAGAGGTATCATGGAAACCGCGTTGTGCTGAGCTATGGACATCTGAACGACACAGACATTCGGGAAGGGGTTAAGCGGCTCCGCCATTTCATTACGCCGCGCTAGATTCTCGGAAGGGTACCGACGCTTACGCTTGTGCATGGCCGAAGAGCAGCCGGGGCTCCTAATCCTTTTTCTGGAATTTGAATCCCCATGATGTGCGGTGCCATCTGCCTCTTCGGATTTACGCTTATGCTCTATTGGAAAGTCCACGCGATTCGAACCATTGACTGATATACAAGAATTGATGAGATAAATTATTTAAAATCAAACGTGTTGACATATCGTTATTTTCCGATATAATGATTCGTATGGAACCCATTGAAGTTTTTAAAGCGTTATCGAATGAATCGAGATTGCAGATTTTACAATGGCTGAAGGAGCCTGATCGTCATTTTGCGCCCCACGAAGGGATTGATATGAATACGACAGGGGTATGTGTGAGTCAAATCACAGATAAATTGAAAATGACGCAATCCACAGCATCTCAATACCTTTCCATCTTACTTCGAGCAGGATTAATTAAGACAGAACGGATTGGGAAATACACGTATTACAAAAGGGATGAAGAGGATATCAAAAAAATTGCTGCTATTCTCGAGAAAGAGATATAAAAAATGAAATAGAATTCTAATCACTGAATTCTATTTTATTTAACATAACAAATCGACATATCTAAATATGTGTTTTTTTAAACATACATATCAATGATTCTAGATATGTCCATGCGAAAGGATGACGTATTTTGTCAAACACAGTAAAAATCTATATCTTAGCGATTATCAGCTTTTTAGTTGGAACGTCAGAGTATGTGATTTCTGGTATTTTGGATACCATTTCAGAATCATTAGGAATTACGTTAGCCGCAGCAGGTCAGTTCATTACCATTTTTTCGCTTGTCTATGCGATTTTCACGCCAATACTAATGGCCGTAACTTCTGCCATGGATAGACGTAAGTTAATGATGTATTCATTAGGGTTATTCGTTTTGGGAAACATTCTAGCCTTCGTTCTTCCTGGTTATGAATTATTTATTGTCGCAAGGATTATTATGGCTCTTGGTGCAGGGATGGTTGTCGTTACAGCGTTAACGATTGCAGAAAAAATCGCACCAGAAGGGAAGCAAGGGAGTGCTATTGCGACTGTGATCATGGGATTCACAGCATCCTTAATCATTGGCGTTCCGCTTGGAAGAATGATAAGTGATGCCCTTGGTTGGAAGGCTATTTTCGGAGGCATTGCCTTGCTTGGAGTAGTGGCTATGGTAATCATTTTCTTTTCATTGCCTAAAACCAAAGGGGATAAACCAGTCCCTTTACTTCAACAACTCGCTTTATTTAAAAAACCACGTGTAGCGATTGGCTTAGCGATCACTTTTTTCTGGCTAGGAGGCTATTCGATTGCCTATACCTACCTATCGCCGTATTTGCTAACGATTTCGGGTGTCAGCGATCATTTGTTAAGTAGTGTTCTCCTTGTCTTCGGTATCGCCAGTCTCGTTGGATCAAAATTTGGTGGATTTAGTACGGATCGATGGGGTGTAAGTGCCACCTTAATTGGTGGAATGGGATTGCACATCATCATGCTCGTCCTGTTTTCACTCGTTACCCACTCTTATATTGGCGTGATCATCATCTTAGCCTTATGGTCATTTGCGGCATGGTCGTCTGGCCCAACGCAACAATATCACCTAGCTAAAATAGAGCCAGAATCATCGGGCGTACTGCTAGGTCTCAATCAGTCAATGATGCAATTAGCCATGGCGGCAGGTGCAGGAATGGGTGGAATCTTCGTATCGAAGGTGAGCTTATCCTCCATTACCTGGATAGGAGCTCTGGGGGTTGCAATAGCTATCTTCTTAACAATAGTGTCTTCACGTACGGCGTCTAAAAAGGTAAAAGTGAACGATCACGTAGTAAATAAATAATAGTACAATTGCAGGTGAAAACAGAGCTCGACATGTGTCGTGCAAAATAAAAGTAGCAGGTAGAGAGGGGAACTACACAACATTTTTATCAAATAGTTAAAAAGTACTCGAAGTCTTATTGAGTGCACCATCTAGAGAGAATGAAGTACTTCATATTGAGAATCGATCTATCAATGACACCTGTTAATCATAGAATCGTGTTCCGGTCATCGATTTTCTAGATGATTCTATCGAATATAAAAGAAAGTAACGGCAGCGAACCGTGCAAGGAGTTAGAGGAATCAGTGAAGTTTAGTGGTGAGCTTGAGTGAGTAAACAGGGCAAGTGCTAGCTAATCGGTATAATAAAGCTAACGGGGAACGTTAGTTGGATGACAACAGCGGTAGTCTAAGAGTTTATTTTTCAATTCTTGGTCTGCCGTTGCTTTCCAAATGAAGAAGCCCAATTTCTCTACAAATCAAAATAGAGAGATTGAGCTTTTTAGGGCGTGTCTTAAAACTCGCTAAGAGGCATCTGTCACCGCCTTTTCGACCCTAGCGGCGTTCCTTTTCCTTATTGTACGTCCGGTACGCCTGCGAAAAAGCGCCTTGCTTGGGACGAAAATCAACATCTGCTCCCTTCTGAGTTCTCAGACACGCCCTAGTACCTTGACCGAATCAAATTACAGGATACAGATGTTTTAGTTTACCTCGTGCCTGCTCGGTGGTGAATTGCCAATCGACGGATTTCTGG
>NZ_SNYJ01000032.1 GCF_004363045.1 Aureibacillus halotolerans
GCACGGTAGACGAAGAAACCATTCGGAACTATATTGCGAACCAGCTTAACGATGAGAAAGAAGATATTTTTAAAATTGAAGAATGAGTTTAGTCAAATTCAGCTTGCTTAAGCATGAGGTGCTTCAAGATGACTTCAGTCTTAGCAACGACTTTAGTCGTCGACATTTCATGTCCAAATCCACCTGCTTTAGCAGGTGGTCGTTTAATAAAGTCTAAGCAGCTAAATAACCAAATGAAAACCAGTCACGTGGGAGGAGTAGTAAATGGAATACTATAAATATCTGAGACAGTTTGTAGGGCATAGACCAATTATTTTACCTGGTTCTGTTGTGATCATTTTAAATGAACAAAATGAAGTGTTATTGCAAAAAAGACACGATGGATATTGGGGATTACCAGGTGGTTTAATGGATCTAGGGGAAAGTTTTGAAGAAGTAGCAAAAAGAGAGGTTTTTGAAGAAACAGGATTAGTAGTCAAAAACCTAAAATTACTTAATGTATTCTCTGGTTCTGAATATTACTTTAAAGTGCCAAATGGTGACGAATTATATTCGGTAACAGCTGTTTATTATACTAGAGATGTAAGTGGAGATATGAAGATTGATTATAGCGAGTCAGAAAAAATGCAGTATTTTTCAATAAATCATTTGCCAGATAAATTAACTGATGAGTATAGAGGTTTTATTGAGGAATATATAGATTGTGAAAAATTGTACTTTAAGTAACAGTGCTTATTTCCATAAGATCTTTCAATTAGAGATCGCTTTATTGAAATAAGGATCACAGAAATGATCAAACTATTTTATGAAACTACATACCTGAACTAACATTTGATGTTTCGTCGTCTAAACTTTACACCATGTGTATTTATAATGAACCTTTTGGTGTGTATTAACCAAACGTATATAATAAACGCCTGGACGTGAACTTCCTTTAACAGAGAATTCTCACCCAGGTCTGCTATTTTTCATTTTGATCATCAAATTCGAACGAGGTTGAACTTTTTTAGGTCATAGTTCGCAAATGGGATAGTTGACAGTGCCAAAATAATGCTGATAAAGCCAAGCCCCATCCCTGCCCAACCACCAATGTAAAAGCTGACAATCAACGCGATGATACTAAGCCCAATGCTATAGAAACTTGGCCAGCGGATTTGAAAAGCACGTAGAAGATAGTAAATCACAAAAGTACATAGAATCCCTACTGTAATTGGCATGATCGCCTCAATTTGCCTCGCTTCCCTCATTTCCATCTTTGAATATGATTATACCTTTGCCTCAATAATGATCAAACCATGCGTCATCTTTTTTAAAAAAGTAGAAATATTCCCTTGACGATTATAGGTCATTAGGCTAGCCTAAAGCGAAGATTGCGCATAAGGAGGGTCGATGATGCAACTGATCGTTGATACTACACAACAAAAGTTGGCGAGAAAGGACGGACAACCGTTTTTCTGGCTTGGCGACACGGCTTGGGAGCTTGTGAATAAATTAACCCTCCAGGAGATTGAGCATTATCTTTCCCTCCGTGCTCAGCAAGGTTTTACTGTGATCCAAACGGTGGTTCTTGCAGAAATGAACGGTTTGAAAAGTGGAAACGCTTACGGTCGCATGCCTTTGAAGCAAAATTCAGAAGGCATGTATGATCCAATGATTCCGGATGTGGACGAAGCGAGCCATTATTGGACGCACCTCGATGCTATCATGGCATTGGCAGAACAGTTCGGCTTGTATATCGCGTTACTGCCAACGTGGGGTGACAAATTCAATCTCGCTCATGGCATTGGCCCGGTCATTTTTAATGAGCACAATGCGTTTGATTATGGGCAATGGCTGGGAGAGCGATATAAACATCGAGACAATCTTGTTTGGGTGCTTGGGGGTGATCGGAAGCTTGAGACATATGCTCATTTTTCGGTTGTTCGACGAATGGCGCAGGGTCTGCGGGCAGGCGGTTCTGGTCGGCATTTGCAAACGTTTCATCCTGCCGGGGAACAATCCTCTTCTTTGCAAGTACACGATGAACATTGGCTTGATTTCAATATGATTCAGTCTGGTCATGGAAAGCCGCCGATTCCGAATCATCGCCGTGTGCTGCACGACATTCAGCGAATGCCAAGCAAACCGACGCTCGATGCGGAGCCCTGCTATGAGGATTTGCCGATCGCTTTTAATCCGGAAAACGGTTATTTTGACGCCTCCGATACACGCAAAGCGGCTTATTGCGCCGTGTTGGCTGGTGCTTTTGGTCACACGTATGGGCATCAATCGGTTTGGTGCATGAATACTGTACCAGATACGTACAGTTTGTATACATGGAAAGAAGCGTTGCAGCGACCAGGTGCCTGGCAGATGAGGCATGTACGTACATTAATGATGCATTTTTCAGATAGTAAAAGGCAGAATGACACGCGCCTTCTCATTGACAACCCGCGTGGTGCGAACGAAATGATTGCGACACGCGGCCTTGATTTTTCACTCGTCTACAATCCGAACGGACTGCCGATGAAAGTTTATCAGCAAGAGCTGACCCATACGGAGCAACAATTTTATTGGTACGATCCCCGACTTGGCCATCTACATAAAGCAGTTCCTAAAACGGAAGGGGAAGTTCTCCACTTCCGACCCCCGTCAAGCGGTAGAGGGCATGATTGGGTATTGATTGCTGCTGGATCTAAACGAATTACGCGTCTAATAAGAAATATAAGCGATTTTTTCATTTTGAATGAAGGTGAGAAAAGGGAGGAAGAGATTGTATGAACACGACGGTCATCTATATGGTAAGACACGCCGAATCGCCTTTTGTGTTTGGAGCGGAGCGGACGAGAGGGTTATCAGAGGAAGGACATGCAGCAGCAAAACGTGTGGCGTCGTACTTTGAGACCATCCCAGTTGATGTGATTTGTGCAAGTACATACGAACGGACGAAGCAGACTGTACAGCCCACTGCCGACGCCCATGGGATTCCAATTGAACAATATGAAGAGCTGATCGAGCGTGCCATTAAGGATCAAACCGATAAAGCACCATGGGAGGCCCTTGTTGTGGCGATTCGTGAATCCTTTATCAATCATGAGTACGCGCTAAAAGGCGGAGAGACGACACGACAAGCGCAAGAACGGGCTATTCCGTGTATCAAGCAGTTGCTCGATACGCACCAAGGAAAAAACATCGTCATTGGCACACATGGCAACATTATGACGATTATTATGAACTACTATGATCCGTCCTACGGCTTTGATTTTTGGGAAAGCACGTCAAAGCCGGATATTTATGCAATGACCTTTGACGGTCAAACGATCATGGGGATAGAACGCGTATGGAAGGAAAAGGACAACGTCGAACTTGATGAGCGTAATTGATAAACTCATAAACTCATAAACTCATAAACTCATAAACTATTTTAAAAGGCGAGCGAATGGAAGCACATGGCCGTTTCATTTAGGTCGTGTGCTTTTCCTTATTTTGCGCCTGCAAACTAGTCTGCTCTTTGATACGAAATGATCGTTCTTTAATTTGAAATGGTCATCGTAAAAGTTATTGACAGTTCCTTGAAATAATGATAGATTACCTGTAACCGGTTACACATTAGGAAGGGGTCAACATGGTGCCAACGATTAAAGATGTTGCAAAAAAAGCAGGTGTTTCCGTCGCGACGGTATCAAGAGTTCTAAATAAAAGTGGATACGTAAATGCGAAAACGGAAAAACGTGTTCTGCTAGTCATTAAGGAGCTCAACTATACACCAAATGCGGTCGCCAGAAGCCTGTTTAAAAAGCAATCTAAAACCATTGCCCTTATTGTGCCGGACATCACCAACCCCTTTTTCCCTGAACTGGCTCGTGCGGTGGAAGATGTAACGAGCAAAGCCCAATTTACGCTCATTCAGTGTAATTCGGATGAACAGATCGAAAAGGAACTTCAGTATTTAGAGATTTTGAAACAAAAGTATATTGACGGCATTATCCTTGTTAGCAATAGTATGGACGTGAAAACGTTAAAAGCATTAAATGTACCAGTCGTCTTAATTGATCGCCCCAATGAACCAAGCATCCCTACCATTACTGCGAAAAATAGAGAGGGCGCCCAATTGGCTGTACGTTATTTGCTTTCCATAGGGTGTAAGAAAATTGCTCATATAAAAGGCCCTGCGCACGTTGTCACAGCAAAACACCGCTATGAAGGGTATCTAGACGTGGTCAAAAGCGAACCTTGGTTTTCATCAGAACTGATTATTGAAGGGCAGTACCAAGTCAATATCGCTATGGAAGAAACAATTAGGCTACTGCATGAGCGTCAAGATATTGACGGCATTTTTGCTGGCAATGATTTAATGGCCATTGGCGCATTAAAAGCAGCTCAGAAACTAGGGATCAATGTACCCGAAGAGCTATCGATTATCGGTTTTGATGGTATTTCGACAAGTCAGATGACATCACCTGAACTTACAACCGTTGCGCAGCCAATTTACAACATGGGTGCAATGGCAGCAGACAAATTAATAAAAATGATTCAGAAACAACCACTGCAAATGCCTTATGAAGAATTAGACATTTCATTGGTCGTCCGTCAAACAACGAGGAGAGAGAAAGAGTGAGACCTAAAATTACAGTGATTGGCAGTGTGAACATGGATTTAATCTCCATGACCACAAAGGTACCACTTCCTGGAGAGACCATTATTGGTTCTGGATTTATGACACAGCCAGGAGGGAAGGGTGCGAATCAGGCTGTGGCCGCTGCAAGGCTTGGGGCAGAGGTGACGATGATTGGCTGTGTTGGTGATGATGCGTTTGGAAGCGAGCTTCTTACTCAGTTGAAAAAGGAAACTATTTTTTGGCCGAATGTGGAACCGGTTACAGGTCTTTCAACTGGTGTTGCACAAATTACCGTATCAAAGGAAGACAACAGCATCATCGTCATTCCTGGAGCAAATGATGCTTTAACGCCAGAAATCTTAGAGCGCTTTGAAAATATCATTGCTGAAAGCGACATCATTTTGTTGCAAATGGAAATTCCTTTGCAAACTGTTGTAAAAGCGGCAGAATTAGCCGATAAACATCTTGTGCGTGTGATTCTAAATCCTGCACCGGCACAGAAACTCCCGAGTGAGCTGCTCAATCTCATTCATTATCTAACACCGAACGAGCACGAAGTGATGCAATTAACGAACGTAAAAGCAGGAGCCAATCTCCTTGACGTGTTCAATGAGATCACCGCAACGGTCGTTTTAACCAAAGGGGTAGAAGGTGTCTACTATCAGAATGAAAATAATCTTGTCAATATTCCGAGTTATAAAGTGAAAGCGATAGATACGACTGGAGCAGGTGATGCATTTAATGGAGGATTCGCCTATGCCATTGCCACAGGACATTCACTTCCGCAGGCGTGCAAATTTGCAAATGCTGTGGCAGCGCTCAATGTGTTAAAGCGTGGCGCACAACAGGGCCTCCCGACATTGTCAGAAGTCGAGGTTTTCATGCAATCACAACAAGAGGAGATACGTCATTGAAGAAATATGGCATTTTAAAT
This sequence comes from Aureibacillus halotolerans, assembly GCF_004363045.1. Classification (NCBI taxonomy): domain Bacteria; kingdom Bacillati; phylum Bacillota; class Bacilli; order Caryophanales; family Bacillaceae; genus Aureibacillus; species Aureibacillus halotolerans. The sequence continues at coordinate 5,532 of NZ_SNYJ01000032.1, forward strand.
AGCGAGATCGCATTTCTCTTGGCCAGATTAGGCCACACCGATACGATTGTTATCGCCGATTGCGGTCTGCCGATACCAGAAGGGGTTCAACGAATTGATTTGGCGTTGAAACAAGGGGTTCCTTCCTTCTACGAAACGTTAGAAGCCGTATTAGATGATTTTGAAGTCGAGCAGGCCCTTTTCGCACAAGAAATCACTGATCACAACCGTTCGCTACATGATATGTCGATTCTCCAACTTAAAGATGTGAAGGTTGACTATTGTACTCATGAAAAATTTAAGCAATCTGTAAAACAAGCAAAAGCAGTCATACGCACAGGTGAAACAACACCATATGCCAACGTCATTCTAACGGCAGGCGTTTTATTTTAAAGAGGTGATGAGCAATGAATTCACAAAATGTCATTGAAATGTCAGGCATCAGCAAAGCGTTTTCTGGCGTACAAGTCTTAAAAACGATTGATTTTCAGCTACGACGTGGGGAAGTCCATGCGCTTATGGGGGAAAACGGCGCTGGGAAGTCGACGTTGATGAAAATTTTAACGGGCATCTATAAAGCCGATCAAGGGACAATCGTGAAAGACGGCGAACAGGTGACCATTAAAAGTCCGAAAGAAGCAGAATCGATGGGCATTGCCGTTATCCATCAAGAACTGAACAACATCTCCCATTTAACGGTGGCAGAAAACATGTTTCTAGGTCGCGAACTCACTTACGGCAAATCGACGGTGTTAAAGACGAAGGAAATGAAAGCGAAAACCAAAGAGTATCTTTCGAGGTTAGGCGTCGACATCGATCCTGATACAGTGACGGGGAAACTCTCCGTTGGTCGGCAACAGCTCGTTGAAATCGCACGTGCGCTTGCGACAGATGCAGAGATTATTATCATGGATGAACCAACAGCGGCGCTGACTGATAGAGAAATTCATACATTGTTTGAGGTCATTGAACAGCTAACGAAGGATCAGATCACCATTGTCTATATCTCTCATCGTATGGAAGAAATATTCACAATTTGTGACCGGATTACGGTGCTGCGCGATGGGCAGTATATTGGCACAGAGACTATTAAAAACACGTCACTGGACGATATCGTAAAAATGATGGTAGGAAGAGAGCTCGGAGAACGTTACCCAGAACGTGAGCCCACGTTCGGCAATGAGCGCTTACGTATCGAAGGATTATCGACGAAAAATGAGTTAAGGAATGTCCATCTCACCGTTCGTGAAGGGGAGATAGTTGCCTTGGCTGGTTTGATGGGTGCCGGAAGAACGGAAATCGCCGAAGCATTGTTTGGGGCAAGACCGATCACTTCAGGACAAATTTATGTGGATGGGAAAAAGGTATCCATCCGTAAACCGACTGATGCGATCAACGAAGGCATCGGCTTTGTCACAGAAGATCGCAAATCAAAAGGGCTAATTTTAGGCGACTCCATTCGAGATAATATGAGCCTTGCAAGTTTGTCGTCAATCTCTCGCTTTGGCATTGTTCAACAACAAAAAGAAAACGCGATCGTCGAAGAATTGATGCAAAAGTTACGAGTAAAGGCATCTAATATGAACCAGAAGCTAAAAGCATTAAGTGGCGGAAATCAACAGAAAGTCGTTCTAGGAAAGTGGCTAGCCACGCACCCTAAACTCCTCATATTGGACGAGCCTACAAGAGGTGTTGACATAGGGGCAAAGAAAGAAATTTATCAAATTATGAATGAGCTGACGAGCAATGGCGTTGCAATCCTTATGATTTCGTCTGAGCTTCCAGAGGTTTTAGGAATGAGCGACCGTATTATCGTTGTGCACGAAGGAACCATTTCCGCTGAATTTTCAAAACAAGATGCCAATCAAGAAAACATTATGCATGCAGCTACAGGAGGTGTGAAGGCATGAATAAGGCCGTCACAAGCACATTACAAAAATTAGGACCATTCATCGGACTCTTTATCATCTTTATTGTGTTGTCCATTTTAAGCCCGAACTTTTTAACTCTAGACAATTTATTAAACGTTTTGCGACAAATCTCCATTAACGCCTTGATTGCTTTTGGAATGACCTTTGTCATTTTAACAGGAGGTATCGATCTTTCCGTCGGTTCCATCCTCGCTTTGGCAGGGGCTCTCACGGCTGGATTAATGGCATCGGGCGTAGATCCGGTGATTGCAGTGCTGGTTGGTTTATTGGCAGGGGCCTTGATGGGGGCATTCAACGGCTTTATTATTGCCAAAGGAAAAATCGCTCCATTTATTGCAACCCTTGCCACAATGACGATTTTCCGAGGAATTACATTGGTGTACACAGAAGGGATGCCTATTTCAGGGTTTACCGATAGCATGTTTTTTACTTTGCTAGGTAGAGGGTACTTTTTCGGTATTCCTGTTCCTGTACTCATCATGCTACTGTCCTTTGGGGTTCTCTATTTTATTCTGCGAAAAACAACCTTTGGTCGCCGTACTTATGCGATCGGTGGGAATGAAGAAGCCTCTATTCTATCTGGAATTAAAACAGGGCGGATGAAAATTTGGATTTACTCATTGACGGGTACCTTGTCCGCCTTGGCGGGGATCATTCTTGCCTCGCGTTTAAATTCTGCTCAGCCTACAGCAGGTGCGACGTATGAATTGGATGCGATTGCCGCGGTTGTGCTAGGTGGAACAAGCCTTTCTGGAGGACGAGGTTGGATTTTTGGAACGTTAGTAGGCGCACTTATTATTGGTGTGCTCAACAACGGACTTAACCTTCTCAATGTGTCTTCCTTCTACCAGCAAGTCGTGAAAGGAGGCGTGATATTACTAGCCGTATTGCTTGATCGCAAGAAGGAAGCCTAATCATAAAAATAAAAGGGGACAATGAAATGAAAAAACTACTTATCTTATTTTTAATGGCAATCATTATGGTCGGATGTTCAACACAGGCGCCGGGAAGTAATGCAAGTGAGTCGACAAGTGAAGGGGATAGTTCTTCTGAAGGTACAGATGAAGCGAAAAAAATCGGTTTGTCATTATCTACTTTGAATAACCCGTTTTTCGTAAACCTTAAAGAAGGCGCAGAAAAGTCCGCCCTTGCGAGCAATATCGAACTCATTACCGTGAACGCTCAGGACGATCCTGCTCAACAAATTAGTGGAATTGAAGATTTGATTCAACAGGATATCGATGTGCTCCTAGTGAACCCAACAGATTCAAAAGCGATCTCTACAGCATTGATCTCGGCAAACGAAGCAGGAATTCCTGTGATCACCGTTGATAGAAGTGCAGAAGGTGGAGAAATTGTCGCTCATATTGCTTCCGACAATACAGAAGGTGGAAAATTAGCTGGCGAATTTATCATTGAAAAGCTTGGTGGGACAGGGAGCATTGTTGAGCTTCAAGGAATCCCAGGTGCTTCAGCAACAAACGAACGAGGCGCAGGCTTTCATCAAGCTGTTGAAGCTGCTGAAGGAGTTGAAGTTGTCGCTCAGCAATCTGCCAACTTTAACCGTGCTGAAGGATTAACTGTTATGGAAAACATCATTCAGTCACAAGGCGATTTTAATGCGGTATTCGCGCACAATGATGAAATGGCATTAGGTGCAATTCAAGCCCTTAGCGCTGCTGGCATGCTTGAAGATGTGATTGTCGTTGGTTTTGATGGTACTGAGGATGCAGGACAGGCCATTAAAGAGGGTACATTAGCTGCAACCGTTGCCCAACAGCCAGACGTTATTGGGAAAACAAGCGTAGAAACAGCTCTAAAAGTGATTAATGGGGAAGAAGTTGAAGAGTTTATTCCTGTTGAATTGCTCTTGATCACAGAGTAATAAGCGAAGTTGATTGATTGAAAGTAGCGTACCTATCGGGGAATGATAGGTACGCTATTTTTTTGTGCGGGGATCGATACTTACGACCAAAGCATACTTCCTATATAAGGAAACAAGGCGACGGAAAAAAAGCAGATAAAAAACAGCGTGTGAAGGCCAACACCAAGCAGATACCATTGTGAGGGATGCCTGCCTAGAAAAAAACCAAGCGTCCACACCCCTGCCAAAATGACAAAAATGACGATAAGCGGTACTGGGATATATCCAGCGAAAACGAGCATCCCATAGGCTGTAAAATAAAAGGCAGCGAGCAAGAGAAGTCCGCTTACTACGCGTGCGATCATAATTGCGGCACGCCCACCTCTTGATCTGTCATTTCCTGTTTTGCTAGTAGGCTCAAAAATATCACCAATCGTTATTTGAAAGCAGAGAAGCAAAACGTAAAGCCCACCGAGCACCAAAACTGGAAGGTAAAAAATGCTCGTCACATCGGGGAAAGTTCCCATACTAATAAAACTGATGATAGCTAGAAAGATCATCACAATAATCGAGCTTTTTCTATACGAGGCAAGGAAAGACATGTTCATCATGGCCAAGACAAGGAGGGTAGAGTGAAGCAGAAGTACGATCGTCCAACCATATGGGAAACCGTTCCCTGCTATAATTACTGAATAAATCAACCCAATAAAATAAACCGTGCCGATGATGACCGTAATGAGTAGAGAATACAGGCGTAAACGAGAGGGCTTTTTTCTGCGTTCGGCAGAAAACTCGTCTATGGCAGAGTGTACGGCCAGGCTCGTTTCTTGGCCTTCAGCTTCAAAGTGCAGCTTTTTTTTCTCTAGTGCGTTCTCCCACTCCGCTTTTAAGCGAGCATAATGGGCAGTGTTTAACTCGAACCGTTTTAGTTTTTCTTTAACAAACGCTTGTATCGTTTCTTCAACCTCCAACTTCGTCACCTCCACTTTTATTTATTCGTATGCTCTAAAGTGCTCTTCGCATCAGCCGGAATCGGTGTTAAATGAGCAATCAGCCGTTCACGATTCAAAAAAGGGATGGATACGTGATCAAGCACTTCATAGCGCCTAAGTTCCTCATTTTTAGTGAAATTCTCATAAAGGTCGATAAATTTTACATACGCCACAATCTCGTCCTGCTTATTCTCCATGCCTTCAGGTAACCCCACACCTAAACTCAAAACAATTGATTGATATGTGGGATGGTCCAAGTCGATAGGAATGGAATGATTTATTGAACGCAGGTGCTTCTGGATGATGTTTATTGCTTCTCTATGCTCGGTTTGTGCGATCTTCTTAGCTTGTTCCCTTGTATTCGCAGGTGTTTCAAAATAAGAGATTGGTTTTAGTTCGGAAGGAAACAGTGGTGATAATGTTTGATGATAAAGGCTTGCGGTTAAGGCGACGATACTCAAGATGACGACACAACACATAAACGGATAGGGACGTTTCATCATCTGCACCTCCAGTAAACTATTGGCTTTTGTATGAGACGATGAATGGAGGGAAATGGTTTCAAAAAAATAGAAGTGTAAGCTCCGAGCTGGCGCAGGCGAAGACTTGGCTTAGCGAGAAAATGATGCTTCTTTAATGGGGTCTGTACGTTTTCTTTAAAACGCCATAGAGAAAAAACAGTAAACCGATCCCGAAGAAACTAGGAAGGAGAACAGCGAGCACAGCAACGCCGGCAAATCCATCACCAATATAGTGAGCAGCTGACATGGCAGCAAGCCATGAGCCACAAGGTGTCAGGACCACCATAAAGGTGAGCCCCCATACAATGCATTTTCGTTTAATGGATTGGTTCCAGCTCAAGTAAGTAGCCAAAGGGAGGACAATGACAATAGCGATAATAGAAATGGACATATAAATAGCCATGGAAAATCCTCCTTTGCTGTTTAATTATTTGGAAGTAAATGTTATGGTAGAAAGAACCATAAAGGGAGCATCATGCGGAACTTAAATGTATACCCTTTGAAAAGTAAAGGATCATTTTTTATTTTATTCACAAATTTCAGTATCTAATCTTCATGCAGAGGCGGACCTTAGTCGATTGAACTATTGACTCATAGTGTTCTATTTGTATGCCTTGTGGGATTTTTTATGTAGTTTAGGTTGAAGTTTACAGGAGTGATTTGAGAAGTGCAAGTTTTAAAAAGAGAGGGGTTTTCGGATGAACATCATTGCAAACGTCGTGTTTTGGATCTCAATGATTGCACTGGCTTTGTTTACGTTTGATATTAATGTGGGCGTCACCAATCGAACGCTTCTTATTGTTATTTATGTTGGTTTTCTCCTCTCGATTCTTTTTGCCGTTTTCCTCAGGGGTCAAACGTATTACAAATGGATCTTAGGAGTCTCGGCATTCATCCTGTTGTTGTTTGGAGGATACAACCTTTGGATAAGAGTGTTGTAGAAATTGAACGAGGAGAGTGGTTAACTTTTATGAAGAAAGAAAGTAATAAGGAGTACATCCCACCTCAAATCATAAGTGGATGTTTGGTGTTCTTGTATTCAATATTCATGGTTATCGGTGCTCTTTTCTTTGGCAGTTATATTCCTATTCATATCCTAGTGATCATTGCTTTCTTTGTCATCCCTTGGGTCATAGGATGTATATTTAATTCAAAATCACCACACCGCAAAATCGGCAGAAGGATTCATTGGACATTGTGTATTATTCTTGGAGTTAATATAGTTTTTCCATTTGTCGTTCCTATACTTTTAGGTGGTTTTCTTAGGTAGAGTTGGGATGGATAACTTAAGAGTACCAAAGTTAACTGAATGTCAGGGGGTCGTTCCATGAACCAAGTAATGTTTGCTTCGGGGATGCTTGCCATCATCCTTCCATTAAGTATTTTTGTTCTTCCAACGTATAATCCAGATGCTTTTTCCAGTGTGTGGTGGTTATCACTTGTCGGCGGTGGTGCTTCTTGTGTGGCAACCTTCTTGTCGTATAAACAAGAGCGTCTCATAGCGGGCCTTTTGTTTTCAACCATTGTCCTCGTTTTGATCGGCACAGGGCTTTTGGGTATTGGAACAGTTCTCCTGACTGTTTTTGCTTTACATGAAATGGATACTGACTTGAAAGATGCTAAGGGAAATTCAATACTAGCAGTTCTTTTCTTAGTAGGAAGCATACTCATTTCAGGAGGGTTACTGCTGAATCATGAAGACGCCGTTTGGGACATATACGCCAATAAATTAAGTCCATTTTCAGATGAGGTTGTTTTTTTCGGGGCGATTGCCATGTTTATTTTATCGTCCGCAGGCTTTGTATCTTCCATACAAGTCGCTGGGTTTGTGAAAAGAGCTCTATTGCAAACTCTTCATATTGGTTTTTTAGCAGTGGGTGTTCTAGGGATTTTTTCAGAAGACTGGAGCACGCTTCCTATCTTTCTTACAATCTTCATTTTATTGGTTGTGGGGATTGCCTTTTTAATGAGAAGGTCAAAAGTAAAATTAGTCACCGGAGCGTCAATCTTTGGAGCCGCTTTTTTAACCGCTGTCGTTCTTTTTATTTCTGCAGTTATCGGTTTACCATCCTTAGAAGCATTGGTGATTGCCCTCATCATTATTGTTCCTTTATTGTTCGTAGGCTTTGTTTTACTGCTGCTAGGTTTTCTCCAATGGCTTTTGCATGTATTGCGTTCTAAAAACGTCGTAAAGCCCCCTCCGTTTTGATTCCTAAATGGGTAGGAAAAACATTATTCGAAAAGTCTAAAGATAGCATTGCTTATAAACATCCCGAGACCAGTCTGCCAAAAATAGAGGATAACGATCATAAGACAAAACCATACGACCTTCCATGTGGTGTTTGCTTTTGTAAACTGAATACGATAAAACGTCCCCCAAATGACAAACGATAGGGCTACGCTTATTAGATATGGCAGTATTTGCTCGCCCTCTGACATTCCCGCTGCAATTATAAGTAACAAATTAAGAGTCAATAGAATAAGTAAAGTCACTATATTCAGGATATGAAATGCTTTTTTATTCATAGGCCACCTCTTTGGATTGAGCTTTGGTTTGCTACAATTCCCATGTTAGACCTTCTTCGCTTTAAAGCTGTTATAAATGAATTGAATCAGTCCTATGATAAGTGACAAAGCACCAAGAAGAATGACTACATTGAGTATGAAGGCAAAACCAAAAGCATGCCCTTGATTACCTCCTATACGTACAACAAGGAAGGGAATACCACCAAGAACGATGAATGCCAAGGGAAACAGTATAAGTGCAAGTCCAAGGATCATTCGATGGTATTGATTTTGGAGAATAAACAGTAAAACGATAAAGAGGGCCAGACCAACGATTGCAATTAACATAGACTATGCTCCTTTATGGTCATTTAAAGTCAAATGGCAAGACCTCAGTTATAACGAATGACCCCAAAATAAAGCAACGCGATATAAATAATCGCTGCGAGCAAGAACCCGCCAAACAACACACAGACGCCTATAAATAACTTCATCGCTCCATCATTCATCGTTTTCACCTCACCTTGTCATGGATGAATTTCGCAAGCTGTTGCCATCCTCTCATATTTTCCCATGACAATCAATCCCAGAAGTATTGTATGAAAAAACCCCAGCAACATTCGTTGCTAGGGCATGCACTCAGAATTTTTCAGGTAGACTGTCGACATACGCATCGGAAAGCTGCATGAGCTTAAGAATGCGCTCGTAGTCATCTTTGTATTGGCTGAATTCATCAAGCTCTTCTGTTGTCTCGAGACTGTAGGCTTCGCCATCAGAGAAGCCTTCGAGTGGGCGGAACATGATGTCTTCATTTAAGAAGGAACCCACTGGCATGTAGTAACGCATGCCAATCAGATTGCTCGACGTGTTGAGCAAGTCCTGTCCGAACAACACCTGTTGCTCGGTGTTCAGTCCAGCAAGGTTGGCAATGGTCGGGTAAATGTCAATCTGGCCGCCTGTCTGTTCAATTTGCTTTCCGCCGTCGGTAACGCCGGGAATGCTCATAATCAGAGGGATGTTAAAGCGATCGACATCGGTATAAGGACGTCCAAGCACATGATCAATGGCGTCGATGTCCTCAGGCTCGATTGCTTTTTGCTGCAGACCGAAGTGATCGCCATACAAAACGAGCATCGAATTGTCCCAAAGCCCTTCGTCCTTTAGAAGCTGAATAAATTTGCCGACCATCTGATCTGTATAGTGTAACGACTGTAGGTAGTCCTCAACAATCGTTCCTTGAATCTCTTCTGGCATTTCCAGCGGGTTTTTCGACTGTGGAATGCGGAATGGATGGTGACTGGATAACGTGATTAAATTCGCGTAAATCGGCTCGCCGCTTTCTGCCTTTTGAGCAAACTCAGGCACAGCCTTGGAGTACAACACATCATCTGATGGGCCAATCCCGATGACATCTTCTTCGCCGAAGAAATCAATGTCGTAATATTGATCAAAGCCAAGTGCGGGATACATTTGATCACGACTCCAGAAGCTGACATCGTTCGCATGGAACGTCATCGTTTGATAGCCTTGTTGCTGCTCAAGCAGTTTTGGCAAGCTTGGCAGGTCCTTGTTGCTGTAATACTCAGACGCTGCTTTAAAGGCTGGTGGGTAGAACGACGTGTTGAGCAAAAATTCGGCATCCGACGTGTTTCCTTGACCGACCAGCTGATAAAATTCTGAGAAGTAGTAGCTGTCTTTAATCAAATCATTAAGAACCGGAGTAATCGGCTTTCCGTCTACCTCAAGCCCTATCGCGAAGTTTTGGAAGGCCTCCAGTTGGATGACAAAAATATTCCGTCCTTCAGCGGCGCCAAAGAGTTGACGTTCGTTCGGCGGCAATGTGTTTGCTGCAAATTCTCCGTTCGGGTCCTTGACGTCCTGGACAGCTTGCAGCAAATCCTCTTTGTTCTGTATCGAGACGGCAAGCTCTGCGCCGCCATCCGCAAACGCCAAGATTTCATAAGTGACCAAGCCTTTTTTCTCTGCGGCCACCGCTGTGTCTGCAATGGGGTCGCCGTAATGCATGACCATATTGCTCGCAATCACGATGAAACCAAGCAAAGGCACAAGCCAGAACAAGCGCGAGGCAGGTGCTGGTGAGACAGCGGGTCCTTTTTTAAACACCCGTACGCCAATGACGACGAGAGGAAGCAAGAGAAAATCAAGAAAGAGTACGTAATACAATGGATCAATGAGGGAGCTAACAGAATCGCCTACCGCTCCGACCTGATTCAACTGGCTCAACGCATGATATGTGACAATGTACCCGTAGTAGTTGTAATAGATGACAACTGCAAATAGAAAGGTAGAGAGGAGCACATTAACGATGAGAAAGAGTGACCATTTTAATGGTCGCCAACGAAGCAATGCAATACCTCCGATGACAAGGAGGATATAGCCTATTTCGAGCCAAAGCCCTTGCAAAAGATTGACTTGCGAAAATAACAAATAACGCGCAAAAATGAATTTTGCGAGCAAAACGACTGTAAACCAGAAGAACGGCCAAATACTCCAGGCCTTCTTCGGCTTGGAACTTCTTCGTAATTCCATTCACTTGCACCCCTTCGACAATCCAGTGGCGATCAAGTCGCCTCTTCTCTTTTAAGTTCTACCTTATAAAATACCACTCTCGCACGGAAAAAGACAGGGAATTTCCATATTTCATAGATTTGCCTGTCTGCTTGCTTAACACATTCGTTCATTTTTTCCGTTTTTTGGGGAGCATCATGTTCGCGCGGAACCCTAACTTTTAAATGGAACAGCGAAAAAGGGGAAAGCGAGCTTAAAAGGACCGGAAGCGAGCCGAAATCGGGGGGGAGTGAGCCCAAATGGAGGAGAAGTGAGCCGAAATAGGGAAAGCGAGCCCAATAGGACCGGAAGCGAGCCTAAATCGGGGGAAAGCGAGCCCAAATGGAGGAGAAGCGAGCCGAAATAGGGAAAGCGAGCCCAATAGGACCGGAAGCGAGCCTAAATCGGGGGAAAGCGAGCCCAAATGAAGGAGAAGCGAGCCCGAAACGGGAGAGAGCGAGCCGAAATAGGGAAAGCGAGCCTAATAGGACCAGAAGCGAGCCTAAATAGGGGAAAAGCGAGCCCAAATGGAGGAGAAGCGAGCCCAAAACGGGAGAGAGCGAGCCTAAATAGGGAAAGCGAGCCCAAAACGGGAGTGCACATGCTCCTGTCAAGTAGACACATTCAAAAGCGCACAAAATCAAAGATGAAAAGCTCATCGAATTTGACATTCTTCCCCGTCTTCAACTCATTTGACACGGAGCCTCTAGCACGCATAGATGGTGCTCCAGAAGGCCAGGCTTGAAACAATCCTGGCGCAGCTTGACAGGCTATTATGCGTGCCCCTCCGTGTCAAATGCACGATACGTCCGACATCTGATTCTCGCCGGTCTCTTTTCGCGTTCATTTTTCTTTCAAGCTTCTTTTCTTCTAAGCAGCCTTTGATGTTCGAAATGCCACAGGACTCATTTTCAGTTTTGTTTGGATACGTTTGTGGTTATAATACTCAATATAAGCGTCTACGGCTGCCTGGACGTCCTCAAGGGTTTTCGGTTCACCGAAGATCTGCATTTCACTTTTCAAATGGCTGAAGAAGTTTTCAATGCACGCATTGTCCCAGCAGTTTCCTCTGCGAGACATTGAAGGAGTCAATGTCATGTCCGCTAGGCGCTTTTGATATCCAGCATTTGTGAATTGGATGCCTTGATCACTATGGATCAGGGCTCTTTTTTTATATCCACCGCGGTGTTTCAATTTGGTAAGTGCTCGGTAGACGAGTGCCATGTCCTGACTCGTTCCTGTGGAATAAGCAACGATTTCGCCATGAAACAAGTCTT
>NZ_SNYJ01000033.1 GCF_004363045.1 Aureibacillus halotolerans
TGTTTGGTCGGACTTACAACTTTACAGGAATGGCAGATGTTTTTCTATTACTTAGAGAAAGTTATATTGTCAAGCACTGATTATGGCGTTGAGCCTAAAATAAAGTACAATAGATGTTCTTTGCTACTGACCTAAGGCGTTATATCTATATGGAAGGAATTTGATATGATACTTGATGAGTTTGTAAAACCTTCACCAAAACAGCGCACTTCTTTGCAACATGTAGATTTTTATTATGGAGCGCTTCTATCTTTTATGATCAACAAAGGCAATCAGCCATCTTTGCTACGTGATAATGAAAACCGGCGTATGTACAATGTTCAAACTGATGAAGGTCATTATCATTTATATGTAAAGTATGCAACATCCCCTATTAAGCCAATTAGAGAAGCAAAAAAACAATGGAGCTTCACTTATAGTGGAGAAGAAGTGAATGAGATTATAAAACAGCATAAAGTTCAACCTCTGACTTTTGCTTTCGTGTGTGGCTTTCACTCAAAGCTAAATGAGAGCCACTTAGCAATACTTTCATATAATCAACTTGCTGATTGTCTTGATATTAATTATCCTAGAAAGAGTTATTATCTTAAAACTGTGTTAATAAAAAACTCACCCCTACTACGTGTCCACGGTACTGGCCGAAATGATTTTCAGGATAATAAAGATAATGCATTAAAGGTACCTAAAGCTGATTTCTCCGTTGTGGAATTCATTAACAATTAATATACGTTGTGTAAAATTTATTATAAAAACGAAAGAAGGGTGTACTATGCCTCTACCATTAATTCCAATAATCGTTGCAGGGGCTACCGCAGTATCTGCCGCAGTAGCAGGGAAAAAAGGGTATGACTCTTATAACAATATGAAAGATACAAAGGAGTTAGCAGAAAATCTTAAATACAAATACAAAACATCTAGTACGAATTTTCAATTAAGTCGTGATGATACAAATCGTACATTTGAGAATTACGGCAAAGTGAAATTAGAAATACTCGGTGGAACTATGAAGCAATTTGTAGAAAGCTTTAAACAAATTAAGAACGTAACCTTTAAAGGTGAAGCTGTAACAGATAAATTTGTTTCCAATAGTGAGATTGAACGATTTGTATTACATTTAGAGACTCAAGTTGTAAAAGCAGGGCAAATTATGACAGCTGGGGTTGCTTCTTTAGCTGGTGGCGGTCTAGCTGCAATGGGAGCAGTAGGTGCTACTGCTACGTTTTCAGCTGCATCTACTGGAACTGCTATTGCCACACTAAGTGGTATTGCAGCGCAAAATGCTACTCTAGCATTTCTAGGTGGAGGATCTTTAGCAGCTGGTGGATTAGGGGTGGCGGGTGGCACTATGGTTTTAGGTGGAATAGCTTTAGCTCCTGCTTTAGCTATTGGAAGCTTAATCTTTGCTGCTTCAACAGAGAAAAAATTGTTAGAGATGCATGCGAAGGAAGCAGAAGTAAATTCAGAATTACAGAAACTTGAGTCGGCGTCCACCGTTATGGCACAAATTAGGGCTACTACGAAAAGCATGCAAAAACTGGCCATTAGTACTGATAAATTATTAGCTTCCAACGTTGGGAAGATGGAAAATATAATTACTAACAAGGGAAAAGATTTTAGGAATTTCTCTGTTGAGGAACAAGTCATTATCCATAACAATTACAAATTAGCAATTATTATGAGAGATATTTTAAATACAACAATTTTAGATGAAAAAGGAGAATTGATACCTAATCTCCAATCAGTTATTTCGGCTGAAAAACAAAAAATATCAGCTATATAGGAGGGAGTGCATGGTCGCGTTACGTCAATCGGAGATCGACTTCATATCAGGACAAGTTGTCAGTGAAACAGTTGAAAGACAAGGAAATGCACTTATAGAAACTGTCGCAGGTTCAGAGCAGTTAACGAAAGTAGCTAAACAATACATTAATTGTGCTTCTGATAAGACTCAAGGTAGAATGTTTGAAATAATAGAAACTACAAAATTTAATGTATCTGCTGCCAAAGCTGGAAGTCTATTAAGGGCTGTAACAACTGATCAATTAGGTCAACCTCATGCAGCAGCCGATATTCTGATACGCAATCCGAAGGGTGATATTTTCAAAGAAATACAAGCAAAATCTTATAACAAAACATCTGCGACTGCCCGTGCTGTTGCAAATGCGAAATATAATGGAATGGATCGATTAGTAAACGTCGAAAATGAACAAAAAGTAAATGAATTAATAGATAAGCGTATGAATTCAAATGGTATTTACGCTGAAGATTACAAGAGTGCATATGGTTCTACTAAAGGCCAAATTGAGTATGGTGAAATTAAGAGTGGTGGAACAACTTATGATGAATCAATACGTGCTGCAAAAGATCCAGAAACAATTGTAGCTGAAATGAAGAAGACTGAGTTTATTTCTGGTGCTAAAAATGCAGTGTTAAGTGGTGCGTTAGCAGGGGCCTTTGTGGGAGGTACTGTAAGTGCAGCTCAAGGTGTTTTTAAGCGTGATTTCTGTGTGAAGGAGACAGGAAAAGCTGTTGTTAATAGCGCAACACGTGGTGCTATTATAAGTGGTGTATCCTATGGTTTAAAGTATATTGGAAAGAATAACCCTATAATGTCGGGGAATGTGGTTACAGCCCTTGCAAGTTCTGCTGTCAATATTACAGAACTTACATATAATTTTTTAACCAATAAAATTTCGACAGAGGAATATATCGAGGGTTTAGGCTCAAATGCTGTTAGTTGTTTTTCCGGTATTGTAATGACTGCTGCTGGAGCCGCTCTATTTGGTCCTGTAGGAGCTGCTATTGCAGGTACAGTTACGTTGATCGGTATGAAACAAATTTATAAGGTATTCATCAATGCAAGAGAAGATTTGCAATTAGCAAAAGAAGCGCGCCTCCAAGCAGAAGCTTTATCTAAAATAATCATTCATCAAATTAAAGAAGAAGAGAAATTATTAATTGCATATTATAAGGAATACGAGACTAGTTTTAGTGAATTGAAGAAACTTGTTGATCTTACTATTATTGACTCCGGGCTAACAGAAAAAGCAATTGTGTCTTTAGCAAATGGACTAAATGTTAAATTCGAATACGAGCAGTTTAATGAGTTTGAGGCATTCATGTTAAGTGATGATGAGCTGGTTTTATGATACTATTTCCATGTACATCTTGTGGAGCTTGTTGCTTATCCATAGATGGTATCGAGTTTTTAGAAGAATATAATCAAAACGGAAAGTGTACTAACTTAGAGAACAATCAATGCTCCATTTACGAATCTAGACCCTTGTTATGTAAAATTGATGAATCATACGATAAAATTTTTTCATCGTATATGTCTAAGGAAGAGTTCTATCGTCAAAATGCGGTTGCCTGTAACAAATTACAAGAGAAATTAAACATTGATATTAAATATAGGGTTCATATCACTAACGTTGCATTAATTAAGATAGAAAAATAAAAATACACAAAACATTATAAAAGCAGGTGCACAAGAAAAAAACTTTAACAATGGAAAGATAGGTGATTTCTGTTAAAATCCAATGCCAAAGATACTCTGTAGACATGTATATTTTACTTCCGTAATTTGGTGAATAAATAGGAGCATTGATTTAAAAAACTCACCGCCTATTTTGGTCACGTAGGTCAAGACGCCTATACAAAAAAGCTGTCAACTGAATCTTAAACAAAAATAATGCTCCTCGCACAGTTGATTGAAATGGAAAGCCTTCATGAGATAAACGACGGCTCGTTTCAGTACACCTTTTTCTACAAGGCCATCCCACTCGAGGATTTGTATAATGGAGGCAATACTCCTGCTTGGCACTTCACGTCTCAGTAAAATCGCCTGTACAAGCACTTTATCCTGTCGTTCCTCTGGAACTGAACGATACGGCTTTTGTTTTAACTCCTCAAAGCCGTTCTCCTTAAATTGCGAGAGATAACGACGAAGGGTGCGCACTGAAAGTCCATGTTGCACACAAATTTGCTTGAGAAGTCTGCCTCTCTCCTGATTATCCAGTTCTTCATTTAATAATGGCGCAATCATCTGAAAGCGATTCGTTGCTTTTTCTTCTGCTTTTGTTCTTCCCATGGGTCACACTCCTTTTTCTGATAATAGAAGTGTAAATTATGGATAAGTGGACAAAAACGCAGAACGGGTATGTACCCAAAAATGATGATTCGCAACTGGATGGACAATTTTCCCCAGCCATCCGCACGCTGTGCCGAACCATTGTCCAATTCGTTTATGCACAGGCAACAGGCGACTGGACAGGTCATCTGTTGAGGTCTCATTCTGCTCAAGTTGAATTAGTAAGGATTGAAGAATGAACAGCCAGTAATCTATCAATTCAAAGAACCATTTCCTCCACCGGTAGATCGTAGATTCATCAGCTGCCACCGTTAGGTGGGACGTTTGAAAAATAGTCTCTTCAATGACTTCTGTAGCGTAACGTTTATATGGAATCATCAGTTTAGGTAGCTCGTGGTGAATCTTTGTACACTGCTGGCAACGCAGCCTTCTGATGATAAACGTTCTGGCCATGCTTCTTTCATCTTTTACCTTTCGTTCTCTTGAACCGATGACCTTGTAGACCCGTTGATTAAAACAGGGACAAGGAACCTTTCCTGCACATTTAATAAAAAACGCCTTTCTCGGCGGATTCCACTATGAAATAATCATTAACAATAATCATATTGTTTGAGGGACGTCTTCCGTCGCGCCACTGCTAATGGCCGGCATTAAGGAAGGCGTCTTTTCCTTTCTTCAGGGTGATTAAGGACATTATATGCGTCAACCCCCGGACAAACAACACCGTCAACATATGGACGTTATTAAGAAGCATTAACATTCGATAATGAATCATACAAAAATAACCTCCTACATAATAATGGCACCCCCAGAAGGAGTGCTCATTTATTATACAGAAGGTGAGCACGGTACATCGCTTGGCATTCACTGGTACAATCTTTGACATTCGTTGGTAAGATCTATGTCAATGATGGTGCATTTCATTGGCCGTAATCATCTTCTGAAGTTCTTTGTGAATCCTCTCCCAATCCACCGGATAATAGCCTTTTTCCAAAACAGAAATGCATGTAACCAGGCGTTTGTCATCGTACCATTTAGAGATAGAACCCCTCGGGCCTTTGAACGCTGGATAACGCCAGCGACAGTATTCCTGGAATGACCTGTACTCGCACTGATCGTTCGCTGACTTACACCATCCAAATGGAGCTCTAGAATCTTACGACAATTAATCACATAAAAACCCTCCCTGTACATAGATATCATGCGACAACGCATGCATCTTAAGTATACAGGGAGGATTTTTAAGAAGGCATTTTGGCTCTCTCGTCCGCAAACGATGGCTTAAAGTTCCGCAACCGGTGGTTTAAAAGTCCGCACAAGTGGCTCATTTTATCTGCAATACTCATTTTTCAACTGATTCATCAACTATATGAACAGAGCTCGCTGATTTTAACGTCTAATCGTAGCCCTGAGGAATGGACAGAGATCGTCGGTAACCAAGGAATGATGACAGCCATATTGGACCGTCTACTGCATCAAGTGGAGGTCATCCACTTGAACAATGAGAGTCATCGATTAAAGCATCAGCAGAAGATATTTAAAGACTAAAAAGTGTCCAATTGGGGTTGACGGTTACAATGCCCCTGAGACTGATTCCCTCATCGTGGAATTCCAAGATTTTTCGATAATGAATCATACAAAATAACCTCCTACATAATAATGGCACCCCCAGAGGGAGTGCTCATTTATTATACAAAAGGTGAGCACGGTACATCGTTTGGCATTCACTGGATAATGGTACATTTTGTTATCTGCAATTATTTACTATAGCCCTTGATAACATCGCGAGATAGGCCCATTGCTTCTGCTATTTTTTTATAGCCAACACATTGATACCTCAAAACTTTAATCTGAATGATCCTAAAAATGATATACCTTCCTGTTACGTAAGTGTTCCACTTGCCCCAGAACTTTTCTTTCTGTATCTTTCTATTCTCTCTGTTTTCCTTTTTTCTAACGCTTGTTCCACTTCTTTTGGTAATTCTCCTAAAAAATATTCCTCAATATAATTCCAAAACTCATCAGTTTCCATCTTTTCATTTTCAAATAAAAACTTCAACATTTCAACTGATGTATTATGTCGTTCATGCACATTCTCTAGTATGCTATTTTTGTAACTCTTCGGGGCATTTAACACTTTTTCAATTTGATACTGTGAACCGACACGTATATAAATTTGTGGATGGTCACCACCTTTAACTTCATAAAGAGCTAAGTCCATCATTTCAAGCATTCCTAGGACCAAAAATAACTTCGCAGTGCCAATCTTATCTTGTTTACGAATAAAATATTCCAAGTAATTCACTTGATTTACTTCTTTGGAATTATGAAGAATTTTCTTTACCTCGTTTAAAATAAACTTTGTAAACCCGCTCAGTGCAGGTAATATCTTGTAAGATGTTTTATTTCGATACTCATTTTTAATTAATATATTTGTACGCTGTGTGCTTGAGGAGTTCATGATATTTTCATATTGGGTTATACTCTCAAGCAACTGTATTACAAAGGATTCAGCCTTATAAGAAGAGAAATTCAACGTTTTTACCAAATTGCCTTCAATATCACCTGTTGTAAACACTTTCCGCTTAATAATATACGTTGAAAAAATTTTATTTAATTTTTCCAACGAACTCTCTAAATCCCGTAAAAATTGTGCCTGAAATCTATTATTCAGCTTTAAGTTGATAATAAAAATCGAATCTAAATGGGTCAGTATCTTATTATTGAGCTCATATGCTTTCTCGTGTAACAATCTCTTAAAGTTTGGAAATGATAGATGACTATACAGGTCCTTCCACATTGCATCCAAAAATACCTTGTATACACTGGAATATCTTTCTCCTATTAATTCGCAGTGCTTTTCAATATATTTTCCATACCGTTGATTAAGCAGATTTTCTTGTTCATTAAGCACCTTAAAATAATCTACAGTAAATATACTTCTAGGGCGTGCAACTATAGGAGAATATTTAAGTGGTGAATTTATAAAACCCTTTTCTATTATTAACAACGCGGTTTTTAACTGATTATCTAATTGATCACTATTCACAGATCCAGTATCATCTTTCTTGCCTTGAAATATATAATGAAACTCCTCCGCACTCACTAATAAGTGACGAGCATTTTTTTGACCACTTCTTTGTTTATACAAGTCTAATACTTTTTGCATAACTTGAATAAGCTGAGATTTTCTGAGTGTACTAATACCATGAAGTCTATTGACATGTTTAAAGTCTTCCTTTAAAAATGAAAATGATGCCTGTCCCACTTTTTCTGGATCCCTGGCGGCCCTCCCAATTTCCTGAACATAGTCACAAACGTTTCCTGTAGGAGCAAAGTGAATAACCGTATCAATATCTGGAATATCTATTCCCATTCCAAAAGCTTTTGTTGCCAACATTACTTTTGAGTTCCCATCCTTAAAACGTAAGAAACTCTCATTTTTCTCTTCTTTCTTTAATCGACCATAATACTCACTTACCTTATCTGTTATGGATTGGTCAGCATATCTTTCTAGAAAGTTCTTAAAGTTAAAAATAGATTTTACGAGTGGAAAATAAATCAAGACTTTTCTACCGTGAGATAATTCAAACTCAATATTTTTTAATAGAAGTGTATGTTTTATTTTTAAATACTCATTATCGGTAGATGACTCCTTTTCCACTTTATTAATATTCATGTGAATATTATCCCGCTTCACATAACCAAAATAATTAATTGGGTTATTCAATAACAAACTATCCCGTGTTTCTGCATACATGTCCTCGATCCCGCCATAAATTGCTGTAGCTGTAAAAGTAGCAATAGGAAACCGATGCTTGGAGGTAGTTTCTTCTATCATTTTCCCATTTTTATACTGTATTCCTCTACGTATTTTTTGTAAGTAGTCACCTAAGTACCAATAGTCTGCGCGAAATGCTTTACCCCAAGTTGTTACAATGTGAGCCTCATCAATAACAAATAATCCTATTTCCCTATCACCAATTAATGCAGTAATTTCCGCACGGCTCAATAATGTTTCAGGTGATATGTATAATATAGATATTTCTTTATCAGCTATACGTTGTGCAATATTAGCTTTCTCCATGGGTGAGATTTCAGAATTTATTGTCCCAGAAAAAGTTACATTTTTTTCTTGTAAATTATAAACTTGGTCTTTCATTAAACCGATAAGCGGAGATATAACAATGGTCAAAAAATTGTATTTTTCCGCTAAATAAATCGCAGGGACTTGAAACATTACAGATTTACCTGCACCTGTCGGAGCAGTAACAAATACGTCCCTGAAATCCGGAACATCTTTATTACCCTTTGCTTGGTCTGCCTGCATCACTATAGAGTCTATTATTTGCATTTGTGATATATTTTCTGTTTCTTTTTTATCAGTTAAGGAATCAACATTCTTATAAACGCGCAAGTTTCTGTAAGAATTATATCCCCAATATCTTTTTAAGATATCTAAATATGCATGTTCTCGTTCAGGAGAAATTAACTGTTCTGGAACAACTTTTAATACGCGATATATCTTTAATTCTGGGAAATAGTTCTTTAAAACATGTATTTTATCTAGATTTACTTGCGCAGTGTAATTAGCAGTCTTATGATCTATCCAACTCAAGTAAATCTCTTTAGGTAAATCTTTTTGGAGATTTGACAATAAATCATAAAAATCAAGTGCCATTTCTGCTCCAATTTCTACAAATGGAACATTTGCATCTATCGAATCATACTCCAATTGAACTTCACTATTTGAAAATAATGATACCTGTTCATATTTTTCTTCATCTATATATGACACAAAACAATTCCCGTTATTAGAAAGCTCAATGCTAGAATAATAATCATTTAAATAGTCATTTTCCAAGTATTGATCGCTTTTTTCTTCTCTTTGAAATAGTTCAATGTGATGTGGTGGTATCCTATATTCAAGTGGATAATACGAATCGAAAAGATTGTTATTAATAATAATCGTTTTAGTGAAGGACTGGAAGTTATCCGATGGGATTGTTGCAAATTCCTCAAATGTAAGCCATTTATTGTTACCCTCTAAAATAGTTGTTACAAACTGTACAATCAAATTTTGCCTTTGATTATTCAATTCATGTAAAGGTGTTCCTAACGCAATAGGAAATAGTTTATCCTGCTCTAACATTTGTAACCAATCGTGCGGAAAGCCTTTGAATACAAAAGTTATCTTTATTTCATTTGCATAGCGATCCCTTAGTTTTTGAAATTCTTTTAAAAAGATGTTTTTCAGCACTAGTTTCACTCCCACTTAAATATATATATATGGTACCATTGTATTATACTACTAAAAATATTGGAACATTCCGTAAAGGGTGCTAGAAAATGCCGGACAATTTGAAAACTATTTTTGACCACCGTTTATTAAACTTTAATTCAGAATCAGTTATTAATGTTGAGTGGCTATGTAATCTCTACAAATTAGAAACCGGACAAAATATTAACACTGATAAAGTTATCTCGTATTTAAAACAAAAAGGATATTATAAATACAAGTCAACTGTGACACCAATAAAATCAGTGCTAGATAAGGAACATTCATCCAGTGATAATAAAATTGTGCAATCAAAACCGCTATGCGATGATACAATTAATAATTCAAATACTAATGAAGTACTAGCAAAGTTTAATCCCAATAATCTTCTAGATGAACTTGAAAATGATACTATCGACATTTCTAATATAACTTACAACGACAATCAAAATCTCTTAAAAAAAATCAAGTCTGAAGAAGATGATCTAGCTCTTGAATTACTTATTACAGCCAACTTAAAACTCGTGAAAAAGATAGCAAAAAAATATATGGGGATTAGACATAAATTAGAATTTGATGATTTGGTAAATACGGGTGTTATAGGAATGATTAAAGCAATTGAGCTTTTCGATTTATCACTGGGTTATTCTTTTTCCACATATGCTACTTTTTGGATCCGCCAATCCATTACGCGTTACATTAATGATAATGGCTATACAATTCGGATTCCTGTTCACCTACACGAAACAATTAATAAACTAAGAAGGTTTGAAAGAGACTCACTAAAAGCACATGGCAATATTGACATCAAGCACATAACTAAAAGCTTAGATATAACAATTGAGAAGTATTATGAACTTAAAAATATCGAATATTCTTTTCTTAACATTTATTCATTAAATTTAATCGTATCTGATGAAAATGATGATACCGATTTAATAGAATTAGTTATTCCTTCGATGGATATGGATTTTAATATAAGTCTTCTAGAATCAAAGAATCCAATTGATCAAGTAATTGAAAACGATATATATAACACCTTACTTGACTTAATAAACGAATTGCCTAATAGACAAGCAGAAATAATAAAAAAACGTATGGGGTTTGAAGATGGAGAGCCAAAAACATTAGAGGAAATAGGGAAAGACTATTCTGTTACTCGTGAAAGAATACGTCAGATTGAAAAAAAGGCCATTTCTAAATTGCGGGGTCTGTTAATCTATAAGAAAATTGATCAATTTGACTTGGTCCCCTGATCTATAAATACTGTCAGTTTTTCAAAAAGTTAAAAACGCATACAAACAAGACTCTGGAGACAACCCTATGGTTTTGATGTACCTTCTATCTTTGCACCTTGATAAATTGTTTATTAAATTTGCATTCAATACCTGTGCCATCTAGCAAAGCTACAACCACCGTCTCTACTTAATATACAGTCATCTTTTCGACTAGTTTAAAAAATAGATCCTTGTCGAAGTGTTCAATCGGTTTGGCATTCGTCGTATTGGCCGCATCATGAAAGAAGAAGGCTTGGTTTCTAAATATACGACCGCTCAATACAAGTACAAAGAAACGACCTGCAATGAATCTAGCGTAGGAAACGAGCTAGATCGTAACTTTCAACAAGGATAAGAATTGAGCGTTGTGGTGAGCAACCTGACTTAAGTCCGTGTAGGAAACAAGTGGTACTACCTTTGTATTCTTCTAGATCTTTATAATAGGGAGAACATAGGATTTAGTTCCGGAACAAAGTTAAGATGTTCAACTCGTTCGCCGTGCCTTCGTTAGAGTCCCATATAAACTGTACGATCTAGAAATGTTCCATACGGATCGTGGAGGAGAGTTTGTGAACCAAGATATATAGGGGGCTTTAAAGTCGTTTCAAATCCAGCGTTAATCGATAAAGGGACCCCTTACGATAATGCCGTAGCAGAGGCGTCTTTCGAATGTATCAAAACAGAGTTCGTCTATTGACGTGTCTTTGACAGTGCAGCCACATTAAATATGGAATGGTTTGATTACGTAAATTGGTTCAACACAAGAGGATCCATGGATCATTATTATTTATTTATGTTCACCAAAAATGAATTACGATGTTAACAAAGGTTCCTAGACATTTAAGAGGGTTTAAGACCAAATTTTAATAAATTGAAAGAAGGAAATCGGGCAGGCAGTTGCTCAGCACCAATTTCCTTCTTATCATGTTCTTATTATTATGAATTAATAATACCAATAAAGACTAATTAAAGCAAGGAGGCAAAAGTCATGTTAGCTTAATTGAACAATTCAGTTTTAAAAAACAAGCATGATTTTACAATTGATGGCCAATGTTGATGAATATGTGAGCGTCTATGGACGTAAGTACTGGCGTCTAACTGGTTGTAGATATTATGCCGGGGACGCGTGAATTTTTATATTAAGCACTAAAAAAATAGGCTCTTACGGAATCTTGGTGATTATTTCCTTGAATAACGGGTAGGGTTGTGCAAGGAGTGATCATCATGGGACTTGAAACATCATTTGATACTCGCACGGAGATCATGTACCAAGAAGAAGATGCCAACACTTTTTCTATGGTCATGAATGTAACTTCACCACATGCCAAGTGCCCTCACTGTGGTACGAATTCGAGTCGGCGCCATAGCCGTTATACGCGGAAGATTCAGGATGTGCCTATGGTTGACAAAGAGGTCCACGTTCTTTTGTGCTCAAATAAATGGTTTTGTACGGGGGCTTCGTGTAACGCCCAGATTTTCACGGAGCGTTTCCCGTGGTTGGATGCGTATCGAAGACGAAGCAAACGCCTTGAAGAGAAGTTGACAACAATGGCGTATTCTATGAGTTGCTTACAGGCAGAAAAAGTGTGCAAAAAGCTTCATATGCCTGCCAGCCATGATGCGCTATTGGATTTAGTGTACCGGGAAGAGGTGGTAGAGGCCACGCCTCCCTTTCGTCGGGATTGACGATTTCGCTTTTCGCAAAGGCCATGACTATGGCACGCTTCTCTGTGATTTAACTACGCATGCCCCCATTGACGTTTTGCCAGATCGCAACGAAGAAACGGTGAAGGAATGGTTTCAAAAACGTCCATTCATTCAACTGGTGACAAGGGACTGGAGCCAGTCATTTCAAAAAGAGATCAAGCGTGCTCTTCCCTATACACAACACATTAGTGACCGTTTTCATCTTGTGCATAACCTTGGTTCCCTGTTGAAGCGAATCCTACAAAAATCATTGCCAAACCGAATTCCTAAAGAACCTACTGTCCAGCCCGTGTCTTCGGAGCCAACAGACCCAGTCAAACAGGTCAGGGATCCAGAGAATGGTCAGAAAGCGCGAAAAAGAAGTGGGAGATCGCACTCCGGGTCAAAGAATTGAGGCAAAAAGGTGTCCCTTATCTACGAATTGCCCGGCAATTTGAGATGAGTAGACAGACGGTTAAAAAATACGAAACGATGAAAAGGCCGCCTGAGACAAGAAGAAGAAGGCGTCCTCATGAGATTGACCCTTTCCTCTCTTATTTGGACGAGCAAGTAAAGCTCGGGCGCACGATTGATGCTATTGAAGGCTCGATTCGTGAAAAGGGATACCGAGGAAGTTATCGGGCTATACGGAACCATGTGTCGGACGTACGACGTCAACATTCCGACAGAAAAGAACGTTTTCTGTCGCGGAAACACGTGTACCATCTATACTGGAAACCTCTTGTCGATTTGACTGAGAAAAAAAGACACCTTTTAAATCAGGTATTAACTTTGTATCCTGAAACCAAAGAGATTTATGGGTTTGTACAGCTATACCGAGACATGATTCGAACAAAGGACAAGGAGATTTTCCATTATATTCTCCGGATGGGTGATACAGTTAGCCGCCCTGAGCTCAACTCATTCATCAAACAGATGAAAAAGGAAAAATCATCTATTAAGGCAGCACTTGTCTACTCATACAGCAACGCCGTCTTAGAAGGCCAGGTCACTCGCTTAAAAATGATTAAACGCCAACTCTACGGCCGCGCTAGCGTAGAATTTTTAAAAAACGGGTACTCTATCAATTTTGAAAAAAGGAATCTTGAGGTTCTAAACTAGGTTGTCATGTTTCACGAAGTGTACGTAAGAGCCAATTGGGGTTGACGGTTACATATAGATTATTTTAGGGAGGCTGTTACAAGCCTCCCTATCTTTTGGAGGCAAGAAATCCGTCAAGTTTAGGAAAAAATGAACCATCAGATTCTGCACATTATTGAGTGTAATTAACACCTAAACTCCTTTCATTATCATTAAAGATACCGTATCATCGCATATAAAAAGGAGAACTAGATGAAAAAACTATACATTCCGTTTGGACTAATAATAATTCTTTCTTGCATATATTATTTTTATTCGCAACAGTACTATATCAATAAAAATTAAATAGGAGAGGGTATCAAGGCATATATTGATGAGAATGGAACCCGGGGCTCCTACGAAAATATTAGAATGCTTAAAGTTAAAAATGTGGCTAATTCAGGTAATTATTATGCTCTCTTTGAACT
The DNA here is from genome assembly GCF_004363045.1 of Aureibacillus halotolerans. Classification (NCBI taxonomy): domain Bacteria; kingdom Bacillati; phylum Bacillota; class Bacilli; order Caryophanales; family Bacillaceae; genus Aureibacillus; species Aureibacillus halotolerans. Next base: position 13,900 of record NZ_SNYJ01000033.1, read on the forward strand.
TGATGGAAGGATTGGTACAGCTAACTTAGAAGAGGGATTTAATGACCAATTAAAAATAGAAAGTGTAGGTCATGGATCAGACCCTAACTATGTTACTTATGAAAGCTTACGCGTTGGTGACGATAGTTACGGCATTGTTATTGGAGCGAATACGTCTGGCGAACTCAATAAGATTAGTATTCAAATTGAATTTGAGTTGTACAGCTATAATGTTGACGTATCCAATAATAATTATTTTATTGATGTTCATAAAATGCCTGATGGATTAGAAAAAATTAATCCGGCTATCATTAAATATTAAAAAGTTAGCGTACAAAATTCCAGTTTAAATTGATGCTTAGCCAATGCACAAAAGAAATCAAAACTTTAATGTTGTGTTCTTTTGTGCATTGGAATTACCTTAGCGGTTGAAAGTGTGTAGTGCAAAACAAAAGTGCATGCCCATAGAGGCTCCATGTCAATTTGCATTACTGTGTAGGTGCAATTGCAATGTTATGCATTTCTACATTGCCTAACACAGCTGTGATGTCTTCGTTTAGTTGTAAGTGTAGTAGAAGAAGAGTCCTCCTTTCTATTGACTCTTGAAAGTCATCATAACCCCCTCGCACTCACCACGAATGCTGAGGGGGTTTCATTATAATGGGTTGCCTTATTATATGGGTTTCATTTACAATTAAGGGATCAAAGGGAACCGATGCTGATTTCCATCGTCAAAGCAATAAGGCAACAAGACGAACGGGGCAATGATTTTACCGTTACTAGGAGGGTGAGGTATGAAGAAATCAGAGAAAATGAACGAGAATGAGCTAGGGACTAAGCAAGAGTGTCGTCCCCGAGATGAAGGTCCAATTCTTGAGAACTCGAAGCAAGATGTGATGACATCAGAGGACAGCCAAGAAGAAAAGTACATCATTGACATCCAAAGTGAAGACGATCTGAAGTTATGGTTATGGGATGTGGATGAAAATGATCCGAAATATCATGAGATGCTAAAAGGTCTGGAAATTGAGGATACCGAAAATACGCACGTGGAACTGGTATCAATGGATGAGTTTACAATGAAAAAAGAGCGCAATATTGATGAGATGTCAGAAGAAGAAGTCGCTGTTGAGCTGGAACGAATGGATAAGATCGTGGAGGCGCAGCGAAAAGTGCTAGAAAAAATGGGTCAACCAAAGCCAAGAATGGTTGAGGTGAATGAGGAAGGACACATCATCGTTGACCTTAATAACGAAGCCGATATCAAATTATGGAACCTCGAAGACGACCCCGAGTTCCAAGAGATCTTGAAGGAACACAAGAGGAAGAATGAGAAGGACTAAACAGTCGCTTATCAACGTTGCTGCAAATCTCTTCACATGGTCTAAGTTTCTTCCGAACCATGTGCAAACTACAATAGAAAGGGGCTTTTTTTATGCAAACCTATACCTTCTACGAACCATTCTCATTAACCTCTGCGACTTTGATGAATGTAAAAAGCGAACACGATGCCCCTATAGGCTACATCCAAAAACAATATGACAAGAAAATTCACCGCTACTATAGCTTGGTCATGGATAAGCTTTTTGTTCACTACGTTTTCGTGGATCATGAGCAGCAGAAGACTGTTAATGACACTAAATAATGTCCAAAAACTGACGTATCATTTTGTCCTACTCTTGACGGATTTATTGCCTTTTATTGATAGGGAGGCTTGTAACTGCCTCCCAAAAACAATCTATAGACCAATATGATAGGTTTCATTTTGCTTCAAATAAAAACGGACATCCTGATGACCAGTGATAATGTACCAATCCATACCAAGCTCCAGACGACAGGATAACACTTTTCCATAACCGAGGTACAAATCGAACCATTCACCACACCCCAGTTTGTAACCTGCCTGATCTCCCCAATCAACGATCCAACAATCGAG
>NZ_SNYJ01000034.1 GCF_004363045.1 Aureibacillus halotolerans
CTCCATTGTAAAGGGTTTTTTCATTGTATAACGACTTGTTTATTGAACATTCTTTGTATTTTTAATGATCAGTACCTTTTAATGCAACGCTAGTGAAATTAGTTAGTGTAATGAATAATATGAAAGCCAGCATCATTAGCACTCCAAGAATAATAGACTGTTCTTGAGCTATTAAATTCGGGGTCTTTTACTCCGAATTGGAACTGTCCATTAGACTCTCTGTATGCGGAACCAGTATTCCAATGCCATCTGACTTCTGCATCTGGCCAGGGAATTAATTTGGGTATATCCCACATCACTAAAGGTGGTCTAGAACTAACCACTCTATCTTTGTAGATATTAATAGCACCGCTTGAATTAGCATTTTTGCTCGATACGGTCCATCCATTCATTTCTATATTTAGATATTTAGTCGTAAAATAGCTCATATTACCAGAAGTGGTTCCCCACCCATCCGTACCTAGAAAGTTCCTCAAAGCATTTACCAGTTTTACGTCTCCGCCCCAATAAGAAGCATCCCTTACATCAAGCCCGATATCACTTAAGTATTCTACTGCCATTGCTAAAGCAGTAGGACCACATGCACTTTCAGGACCGTTAATTCCTGGTGTTCTTTGATAAATATAAGGAATGTTCAAAGCATATTTTTCTGGTAAAGACTGAATTCCAAAATCACCAGCATTTAAATAATTTTCCCATTGAGATTTTGCATTTGGATCTTTATTTAAAGAGAGGGATTTAATTGCCTGATTTATATTATCCGCATCAATATTTTTAGTTTCTCTGGAAGAACTTGAATTTTTTTGTTGTAAAACTTTTATTTTGTGCTTTATCTCTTCTGCATCTTCCGCCATTAAGTATTTTTGACCTCCAAAGTAGTACACCCGGTCATCAGAATTTTGTTCATCGAATCCGCTTTTCCCGGGTGTACCTCCGAATTCTAGTACAGGTGAGTAATCTTTATCTGCACTTATAATGTAATATCCAACATCCTCGCCTTTAACTTTTAATAAGAAATAATACGCAATGATATTATCTGTAATGTCATAGAGATCTGTTTCATGTTCAATAATTGCATCGTCCCACAATCCATAGAATTCAAAGTCAGGCTGAAAAGATTCAATCTCAGCTTCAATCACTTTTGTTGCCTCTTCAACAGTTACTTCAGGTTCTTCTGCATGGCTTAAGTTAAAAGTCATCAGGACAAAGAACAAACCAGTAAGTAAGGCCAATACATGCTTCAAAAAGAAATCAATCCCTTTATAGGTATAAATTAACCCTAACACTAAAAGATTTTTATTTCAATAGTTGGAATTATATAATTTTTAGTGTGTTGAAATATGTTGCTCGCGATACTGAAGTCATGATAGTACTCCTCCGAGGTCAAGACAAACACGAAAATGCCTGACCATTGTTCTCCCAAAGGCATGCCGGAATGCGATCAAGGCAATGCCCTTGTATTCGACGGATTCGATCCAAATACAGCCACCGCATGGTTTCGCGGCAATGAACTGAATTGCGCCGCTTGTCCGCTCCAAGGTCTTTGCGAGACGCAATTTGGCTATTCCTTTACCGACACTCCCTTTTTCCACGATCCTGTTCCACAAGGAAGTGAACTGCAAAAGCAGATGTTGACATTTCGCAAGCAGGTCCAGCTGGCGTTTGCACAGGAATCAAATCAGCTTACGTCTGTCATGAAGCAAAGGAAGGTGCCAGTACGTACCACTAAACGCGTGGAGAAATGGTTCTGCCTCCGGATCATGTGTCCATCCTCAAAAAGCCTAAGTTTTCACACTTGTGCAACTAAAAAAGAAGCAGTGTTTCGGAACACGGGATACGTCTGTCCAAAATCAAGTGTCGGAATGGCACAAGGAGTCGTCTGGACTGTTCGTTGGATCGAACAATCAGTTCATTTCCATTATTGGATGTGGAATGAGTACACTGCACCCCTCGCTTTAATGAAACAGATACTTTTTGAACAGCCGCTTTTAGGTACGACAGCACCATTTGCAGGATTTTACTCGATAAGTTTATCTCGCATGGCATACTTAAAAATCATACCTGCGCATGAATGGACACCACTTACCGCAGTTCGAGCGTAATCTTCATCGGTTAAATTAATTAATATATTTTGATGCATTTTGTGGCTGATCTTTGAAATATTAACGCTGGCAATGTACTGTACCTACATAATATGTTGATCTCTTTTTGTCTTATCCTGACAGAAGATCGTTTAACGCCACTTGCTGCATACACTAGGATCCATTCATTAGCGACCATCTGGAATGATATTTTACGAACTCTCTTTTCGTCAAGGGATTCCATATAAAGGCATTGCCTAACACACAGCAAGAAATCAAGTTTGCTGTATATGGTGTAGCTATGGGCTTGCCATATTCGATGCACTGGCTTTTAGAAAATCGTGGAGCAAGCCATTGATAACTGTCTACGAAATAAAAGTTTCAAGGAGCGACTTCCTTCGCGACGATAAATGGCCAGCTTATAAGAACCAATGCCACCGATTTTTCTTCGTTTGTCCAAAAGACCTTATAAAACCAGAGGAACTGCCAGACGAGGTTGTGCGGGCAAAAAGAAAAGGTGAATTTAAAGAAGTTGATATGAACTTCAATTTGCTGTGGGGCATAATTTAGCAGGTTAGAGAACGAAGCGCATCCTTTTTACAGCAGCCAGCGTGGAATGATTGAGGCATGGCTTGATGATAAAGTCAGCCGTCGAATTAGCAAACGAACTGAATACAGACATGATTGAGGTTGTTAGAGAATGCGAGAGAAAGCAATCCCAAGCTGAACAGGTGATCGAAGAGGCAGAAGCTTACAAGCGTATGAAGAACATTCTGCACCAGTACGGATACACCACGTTGACAAGTGAGTGGGAGCGAGTCTTGCACCAGGCGCTTTCTGCAAAAAGTAGCCCAAGAATAAGCAGGATGATAGATTCCATGGCTGATCAGATGCGAGAGCTACAAAAATTAGTTTAGAGGAGTGGATCGTGTGAATAACGTTGTCCAATTAAATGTACAGGAACAGTCTCGACCTCCTGTCATTAAGGAATACAACGGTGAACGTGTTGTCACCTTCAAAGACATTGACCAGTTACATGAACGCTCTGCTGGAACTGCAGCACGAAACTTCAGCCAACACCGGGAGCGTTTCGTTCCGGGCGAAGATTTCCACGTAATAACCTATGATGAGGCTCGCTTTACGAATTTCGTAGAACGTCCGAACTCTCAAGGTTTGACTCTCGTTACGGAATCGGGTTACCTCATGTTGGTTAAATCATTTACAGATGACCTGGCGTGGGAGGTTCAGCGGCAGCTTGTTAAGGTTTATTTTTCCTCGACGCAGGAAGTGCCGATGAGTGATTATGAGAAGCTCATGTTGACGATGAAAACCGCAGTTCACCACGGAGAGAAAATCGAGGACTTAACGCAAAAATACACAAAGATCGAACACACTGTGGACAATTTGTTAACCAGCGAGCATTGCAAAAGGCGATAAACAAGCGAGTGTGCCAACTTACTGATACATTTGAGGAGCGTCGCCTCACTTTGTTTGGCGTAGAGAGCCTAGATAAAGCCAAGCGCAAGATGTTCTCTCAGATTCACAGATCCGTTAAGGACAGCTTTGCAGTAGCGTCCTATCGCGATATCCAGATACAAGAGTTTGATGAAGCACTACGATTTGTAAAGGCATGGCGCCCGCGGTTGGTCGCCTAAATACATTTTACAAGAATAGAGGGCACTGCCAGGACGGAACATAGCGTCAGTTGGCTGCCCTTTTTGCCATTAAAAATTAAGGAGGAAAATAATGAGATTAAAACCATTGGCTGTTAACATAGATACTGGTAAAATTGACCTAGACGTATTACAACAAGAAACGCCATTTATCGTGGTGGCATGCAATGGGACATATAAGCTTTGTGAATTGCCAGAGCATGGTGAAACGAAGGTGATTACGCATCAAGGACAAGTTAAAAGGGTGAAGTTTGATGAGGGGGAAGAGTTTTAATAAACACAAAAGAAAGTTTGGCTTAAAAACGATAGGGTTACTTATTTACTTTCTTTTTCTGTTTTTATTAATAGCAATTTTTGTGTTCTACCTTTTTTATATAATGTTCTTTCCAGATTTACAAACCCCAGATATTATGAATAATATAGCACTTGTTATGGCATTTTTATCATTGCCAACAGCAATTAAAGGCATCGTCGAGATTTTTACTAAGCAAGATCATACAAAAGGGATCAAATTTGAGGGGCAATGCCCTTCCTGTTTTGAAAAAACTGTTTACTATTTTAAGAGGGGCGGACACGAGAAGAACTGAGGTGATATTTTATTGTACCAGATTCAATTGAAAAGACCGTGTGATGCATTTTGGTCTTGTCTTACTCCTTCAGATTGGTTTCAACTTCTTGCAGTATTTATAGCTGCTGTAGCAGCGCTATTATCTTTTCTAAGCATTGTGCAATCCAGAAAACAATCTAAAGAAAATTTAGAAGAAAGAAGGAGAAATTTAAGACCTATTTTTAAGATCATTAGCTACGATATTGATTCGTTAGGTAAATGCCTGTTTGTCCATAAAAATGTAGGGTACCAGTTTTTCACTGTAGATGAGGCTAAATGGTTTGGATCTAATGAAATTGAAGTCAACAAACAATTTAATGGCATAATGGACACTAAACAACGAACCGGGAGTAAAGTTGATTTCCAAGAGAAGACCGAAGTAATTATTACGGAATTGAACATGATTAATAGAAGCTTAAGTGGAAATGGGTTCTATTGCTTGATAGTAAGAGATATAGAAAACAACCTTTTATATCTACGATCACCTGATATTCAATTCGAAAACGGAAGAATTATTAATGGTATAAATGTAAATAATGAATATTTAAAATCTAGTTCTACCAGCCCTCTGGAGGACACTTAATGACAGCGTAAAGCTGCCGTTTGGTGTCCTTTTTTATTTGCCGAAAGGAGTTGCTTATGAAGACAAAGCAGAAGCCGGAGAAGCTAACTGAAAAAGAATTAAGAGAACTAATGGATATAGATCGCCAAACGTATGAACGGAGATCAGGAGTCGTGAGACGAAAGGGTGGTGTAACTGCTAAAATAAAGTGAACAGTTTTTGCTCGTTTCCATTGAACACTTCAGGAGATGCTAATAAAGAGGTCCGGGAGTTTAAAGAAAGAAACGGCAGCGGAGCTTTAAATGTATTTGAAGTGAAAAACTCTTCTTTCATAAAGGATTTAAATAGGCAAACCTTTGACAATGAAGGAGATCAAGATTTGAGACATTATTTAATCGTGCTTGTTAATGATCTCATCGAAGTAGCGGCATTCGAAGAACCTATTATGACTTTCTATAGTAAAGAAAGACTCTTCAATTGTAAGGGCGGCATGATGTAACAATGCCACTCAACCCCCTGAAGCTAAAATGGTTCTGAATGATAGAGAGGGAGAAATGACAATACTTTTCCTACGCTCAACAGTTTTTATTACGATAGGGTAGCCATATTTTCTTTCTCCTTGTTTTGTTTTGGGTTGAAAAGCCCGTGGGGGGATGATCTAAAATGATGGGTGAATGAATACACCTTCTGCTAGATTGGGCAAGTTATTATAATCTATGCTTTCAAAATTTATCTTGTCGCGTGTCTCTTTGGGGAAATGGAGTCCCAAAACACTGCTCATACCATCGTTACCGTATTGATCGATAAATTCTGCCTGCGCCCCAAAAGAGATCGAGTCTAATTCCTGTATCGAATCAGTTTTTTCAAGAACCTCTAAGATTTCTAAGTATGCGCTGCTTATCATCATGCTCTTTGTAAAATTGTCACTTAACTTGAAATATATATTAGCGCGCGTTTGAATACCTTGATCGCTATAATCGACTCGTATTAATGCGTCGCCCCAAACTTCGCTTGCAATTTCCCTTATGCGATTCTCTAGTTTCTCTGTTTTGTTTGCTTCTGCGCCAGCTTTAGCTTTTAAAGCTGACGCAGCCTCAGCATTGCGTTTTTCCTCAGCAGCTTTTTCAGCCTCAGCCTTTTCTTTAGCCTTCTGTTCGGATTCTTCTTCAGCTTTTTTTGCGTCTTGCTCAGCTTTCTCATGTGCGTCTTGCTCTGCTGCTTCATCCTCAGCTTTTTCGGAGGTCATTTCCACGCTCGTTGTTTCAATGTCTTGTTCTTGATCAGACAATTCAGCAATCGCTACATTATCGTTCTGTGGGGGAGACGTGTCAACGACGCCGGCAACAACAGCACTTAGGATAAACAAGTATGCCGCCGTTGCAATAATCATCTTCAAGGGTTTGCGACTCCTGAACCCCGGTATTTTCTGAAACAAACTTTTTATCTTCATAAAATCTCCTTTCAATTGACATTAAACTTAATACGCAGAGTTCTTTGGAGACTGTGAACATGGCGCTCATCTCTTCGAGGATATGTGTGCTTTCAAAATTAATGATACGCGTCATATGTCCAGGTATTGCAGCGTATTGCACAAGAAGGCGCCGAAGGTCACTACGACTTTGGTGCCATCTTTTTTCTTTGCACAAAAGTTAAAGTGCTTTGTTCCCTCTGTTTTCTTATCTTCTTTCATAATTACCTCATTGCTTACCTGTTTTTTGCAGAGAGAGTTGAAAAGACCTTAATGGTTAGTAAGATTAGTAAATAGAAAAAAGCCAAATTAAATAATAATCCCAATATATTAAAGGTAAGGTATTCGTATTCAGAATTTAGTATAAGCCATGCTGCAGGAAAACCGTAATCACGAGTAAATGTATTGTAATGATTATAATTAATGTAATAGCCTATATCCGTAAAAAATGTCGTGCCCAAAGCAAACACTATACTTATAATAATTATAGTTAATCGTTTGTTTTTAAGTAATTTCATATGCTCCTCCTATCAATAAGATCCTAGCAACATATAAACTTCTTAATTCATAGGGATCTTTAAAGGGGCTATAATTATTCTGGTGGGCGAGGGCAGGTGATCCACTAAGGCAATTTTATATATTTTCATACACTAATGTTGCATAAATAATTTCATAAAATTCTGTTCTTTATTCATCGCGGGTAAAGCAAAAAAAGGAGAACCTGAACGAAAGGTGATCTGTCC
>NZ_SNYJ01000035.1 GCF_004363045.1 Aureibacillus halotolerans
TGTTTGGTCGGACTTACAACTTTACAGGAATGGCAGATGTTTTTCTATTACTTAGAGAAAGTTATATTGTCAAGCACTGATTATGGCGTTGAGCCATGAAGAAAACGAAAAAATTTTTTATGCAAAATTACCTATAAATAAATTGCGTTACGATTATTATAAACAACAATTTGATTCGTATGAGCAAAGAGCCGTTATTCAGAAAAGCTTCCTTAGATTATTTGTAGAGGCTCCTGGGAGTTTTTTTAACTTAGTGTCTCTAATGCATTATCTAGGAAAAATGGTTTCGCTGAATAAAACGCCAAAAAGCTTTAAAGATGATTGGGAAGTTTGGGGAGAGGCTGTTCATAATGATGCCTCTTTTTATAATACTGAAGATCCAATTGCTATAGAGAATCTTAAAACACTAAGGAACCCCAGGGGTTAACTCTGAGGAGGTTCCGATAATAGGTTGAGCGGAAGATCATTTGAATTAAATGCAGCGATGTCCTTGGCTGAGAATTAAACGGAACTTTTTCGATTGAAGATCGTATATACTAGCAACGTTAAAAATTCAAAAAAATAAATAGTTCAAAAGTTTCATGCAGTAAATTTATGGGTAGAAAGGGAGTAATGTTGAAAAAGCATCTGGTTATAAGTATCTAAATAGTGTGTTTTATCGAGAACGAGTTAACAGAATACCATTAAATTGAGACGCATTGTTTCATTAGTAGAGGTGGTTTTGGTTTATTTGACAGAATAATAAATCTATACAAAGTGATTTTTTGCTTGGTCGCTTGGCTTCTACTAATGACGTTTATTCGGACCATTTCAGTTGTGCAATTAGTTTCATAACTAGATGATATTTAGGTATATATATATAAATTATCAAAAATCTATACAGGGACTATAGATCTATTTTCGTAGAAAAACGCACTTTTATACACTTGAGGCTTGAAGGATAAATATTCCTGTGATAATAATTGGTACCAATGGAAGCTTGAGTTAAATACCAGGTGATTGATAAATACCAATACACAATTCTACCAACTGCTTTTGTGAAAGAGAGGAGATCCATGTTACATCTGAATAAAATGTATCTCTATCCATTTTTTATTTTTTTACTTTTTCTTAGCGGTTGTAACGATGAAGTGATTCCTGCAACACAAAATAGTGTGGGGTCAGTAAAAGTTGAGGATACGAAACAGGATGATTCTAACAATCGCGAGAATGAAGATAAGAAATTGCAAGAAACTATATTCCCGAATGGATTAGAAGAAATACTTGAGAGTACAAAAGGTACATATGCGGGACAAAGCTATGAAGATAACCGAGAAGCTATTGTTAAAGAGTTGGAAGCGTTTAAAAGTCTAGGAGAAGAACCATCTGAAGAAGAGTTGCACAGGTATTATTATAAGTTATTATTGATGTTCTCCGAGGAATATGAGAGGCCATTAGAAAATGAACCATTTAATCCTATTGAACCACCTACAATTTATGATGGGAAATTTCAATTAAAACCAAATCTCAACGTTGAAATCGTACTTGATACTAGTGGAAGTATGATAGAAAAAGTGGATGGCCAATCCAAGATGGAGCTAGCAAAAAATTCAATTGAGGACTTTGCGCAAATGCTACCGAATGAAGCAAATGTCGGATTGCGTGTCTATGGTCATGAAGGAACAACAGCTTTTGAAGATAAAGTTGAATCTTGTGAGAGTAGTGAACTTCTATACGAGATTCAACCATATGATAAGTCGAAATTGGAAGCAGCATTAGAAGAATTTCAACCAGCGGGGTGGACTCCTTTGGCCAAAGCACTGCAAGATGCAAAGGATGATTTGAAAACTTTTAACGGTGAAGAAAACACCAATATTATCTTTCTCGTAAGTGATGGAATTGGAACGTGCGACGGAGATCCAGTTAAAGAAGCTAAAGAACTTCAAGAGTCAAATATTGATCCCATTGTTAATATCATTGGGTTTAATGTAGATGAAGAAGGAGAGCAGCAGTTAAGAGATATCGCAAACGCTAGCGATGGCTCTTTCGCATACGTACATGACAAAGAATCATTAAATGATCAATTTAATAGACTTAAAGACATCTCTGACAAATGGATACAATGGAAAGGTGCAGCACTTGGGCATAACAGCGAAGAATCAAGCGAGAGATTAATGGAAATTACAGAAGCGAGAGAAGAATGGCAAGAAACGAACTTTCGGGAAAGAGATAATATAAAATTTGCACTTAATCACCTGAATGAATCGGGTAAAATTAATGACCAGACTTTGCATAAATTAAATACAATCAATTCTGAGAGGTTTTTAATCCCCTTTAACTTAGGTCAAGATTTGTTTAGCGATCTATTCAATGAAAGTCAAAACTTGACGGTCGAGGAATATAAGGAAATCTTTGGAAAGTATGAGGAGAATTCTTGAAATTAGAACAAAGAATAAGGAGTGATAGTTGATGAGTAAAAAACCTATGATACATAAGCTTACCAATATAGTCTTGGTTGCTACAGGAATCCTTTGTTTTACCGCTTTTCCTTCAATCGGACAAGCTGAGAGTAATTCAATATCCGTAAATGGTGCCCGTGACCTTTACGAGTCATTGGAGCAAAAGTTCACACAGCAATATGACCTAGATCTGGAGGCGTATGATTCTCAGTACCAACAATTTCTTCAGCAAGCCACTGAACAAGGGGAGCGTCTGGATGAGTTATTTGAGAAAGATTGGGCATATTTAAATGATTTGTTTCAAGAAGATTATGAAAATCTGAAGGCGACGCATGGTGAAACGGATGAGCTTGAGACGTATAGCGACAAAATCGATCCCAATTATTTAAACAGTCCTATGAGTGAATATGATCACGAAGTCGATGAAGATTATCTTAGAAGTGCCCACCAAAGCTTTGCACATGCGATTGATCCCAACTATTTAAACAGCTTAATGATGGACTATGACCATGCCGTAGATCCTGACTATTTAAATAGTGTGATGATGGATTACGATCATACCGTGGATGCCGATTATTTAAACAGCACGATGCAAGAGCTGGATCATGGTACGGATAAAGATTACCTGAATAGTATCATGTATAAATATGATCGGGGGGACCTAAGTCAACAACAAGCTGAGCAGAAGTTGACAGAACTCTTTGCGTTAAGTCAAAAGGACCTCCTTGAAACTAGGAACAACACGGTTGAGACACTTAATCAGTTGCATGAAGCGTCAATCACAGAGTACTTGGATATACGGAAGAATACAGTTGAAACCATTGAGGAGCAAAGGAAGGAGACAGTAGAAGAGATCCTATCCTTTCGAGAAGAACATTTTGGTGGTCGCATTAAAGTTCATTCTTTCGATATCATTTTTGAAACAACGAACAATGGTTCTGATAACACAACGCACAATGATCCTGTTGAAGCAAAGAACAGTGCTCCAATAAACATTGATGGTAGTGTCTTTTTCGGAGGGAATATGCAAACGTTCGCTCAAGTGCCTATGTTTATCCAAGGACCTACTTCTGCTCCTGTGAGGGCCCTCTTTGTAACATTTGGTGCAGTGTTGGATTTGTTCAGTGGGGAGCAAATGGTTTAGATCAGAAACAGGAGACGCGCATCTCCTGCCTAGTAGGGCAGGAGTTCTGTATGAAGATCATGACATGAGATGATTAGAATAATTATGGTTTAGGGGCATGGCGGTGATCATAGATGAAAGAAATAAAGCCTTTGTTGAAGCAATATCGGCGAGTTTTCGAAAGATGTATTGTAGAAAAGTATTCTTATCGAACGGATTATGAAGAATATTTAATTATAGTGTATCTCAAATTCTATTCAACAAATGTTTCTGGTTATTTAGTGGTTCAGAAATCTAATTTAAGACCTTTATCTCTAGATAAAGCATTAGAAATAATCACTAGCGTTGCATTAAAAGGTACTGATCATTAAAAATACAAAGAATGTTCAATAAACAAGTCGTTATACAATGAAAAAACCCTTTACAATGGAT
>NZ_SNYJ01000036.1 GCF_004363045.1 Aureibacillus halotolerans
ATGTACCGTGCTCACCTTCTGTATAATAAATGAGCACTCCTTCTGGGGGTGCCATTATTATGTAGGAGGTTATTTTTGTATGATTCATTATCGAAAAATCTTTGAATTGCACGATGAGGGAATCAGTCTCAGGGGCATTGCCTCAAGTACAGGGAACTCTCGTCAAAAAGTAACAGAAATTATCAATCTAGCCACGAAGAAGGGATTAATCTGTCCTTTAGAGGAAGAAATGACGGACAGGTGGATTGAGGAATTTCTCTTTCCGGAGAAGACCATGGAGGCTTCTGGCCGACAACCATTGAACTTTGATTATATTCATGAAGAGTTGGCAAAGCCTAATGTGACGCTTTCGCTTCTTCACCATGAATATGAGGCTGAATGTCGAGCGAATCATAAAATCCCTTACTCTTATCGTAGTTTCTTGCGTCACTATAGCAAATACGCTGACAAGTACAAAGCCACTTTACGAATTCGCAGAAAACCAGGCGAAATCATGGAAGTCGATTGGGCGGGATCTACGGCTTTCGTCGTTGATAGAGATAGTGGAGAGAAAGTAAAGGCGTACGTGTTCGTAGCGACATTGCCGTGCAGCCAATTCTCGTATGCGGAAGCCAGCTTATCAATGGATTCGTATTCATGGATTACAGCCCACAACCATGCGTATCAGTATTTTGGTGGCACGACACAAATTTTAGTGCCTGACAACTTGAAAACGAGTGTGACAAAGCATACGACACGCGAGTTGGTTCTAAATCCGGCTTACAGAGAAATGGCGGACTATTACAAGACCGTCGTGATGCCTGCACGGGTTCGAACGCCGAAAGACAAGGCAAATGTAGAAGGCTCTGTTGGAGTCATCTCTACATGGATTATCGCTGCACTGAGAAATACGCATTGCTTCAGTATCGATGAATTAAACGAAGAAGTGTGGATGAAATTAGATGAATTTAACCAACGTCCCTTTACTCGTAAGAAAGGGTCTCGCTTTTTTGCATTTGAAGAAGAGGAGAAATTTGCGCTTTCTCCCCTTCCAATCACACCTTATAAAATGTCTGAATGGAAAACAGCCAAAGTACGTCCAGATTATCACCTTTCTGTCGAGAGCATGTTCTATTCTGTTCCATACGAATATATCAACCGACAAGTAGAGGTGAAGCTTTCTGATGACCTCGTTGAAATCTTTTTCAATCATATGCGAGTCGGATCTCATAAACGATTATATGGGAAGTTCGGTCAGTTTTCTACTGTCCGTGACCATATGCCTGATAATCACAAGTTATTCGTGGATCAAACACCAGAAGCTGCAGTTGAATGGGCTGAAAGTATTGGAGCCTCAACTTTAAGTGTGATTCGATACCTTCTGAATACCTCACAAACAGAAAAACAGGCGCTACAATCCATATTTTCGTTAAAAAAGTCTGAGCGTCGCTACTCAAAATATGAAATTGAACGTGCATGTAAAATGGTCACCTCTATGACAAAAAGACCTACGGTCAAAAGTATACAGACGATTTTAAAGAACAATAAAAAGAATGATGCCGAACAGGAATTGAAACGCCATACAGAAATCAATACGAACACTTATGGTTTTACACGTGGAGCTACTTATTATGGGGGAACAAATAAATGATGAATGAACAAACACTAACAAAACTTCACGAAATGAAATTGAGTGGTATGGCAGAAGCCTATAAGGATCAAGCATTGAATAAAGAATTTCAAAAGCTGAGTTTTGAAGATCGTTTTAGTTTACTCGTCGACTTAGAACATTCCCGCCGGAAAAGCAATAAGCTTCAGCGTTTAATCAAAAAAGCCGCCTTTATGAATTCCCAGGCGTGTATTGAAGATATGGAATATCATGAAGATCGACGATTAGATAAAAAGTTGATTTTGAAGTTGGCAAGCGGTGGCTATATACAAGACCGTCACAACATCATATTGAAAGGACCTACTGGTTCAGGGAAATCATTCCTAGCCACTGCTTTAGGGGTATCTGCCTGTCGGCAGTTTTATAATGTCTCCTACATTCGCTTACCAGAATTATTGGATGAATTAACACTCGCCAAAGTAGCTTCAGACGGAAGCTATCGGAAAGGCATCAAAAAATATACGAAAGTGGACCTCCTCATCCTTGATGAATGGCTACTGACAGATTTATCAGCAGATGAGGCATCTATTCTACTAGAAATCACAGAAGCTCGTCATAAAATAGCTTCAACGATTTTCTGTTCACAAATCGATCCTAGTGGGTGGCATATAAAACTAGGGAATGAAACCATTGCGGAAGCGATTTTAGACCGTATTATTCATGATTCCTATCAGATTCTCTTAGACGGAGAGATTTCTATGCGTGAGCGCCATGGATTAGGCAGGGACGTGTGACAGATCAATGAAGACAGCCCTACACGATTATTAAAATACTAATCTGTAGGGCTTTTTACATTCGTTGGTCAATTCGGTGGCGATGCATGGTAAATTCATTGGCGAACAGTGGTAAAAAACATGGCGAGGGTGGTAACATTGGCTGGCTGTAATCAA
>NZ_SNYJ01000037.1 GCF_004363045.1 Aureibacillus halotolerans
TGTAACCGTCAACCCCAATTGGACATTTTTTGCTCATTAACGATGAACACTTTTTAGTCTTTAAATATCTTCTGCTGATGCTTTAATCGATGACTCTCATTGTTCATGTGGATGACCTCCACTCGATGCAGTAGACGGTCCAATATGGCTGTCATCATTCCTTGGTTACCGACGATCTCTGTCCATTCCTCAGGGCTGCGATTAGACGTTAAAATCAGCGAGCACTGTTCATATAGTTGATGAATCAGTTGAAAAAAGAACGTGGCTTCGCGCTGATCCAATGCCATATACATCACGTCATCGATGATGACCAGATCGGATGCTCGCAAGCGCTTCAGCTGGACCTTGGACTTATGTACATATTCCTCAGTCTTCAATAACTGAATCAACTCTCCCATTGTTACGAAATACACTTGAAATCCCTTATGGATCGCCTCAATGCCTAATCCGACCGAGAGTAATGTTTTCCCCGCCCCTGGCGGGCCAAGCAATATAAGATTATAGTTCTGTTCCAACCATTCATATTCGCGCAATTGATTTAACTGCCGTTCCGTGATCGCTGCCTGTTCCTCCAATTGAAACATTTGTATCGGTTTATGATACGGGAATCGAGCCCAATTTAAACGCTTCTCAATGCTCTTTTCTTCACGCTTTCTTAGCTCTAATGTCGTTAGCTGTTCTATGAACTCCAGATAGGTCCAAGAAGTCTGTTCTGCTTTGCGGAGGAGTTCTGGGAACCCATCCGCAGTCTCGGCTAGCCTTAGCTGTCGGAATGCCTGTTGAATTTCAGAGACGCTCTTACTCATGACGTTTTTCCTCCCATCAGTTGGAGGTATTCCGTCATATCTCTTGTTTGGATTGGAATATCGACTGGTTTTGTAATAGCCTCTTCGGTTCTTGTGGCAACCTCGACAGTTGATCGTTTCAAAAAGTCGACGACATCGCGAAAAGCATTGGCGCTATATAAGTTTTCACACACACATTTCTCAAGCGCATGATCGATCCATTCAGGACTTTCTTGCGTCACTTTCTTAATCAACGAGAACTGTTCACGACGATAACGGCCGTAGGTCGCGCTTATCTTATCTATGTAGTATTCCGCCAGGTTATGGGCGAGAAGAGTAATCACTTCTTGTTTTAAGTGATTGAGTGACTTGGAACGCTCATGAGAATGATTGCTGTTTTTGATCAACTTTCCTTTTTCCCGAGAAAGAATATGGTCCGCAATGACTTCCCCTGTAGAAGGGTCACAGATCTTTAGTGACTGATCCGTGATATGTAAGCGGACGATCGCTTGCTTGGCGTATGTTCCAATCGGCACTGAGTAACGATTCGATTGATAATGCACAGTGTTGTCCTTGTGGACGTTCCTTGGTATACTTTCAGTATGGCTTTCTGAAGAAAGTGTGTGAGAGATCGTTCGTAAGTGTTGCTTTTCTAGGAGAAACACTTCGAAAGGTCTCTTTTTTATTGTGTTGTGTACCTTATAGTTTCCTGTGCGTTCTAGCCATTTGAGGCTTCGTTCATTCCAGTCTTCCAACGATGAAAACACACGGTTTCTCGCGAAGTTGTTCTTCACGTATTTTACGACATTCTCTACCTTCCCTTTAGACTCAGGGTCTGCCTTCCTGCATAGATACACTCGGAACTTTCGTTGGTGGGTATATCGTTCGAACGCAGACGTCAAGATCAAGTCTCCCGCATTTTCACTCACCGCAATTAGATTGTCCTGATCATAGACGATCTCTTCTGGTATCCCCTCAAAGTATTGGAATGCTTGTTCATGGCATCGGATGGCATCTTCCGTTGTAAAAGGGCGGTCTTGCCACCATGTATATTTTTGACGTGAGTGCGCTAGGACGAACACGATGACATATAATCGTACCTCTTTTCCATGCACCGTTTTTTGGATGGTCTGCCCCCAGTCGACTTGTAGCTGTTTTCCAGGTGGTAGTTCGTTCACAGACTCATAGTCCCGTGATACTTCCGTCTTCTCAATTTGATACAGCTCGCGTATTTCATTGACATATCGGCGCACTGTGCTCTCTCCGACCTGAATTTTTGGGAACTTCTCCTGGAGCCAATCATATACTTGCGCTCCACTCAAGGAAGGGAATTCTTTCAACCAGTTGATGATCCAATCTCGATAGGGATCTAATTTCTTCTTACGATCGTTCTGACCGAATTCGTCCACCGCCTCTTCAAACGTCATTTCTAAATATTTGTAGACAGTGGTTCGAGAGATCCTCAACCTTTTCGCGATTTGAGACACCTTTAATCTTTGATTCCTCAATTGATGAACTTCTAAAAATACCATTAGCTTTTCCTCCATGAACTTCCTCCTACAAGCTGATAGAATCAGTTTACAGGAGAGAATGATTTTTGGTGAAAAAGTGTTCAATGGAAACGAGCAAAAACTGTTCACTTTATTTTAGCAGTTACA
>NZ_SNYJ01000038.1 GCF_004363045.1 Aureibacillus halotolerans
ATGGGTGATGGCGTGCCTTTTGTAGAATGAACCGGCGAGTTACGTTCTTGTGCAAGGTTAAGCTGAAGAAGGCGGAGCCGTAGCGAAAGCGAGTCTGAATAGGGCGAATGAGTACAAGGTCGTAGACCCGAAACCGAGTGATCTACCCATGTCCAGGGTGAAGGGGAGGTAACACTCTCTGGAGGCCCGAACCCACGCGTGTTGAAAAACGCGGGGATGAGGTGTGGGTAGGGGTGAAATGCCAATCGAACTCGGAGATAGCTGGTTCTCCCCGAAATAGCTTTAGGGCTAGCCTCAAGGAACGAGCTGCGGAGGTAGAGCACTGATTGGACGAGGGGCCCCTACCGGGTTACCGAATTCAGTCAAACTCCGAATGCCGCATGCTTTGCCTTGGGAGTCAGACGGCGAGTGATAAGATCCGTCGTCGAAAGGGAAACAGCCCAGACCACCAGCTAAGGTCCCCAAGTATACGTTCAGTGGAAAAGGATGTGGAGTTGCCCAGACAACCAGGATGTTGGCTTAGAAGCAGCCACCATTGAAAGAGTGCGTAATAGCTCACTGGTCGAGTGACTCTGCGCCGAAAATGTACCGGGGCTAAACGTATCACCGAAGCTGTGGGTGAACACCATTAGGTGTTCGCGGTAGGGGAGCGTTCCAAGGGCAGAGAAGCCTGACCGTAAGGACAGGTGGAGCGTTTGGAAGTGAGAATGCCGGTATGAGTAACGAATGAGGAGTGAGAATCTCCTCCATCGAAAGCCCAAGGTTTCCTGAGGAAGGCTCGTCCGCTCAGGGTTAGTCGGGACCTAAGCCGAGGCCGAAAGGCGTAGGCGATGGAAGACAGGTTGAGATTCCTGTACCACCTCATTTTCGTTTGAGCGATGGGGGGACGCAGGAAGGCAGGGAAGCGCACGGATGGAAGAGTGCGTCCAAGCAGCGAGACGGAATGCGAGGCAAATCCCGCATTCATATACGTGGGGCTGTGATGGGGAGCGAAATTATAGTAGCGAAGTTCCTGTGCGTACACTGCCAAGAAAAGCCTCTAGTGAGAAAATAGGTGCCCGTACCGTAAACCGACACAGGTAGGCAAGGTGAGAATCCTAAGATGTTCGGGAAAACTCTCGTTAAGGAACTCGGCAAAATGACCCCGTAACTTCGGGAGAAGGGGTGCTCTGTTAGGGTGCAAGCCCGAGAGAGCCGCAGTGACTAGGCCCAAGCGACTGTTTAGCAAAAACACAGGTCTCTGCAAAGCCGCAAGGCGACGTATAGGGGCTGACACCTGCCCGGTGCTGGAAGGTTAAGAGGAGGCGTTATCCCTTCGGGGAGAAGCGCTGAATTGAAGCCCCAGTAAACGGCGGCCGTAACTATAACGGTCCTAAGGTAGCGAAATTCCTTGTCGGGTAAGTTCCGACCCGCACGAAAGGTGCAACGACTTGGGCACTGTCTCAACGAGAGACCCGGTGAAATTATACTATGCGTGAAGATGCGCATTACCCGCGACAGGACGGAAAGACCCCGTGGAGCTTTACTGTAGCCTGATATTGAATGTGGGTACAGCTTGTACAGGATAGGCAGGAGCCATTGAAGCCGGACCGCTAGGTTCGGTGGAGGCGCCGGTGGGATACTGCCCTGGCTGTATCGACCTTCTAACCCAGTACCGTGATCCGGTACGGAGACAGTGTCAGGTGGGCAGTTTGACTGGGGCGGTCGCCTCCTAAAGAGTAACGGAGGCGCCCAAAGGTTCCCTCAGAATGGTTGGAAATCATTCGTAGAGTGTAAAGGCACAAGGGAGCTTGACTGCGAGACCTACAAGTCGAGCAGGGACGAAAGTCGGGCTTAGTGATCCGGTGGTTCCGCATGGAAGGGCCATCGCTCAACGGATAAAAGCTACCCCGGGGATAACAGGCTTATCTCCCCCAAGAGTCCACATCGACGGGGAGGTTTGGCACCTCGATGTCGGCTCATCGCATCCTGGGGCTGTAGTCGGTCCCAAGGGTTGGGCTGTTCGCCCATTAAAGCGGTACGCGAGCTGGGTTCAGAACGTCGTGAGACAGTTCGGTCCCTATCCGTCGTGGGCGCAGGAAATTTGAGAGGAGCTGTCCTTAGTACGAGAGGACCGGGATGGACACACCGCTGGTGTACCAGTTGTTCCGCCAGGAGCATCGCTGGGTAGCTACGTGTGGAAGGGATAAGTGCTGAAAGCATCTAAGCATGAAGCCCCCCTCAAGATGAGATTTCCCATCACGTTAAGTGAGTAAGATCCCTCAGAGACGATGAGGTAGATAGGTCCGGGGTGGACGCGTGGCGACACGTGGAGCTGACGGATACTAATCGATCGAGGCCTTCTCTTCAATTGATTTTTGTTTCAACCGTGTGTGTCGGTATCTAGTTTTGAAGGA
>NZ_SNYJ01000040.1 GCF_004363045.1 Aureibacillus halotolerans
CGGATACTAATCGATCGAGGCCTTCTCTTCAATTGATTTTTGTTTCAACCGTGTGTGTCGGTATCTAGTTTTGAAGGATGATCCTATTGCTTTTCGACAAGAAAAACGATACAATTCTTCATATCAATTAAATAAAAGTGTCTGGTGACGATAGCGAAGAGGTCACACCCGTTCCCATGCCGAACACGGAAGTTAAGCTCTTCAGCGCCGATGGTAGTTGGGTTTTCCCTGCGAGAGTAGGACGTTGCCGGGCACATTTTACTATTCCACAGTAGCTCAGTGGTAGAGCTATCGGCTGTTAACCGATCGGTCGCAGGTTCGAATCCTGCCTGTGGAGCCATTTTTATGCTTCCATAGCTCAGCCGGTAGAGCACCACCATGGTAAGGTGGGGGTCAGCGGTTCGAATCCGCTTGGAAGCTTTCATAGAAGGACTGGTATAGAAGGGTTTCTCCTTTGATGGAGGGACTCTTTTTTGGTATGCCTGGTAATGTGCACAAGCTTTAGGATTATAACCGCTAGCCAACCGCAATGGTGTCCGGGATGACTGGCAATCTGAAAGAAGCCGGAGGCAAATCTCTGCCCTGAGGCACATGAATCTCATCAAGGCACTTTTCTTTGGAAGAGACTGCCAAGTTACTATAACTAAACATAAAAATAGATCATCAAAAATGTGTACCGAGCGATTTTAAATGCGATAGATAGCAAAGAATTTAAAGCATATGACGACATCTTTGTCGTAAAGCTTCAATTTTTCACTCAAACGAAAGATCAGCGTATTTATGAATTTGCAAACAATTGTTTTGTTCACGAAAAAGAAAGGCCCTGATATAATAAGATGAGTTATCAAAAGGCCCAGTTGTTTT
Organism: Aureibacillus halotolerans; assembly: GCF_004363045.1. NCBI lineage: Bacteria > Bacillati > Bacillota > Bacilli > Caryophanales > Bacillaceae > Aureibacillus > Aureibacillus halotolerans. The sequence continues at coordinate 865 of NZ_SNYJ01000040.1, forward strand.
ATGAATTTGATTTATAGAGGATTGGAGGGTTTAACGTCAAAATTTATATAGAAATTTTATCTAGCATAACCCCCCTGCTTATTGTGTCTGCAATTGTAATATTTGTGATAAAAAGGCTTCAATATAAGTACAAACAAGGTACTTTAGGAAAGAAAAAATCGAAAAATTCACAAATGTTATTGGATAGTTTGATACCATTTGGAATGTTAATAGGTACTGTTGTTAGTTTGTTTTTCAGCATGTATTCTCAAATTGCTTTTCTGAATGGAATTAGCTTAGGGTCTGGAATAGGTTTACTATTTGGATACTTTGCTTATGAAATTTATAGTTCAAATAAGTATTCCTCAAGATGATGACGCCAATCATGAATAGGATTCTTAATATTGATACTGGTATAGAGGGTTTCTCCGATGACGGAGGGATCCCTTTTAATTATATATACGAATTTCTAACCAGCTCTCAACCGTATATAATGGAGAAGCAAGGGTGCCAAAGATTTTAGATCTTTGGTATATTTATTTTCAGTATAAATAGTAAAGCATTCCTTCATATAATATATATTGTAACACTAGCGTTGCATTAAAAGGTACTGATCATTAAAAATACAAAGAATGTTCAATAAACAAGTCGTTATATAATGAAAAAACCCTTTACAATGGAG
>NZ_SNYJ01000041.1 GCF_004363045.1 Aureibacillus halotolerans
GCAAATGCTTATTCATATAATGCTCGGTTTCGGCACGATCCAGATGATCTAGCTTAAACTGGATATCGATACGCTGTCGTATCGCTGCGAAGGTTTGTAGCTGAAGGCGGTCCCAAAATTCAGTTTGTCCCACCATAATTAAGGCCATTGGACTTTGCGCATCCATCCGAAAGTTCAAAAGGAAACGAACTTCCTCTAACATCTCACGATCAAGCAGATGGGCTTCATCAACCACAACCACAGGCGTTAACTTATGGATGCCTTTCATCAATTCAATCTCACGATGCAATTGGCGCTTGGCATCACCCCTGTAGAACTTTGCTTCAAGGCCCAGCTGTTCTAACATTCCTTTATAAAAGTGACGCGGTGTCAGCTTAGAATCAGATAAATAGAGCAGCTTATAATCGGATGGATCCAGCTGGTCTGTAAACCTGCGAATCGCTGTCGTTTTTCCAAGTCCACACTCACCGGTCATGACAGCGAAAAGCTGACGTTCTGCGGCGTAGTTCAGTCGCCCAATAATCTCTTCGAGCTGAGTGGATTCATATAACTCAGTCGTTGGAATGCTGCGGGAAAATGGGGTTTGGCGCATCTCAAAGAAGGACTCAAACATGACGCGTTCCTCCTTTTCCTATATGACGGAAACTCACGGCTGGAACAGGAGGTGTCATGGCAGCTGCCTTTCTCTCTAAATTAGGTCTCTTAGCTCCTTGAAGAAGTCTTGAAGAACCGGCAGGTTCCTTCGTCATTTTCTCTGGAAGAGAGGGTCTTTTCCCTGTTCTCTCTGACATCACCATTCTTTTTGCTTTCCAGCTATCAAAGCCTGGATAATCTACGGTTAATTCATTCGTATCCTGAGGATCATAGGTGATTTCAACTTTACATCCAACAAAATGGACCCCAACTTCATATTTTTTATCCTGAAAACTGATGCAGCCAGCTTTATCGACCTTTCTTGTTTCTGAATGCAGAAAGGCGTGGGCAAGCTCTTCGGCTGAAACGTGACGAATAGGCGTACCTTCCCTGCGATAAGCCTCTAACGGTGTGACGCCTTTCCCTAGAGCCCGATGTGGCTTATGGAGATAACGCTCATCCAGCCATACGCCTAACCATTGATTTAACGCTTCAATCGTTTGAGGGTCTTCTAGTCTCACTTCATTGATAAACTCTTCAAATGTTCGATTAAAACGTTCGACTTTTCCAGTTGATTCAGGCGAGTAGGGACGGGCATAAAGAAGCCGCGTACCTAACTTGGAACAGGTCCTAGCCATCCATTTCGTGCGGTACTGTTTGCCGTTATCAAAGTACACACTTTCAGGAACCCCATGCTTTCTGACAGCTTCCCGAAAAGCGTCTTCAACGCAACGCGCATCAAGCATGGGATAGAATGACACATGCAGAGGGTATCGTGTCGCGTCGTCTAAAAACGCCACCA
>NZ_SNYJ01000042.1 GCF_004363045.1 Aureibacillus halotolerans
GTTGATTTAAGTAAAATCAACGGGATTTATTTTACATGTCTTTCAACATGGCACGTTTTTTGCATTTGACTTCTGTTCAGTTTTCAAAGGACAATTTGGTGGAGCCTAGCGGGATCGAACCGCTGACCTCCTGCGTGCAAGGCAGGCGCTCTCCCAGCTGAGCTAAGGCCCCAAAAATGGTCGGGAAGACAGGATTCGAACCTGCGACCCCCTGGTCCCAAACCAGGTGCTCTACCAAGCTGAGCCACTTCCCGAAGTAAAACAATATGGCGCGCCCGAGAGGAGTCGAACCCCTAACCTTTTGATCCGTAGTCAAACGCTCTATCCAATTGAGCTACGGGCGCATATTTTTTGGTGCCGAGGGCCGGATTCGAACCGGCACGGTGGTAACCCACCGCAGGATTTTAAGTCCTGTGCGTCTGCCAGTTCCGCCACCCCGGCGCTTCATTTAAGAAGTAAGTAGAGCGGAAGACGGGATTCGAACCCGCGACCCCCACCTTGGCAAGGTGATGTTCTACCACTGAACTACTTCCGCAGACATTCAATTAATTGTGAATAAATGGTGCGGGTGAAGGGAGTCGAACCCCCACGTCACAAGGACACTAGATCCTAAGTCTAGCGCGTCTGCCAGTTCCGCCACACCCGCGTGTGTAAAAATGAGCCATGGAGGATTCGAACCTCCGACCCTCTGATTAAAAGTCAGATGCTCTACCGACTGAGCTAATGGCTCTTATGGTGCCGGCCAGAGGACTTGAACCCCCAACCTACTGATTACAAGTCAGTTGCTCTACCAATTGAGCTAGACCGGCAAAGCATGGTGGAGGATGACGGGATCGAACCGCCGACCCCCTGCTTGTAAGGCAGGTGCTCTCCCAGCTGAGCTAATCCTCCAAAAACTATTGAGTTACAATCATTTATGTAACTGCCCGGCAGCGTCCTACTCTCACAGGGAAACCCAACTACCATCGGCGCTGAAGAGCTTAACTTCCGTGTTCGGCATGGGAACGGGTGTGACCTC
>NZ_SNYJ01000043.1 GCF_004363045.1 Aureibacillus halotolerans
GTACACCTTTTTCTACAAGGCCATCCCACTCGAGGATTTGTATAATGGAGGCAATACTCCTGCTTGGCACTTCACGTCTCAGTAAAATCGCCTGTTCAAGCACTTTATCCTGTCGTTCCTCTGGAGCTGAACGATACGGCTTTTGTTTTAACCCCTCAAAGCCGTTCTCCTTAAATTGCGAGAGATAGCGACGAATGGTGCGCGCTGAAAGTCCGTGGTTCAAACAAATTTGCTTGATGAGTCTGCCTCGCTCCTGGTTATCCAGTTCTTCATTTAATAACGGCACAATCATTTGAAAGCGATTCGTTGCTTTTTCTTCTGCTTTTGTTCTTCCCATGGGTCACACTCCTTTTTTGATAATAGAAGTGTAAATTATGGATAAGTGGACAAAAACGCAGAACGGGTATGTATCCAAAAATGATGATTCGCAACTGGATGGACAATTTTCCCCAGCCATCCGCACGCTGTGCCAAACCATTGTCCAACTCGTTTATGTACAGGCAACAGGCGACTGGACAGGTCATCTGTTGAGGTCTCATTCGGCTCAAGTTGAATCCGTAAGGATTGAAGAATAAACAGCCAGTAATCTATCAACTCAGAGAACCATTTCCTCCACCGGTAAATCGTAGATTCATCGGCTGCCACCGTTAGGTGGGTCGTTTGAAAAATAGTCTCTTCAATGACTTCTGTACCGTAACGTTTATATGGAATCATCAGATCAGGCAGCTCGTGGTGAATCTTTGTACACTGCTGGCAACGCAGCCTTCTGATGATAAACGTTCTGGCTATGCTTCTTTCATCTTTTACCTTTCGTTCTCTTGAACCGATGACCTTGTAGGCCTGATGATTACAACAGGGACAAGGAACCTTTTCTGCACATTTAATAAAAAACGCCTTTCTCGGCGGATTCCACTATGATATAATCATTAACAATAATCATATTGTTTGAGGGACGTCTTCCGTCGCGCCACTGCTAATGGCCGGCATTAAGGAAGGCGTCTTTTCCTTTCTTCA